>JBBDXT010000004.1:454964-754964 GCA_040902225.1 Chloroflexota bacterium
CCTCAGCGATTGAGGTGCCATCCCCCGTGTGTGTGCATGCTGGCGCTCGGGTCGCCTGGCTTGTCGACCCCCTCAGCGATTGAGGTGCCATCCCCCGTGTGTGTGCATGCTGGCGCTCGGGTCGCTGAGGGTGCGCGCTCGCCAAGGGTCGGAGGCCCTATCCCCGCCTCGGCATTAGCCTGCTGGCACAGCTCGCAGCGGCACGGCCAACGGCGGCGGCGGGTCATGAGGCCAGCCCTGCAACGTGGTCGCTGATGGCGGCCAGGGTCGCCGAGGCTGCCACTTTGTCACCCCGCTTCAGGCCCGCCTCGAGCCTTCCACAGATGTCTCGAGCGGTGGCACCTCGTTCCTGCTCGCGTTGCATCCCTTCCAAGATCCGAGCCACCGGCCACCTGGAGGAGATCGAGGTGAGGTAGGCCACCTTCTTCTCAGAGGCGAACCCGAACAACCTCTGGTACTCACCCACCACCTCATTGACCGTCGGGGTCTGGGACATGTCCGGGACGTGTCCGGGACCCTTGTGTTGTGTTGTGTTGTTGTTGTTCTGTGAGGTGGGGGGTGCGGGGGGAGGGGCAGCCTTGCGATGGCGCCATTCCCGCTTCCGAGCGGCCTCCCACTCGCGGCGGGCGGCGATGGTTGCGGCCCACTGGTGCTCATCCCAGTCATGGATCACCAGCGCACCACCTTCGATCTGCAGCCACCGCAGCCCGATCAGCTCGTCGAGGGCGCCCTCAGGGAAGCCGGCCAAGACCAGGGACTCGCGCAGTTCCTCGGGATCGTCCCAGGTCGCCTCCGGGCTCTGGAAGCCGGCCAGCATGAAGACGTGCAGCAGGGCCCCGCGACCGATCGGACTCAGCCGTTGGTACTTAGGCCGGACGAGCATGGCGGTATAGATCGCCAACCACGTGCGGGTCATGGCGCTGCCCCGATTGGTCCCGATCCGGTGCTAAGATCGGCCTGCATCGTCTGGGCGGCGCCTCGAGAGGGGCGCCGTTCGGCATTAGGCGGCATCGTCGCCTGCCTCTGCCTTCCGCCATCGCGCCAGGGCGGCGCGCTTGGCCTGGGCGGACCTCAGGTTCGCGGCCCGAACCCGGATCTCTTCCTCGGACAGCTTGGGGTGTAGGACGCGGGCCGCGGCGAGGAACCGATCCTCGATGGCTTGGCGAGCAGGCGCCAACGCGGCTGCTCGATCGGGTTCGCGGGCCCATCTCTCGTGGGCGGCGATGCTGGCGATGACGCTGCGATGCGACGGGAGGACGGGCACGGGCTAAGTCCTTTCGGAACTTGGCTCGTGCCGCCGTGGCTTCTTCTGCCCGGGGATGATCTGTACCGGATCCGGGACGGTCAACCACTCATAGCGGCCGTTCGCTGCTTCACGGCGCCCTTGGTGATGATCAGTCACCGGGGGCAACCCTCTGGTCAGAGAGCAGGTGGCATATCACCTACCTGCCATGGCACAGGGCGCCTCAGCGCAGCTGGCTTGTTATGTAATTGGCGTCATCCTACCAGCACGGTGCAGGCCCCGAGCGGGTTAGCGTCGTGCTAATCGGTCGACGGGGGAGCGGTAGGCATCACGGGCCCGTTCAGCGGCGACGGATGCCCCGTAGCGATCGAGCATCTGGCGACTGGCCCATCCGCCGAGCTGCATGACGTCCCCCTCGTTGTGGCCACTCTTGAGCATCGCATCGGCCCAGGTATGACGGAGTTGGTGGGGATGTACCACCAGCCCCACCTGAGCAGCCCGCCGGCGCAGGGTGTGATAGATCTCGTTGCCGGTCAGCGGCAGGCCGGTCCGGGCCCGCCACAGCGGCTCCTGCGCGGCGTGGGGAGCTTTCGGGTGGCGCAGGTAGCGGAGCAGGGCCTTGGCGCTGCTATCGCCGTACACGATGGCCCTGCCGCGCCGGCTCTTGCTGGTGCTCGACGCGATGTAGGCGGTGCGCTGGGCAACGTTCAGGTCGCCCAGGGTGAGCCCGGCCACCTCGCCCCGGCGCAGGCCGGTGTCGAGCATGAGACTGAGCAGGGCGAGGTCGCGGCGCGAGATGAAGTCCGTCCCGCGACAGGCCGCCAACAGTGCGGCGACCTGGCTGGGGTCGAGGACCTTGGGCGGGTCGAAAGGCACCGCCGGGGTGCGCATCTTGTCCATCGGGCTCCGGTCGAGCTCGTCCTCGTCGACCATGTACCCGAAGAAGGGTCGCACTGCCCGGAACAGGATGCTGACGTGCGACGGCGCCAGCCCGCGGTCCTGCATGGCTACCATCCACGCCTCGAGGTGCTCGCGGCGTATGGCACGCAGTGCGCGCGGCATGCCCTGCTCGGTCAGGAAGCGATCGAGGCCGTCGAGCGCTCGCAGGTAGAGGGCGATGGTCTGCGGCGAGCGGTTGAGCCCGCGCAGGTGACTGATCCACTCGTTACGGGTGGAGGCGAGGGTCGGGGCACCGTCGGCTATGATCGGTGTCTCGGCTGGGGCTTTGGACATGGCTCGGGGCTCCTAACTTACGGGATTCGCGTCTCGCAAAGTTATACGCGTCTCATGCGTCATGCGCAAGGCCCCGGACGAGTACAGCGCGTCTCGTAAGCACAAAACAGCGGGCGAGTGGCGGAACGGCAGACGCGCCGGCTTTAGGAGCCGGTGTCGCAAGACGTGCGAGTTCGAATCTCGCCTCGCCCACCACGCCAGCAGCAGGAGCAGCCTTGGTCACCGTCTCTTCCCGCCCCGAGTCCGGATCCCGGATGGTCCTCGAAATCGAGGTCTCGCCTACCGAGGTCGACCGGCATTTCGCGACCGCCTACCGCCATGTCGCCGAGCGGACGAAGGTTCCCGGCTTCAGGCCCGGCAAGGCGCCACGCCACGTCATCGATCGGTTCGTGGGGAGAGCCTCCGTGGTCGCCGAGGCGGTCGACCACCTGGTCAACGAGAGCTACGACGCGGCCGTCGACCAGGTCGCCATCATCCCGATCGACCAGCCGGAGGTGGACCTCGACAGCGGCGCGGTGGCCGAGGGCGCGCCGGTCAAGTTCACCGCGACCGTCGCGGTCCGGCCGGAGGTGACGCTTGGCTCATACGCCGACTACCCGTTCGGTCTCGAGCCGATCGAGGTGACCGATGAGCAGGTCGAAGCCGTCATCACCGACCTGCGCGAACAGCAGGGCACGCTGCGACCGGTCGACGATCGGGGCGCGGCCAAGGGCGACATTGCCTCGGTCAAGTTCGTTGGCACGATCGACGGCGAGCCGTTCGAGGGCGGATCGGCCGACCGGCTGCCGCTGGTGATCGGCGAGGAGCGGATGATCCCGAGCTGGGAAGAGAACCTGGTTGGCATGGCGATCGACGAGACCAAGGTCTTCGAGATCGACTTCCCCGATGACTACCGGGTCGAGGCGCTGCAGGGCAAGCACGCGCACTTCGAGGTGACGCTGCTGGACCTGCGCGAGCGGATCCTGCCCGAGCTGGACGACGAGTTCGCGACGAGCGTGGGCGAGCTCTCGACCGTGGACGAGCTGCGCGCCGAGATCCGTGACGCACTGGCGCGGCGGGGTGCCGATGAGGCTCGCCACCACTTCGCCGACCGGATCATCGACTTCGCCACCGCCAACGCCAGCGTCGAGCTGCCGGAGGTGATGATCGCGAACGAGATCGAGATCATGCGCGACGAGCTGCGCAACCGGCTGGCCGTCCAGCAGATCGGGCTGGACAGGTACCTGGAGATGGCTCGCCAGTCACCCGAGGAGCTGGCGACCGAGCTGCGCGAGCCCGCGACCCGGCGGGTGAAGTCGCTCCTCGTCCTCAGCGCGATCGCGGAGAAGGAGGGGATCGACGCGACCCCGGAACAGGTTGAGGAGGAGATCGCGGACCAGCTGGCACGCTACCCGGATGAGCCGCGCCTGCGGGAATACCTCACCTCGCGACGCGGCCGCTCCTACCTGCGCATGACGCTTCGCAACCGTACACTGGTGGACACGCTGATCGACCGTGCGCTGGGCACGGACGCAGTCCCCGCCGACACCACGGAGTAGACGCATGCTGGTCCCGATGGTCATCGAGTCGAGCGCTCGGGGTGAGCGGGCCTTCGACATCTACTCGCGGCTGCTCAAGGAGCGGATCATCTTCCTGGGCGAGCCGATCGAGGATCACATCGCGAACCTGGTCATCGCGCAACTCCTCTTCCTGGAGAGCGAGGATCCGACCAAGGACATCAGCCTGTACGTCAACTCACCTGGCGGCGTGGTGACCAGCGGACTCGCCATCTATGACACGATGCAGTACCTCAAGGCTCCGGTCAGCACCATCTGCATCGGCCAGGCAGCAAGCATGGCGTCGGTGCTGCTGGCGGCGGGTGCCAAGGGAAAGCGCTTCGCCCTGCCGAACAGCCGGATCATGATTCACCAGGGCTCGGCCGGCTTCCGTGGCAACACCCCCGACGTCGAGATCCAGATGCGCGAGGTGATGCACCTGACCGAGCGGCTCACTGGGATCCTGGCGGCGCACACCGGGCAGCCGCCGGAGAAGGTGAAGAGCGACTCGGAGCGGGACTTCTACATGGGTGCCGATGAGGCGAAGGCCTACGGCCTGATCGACGAGGTCTTCGTCGGCTCCACCGAGTCGCTGATCAGCATGACCCAGGCCGCGGGCGGCACGGTGCCGACCGCCAAGGAAGCTGCCGCGGCGGACGTCAAGCCCAAGAAGTAGCGGTGTGGGCCTAAAGCTCAGTTCGCGGACTGTTCATCCACGGGTGGGCTTACCACTGTCATTGGTGAAAGGGCACCGGAGGCCTCCTTCTGCCAACGCGGCACCAATGACATTGGTACGGCATGACGCCCGCGAGCCTCTGTGTGCGGTTGTACCAACGTGGCTGGTAACCGTCAGCGGTCCAGGCTCGCGGCCAGCTTCTTCGAGGCTCGGGTCAGCCAGGCGTCGGTGAGGATCTTCTCGAGCAGGTCCACCTCGATGGCGGGGATCCGGACCAGAACGGCGGCGTAGCCGTTGTAATGCGGCTCGGTGAAGAACACCGCCGGGTCCAGCGACAAGAGCGCCCCTTCTCCAGCTCGTTGGCGACCCGCACCCCGATCACGCCCGGGTTGGGGACGCGCGCCCGCTTCGGGTCGAGTCGCTCCATCCACGGCCAGGCGAACGCCTTGCCGCCGACCGAGAAGGCAAGGCCGGGCTCCTCGCTCGCCTCGGGGAGCGCCAGCGCAATGCGCCGCACGTCTGCCCGGGTCGCCATTACCCGATGCTACCCCCGCGCTCCAGGTCAAGCAGCCAGCGCTTGACCCAGGTGTCGGCTCCCCAGCCGCCGATGGAGCCGTCGGCATGGATGACCCGATGGCACGGGACGACCGGCGAGAACGGGCAGCGGGCCATGGAGCCGCCGGCGGCGCGAGCGGCCCGCGGGGAGCCGGCCATTGCCGCCAGCTCCGCATAGGAGACGGTCTCGCCATACGGGATCTGGCGAGCGGCAGTCCAGACGGCGACGTCGAAGGGGCGGGCGCCGCGCAGGTCGAGAGGAGTTGAGAAGGTGCGCAGCCGTCCGGCGAAATACGCCTCCAGCTCGGCGATCGCCGTGGCGGCCGCGCTGGGATCCAGGGCAAGAGGACCGTGGAAGTCACGGTCCGGGCTGTCGCCGCGCGAGACGCCGACCAGTCCCCGCGAAGAGACGGCGACCCACAGGCGGCCAATCGGCGAGTCGAAGGGTGCCTGGGAGACCGCAATCGGATCCACCGGGGGGATGCTAGCGGGGACCATCGGTCTATAGCCGGCGCGCTCGAAAGCGCGTGCTATGCTCGGAGCAATGACCGGCAAGACCAAGGTTCCATATCGCTGCTCCTTCTGCGGGAAGAGCCAGGAGCAGGTGCGCAAGCTCATCGCGGGCCAGGGTGTCTACATCTGCGACGAGTGCATCAACCTCTGCCAGGAGATCATCGAAGAGGAGATGCTGGAGGCGCCGCGCGCCAAGACCACGCCCGCGGCGCTTCCATCCCCGCGCCGGATCAAGGAGAAGCTCGACAGCTACGTGATCAGCCAGGAGCAGGCCAAGAAGGTCCTCTCGGTGGCGGTCTACAACCACTACAAGCGAGTCAACGCGGGCTCTGCGGTCGACGAGGTGGAGCTCGGCAAGAGCAACGTCCTGCTGGTCGGTCCCACCGGCAGCGGCAAGACGCTCCTGGCCCAGACCCTTGCCAAGGTCCTGGACGTCCCGTTCTGCATCGCCGATGCCACCAGCCTGACCGAGGCCGGCTATGTCGGCGAGGACGTGGAGAACATCCTGCTGCGCCTGATCCAGGCAGCCGATTTCGACGTGCAGCGCGCCCAGCGCGGAATCATCTACATCGACGAGATCGACAAGATCGCCCGCAAGACGGACAACCCCTCGATTACCCGCGACGTCTCCGGCGAGGGCGTGCAGCAGGCGCTCCTCAAGATCCTGGAGGGGACCGTCGCCAACGTCCCGCCGCAGGGTGGCCGCAAGCACCCGCACCAGGACTTCATCCAGATCGACACGACCAACATCCTGTTCATCTGCGGCGGCGCGTTCGAGGGCTTGGAGAAGATCGTCGAGGAGCGGGTCGGCAAGCGCGGGATCGGCTTCGGCTCGCAGGCGCAGCGCTCGAAGGAGGAGCGGCGCCGGCTGATGGAGCAGCTGATGCCCGAGGACCTGCTCAAGTACGGCCTCATCCCCGAGTTCGTGGGACGCCTCCCGGTCGTGGTCGGCCTCACAGCGCTCGCCAAGGACGACCTGATCAAGGTCCTGACCGAGCCGAAGAACGCCGTCACCCGTCAGTTCGCGAAGTTCCTCTCGCTCGACCGCGTTGAGCTGGTGTTCACCGCCGAGGCGCTCGAGGCGACGGCACGCCTGGCGATCGACCGCAAGACCGGTGCGCGCGCCCTGCGGACCATCGTCGAGGAGGCGCTGCTCGAGGTGATGTACGACATCCCGGAGCGGACCGACGTCAAGAAGGTGGTGATCACCGGCGAGACGATCGAGCACGGCCAGCCGCCGATGCTGGTCACCGAGACCGATGATGCCGAGCCGCGCCGCAGGAGCCCTCGCCCAAGGTCAGCCGAGCGCGCCGAAGAGTCTGCGTAGGGGCCTCCCCCGTACCTTCGGCGGCCCCCGATGGTGCCGAGGTCCCATTGCCCCGGAAGGTCGTTTCGCCGGATTGTGGTGCCACTCGTCACCGCACTGCACCCAGAGGCACTGCACATGAACCGACCCAGCGTCCTGCTCGCCCTGGATGGGTGGAGCTCCTCCTACGAGGACGCGCTGACCGAAGCCGGATTCGAGGCGATCGCGGCCGATCGCCAGGAGGCCCTCGGCTGGCTCTCTCGCGACGGCCAGATCGACCTCGCCGTCATCGATTGCGATCGTGGCCAGCCGGGCGACGAGGAGCTCTTCGCCTTCCTGCACTCCACGCAGCGCGTCCCGACCATCATCCTCTTCTCCGACGACATCCCGGAGTGGGCGGTCGACGCGAACCCCGGCGCGAGTCGCGACGAATACGCTCGCAAGCCGATTTCGCCGGAGTCCCTCGTCTATCGGCTCCAGGCGATGCTGATCCATGGCGGGCGCGAAGTGCCGGGCGGGCTGCCCACCACCGCCACCGACGGCTCGGAGATCGAGACCATCGGCGAGGGCACGGTTGTCAGCCTCTTCGCACCCAAGGGCGGCGTGGGCAAGACGATGATCGCGGTCAATCTCGCGGTGGCCATCCGGCAGCAGACCGGCAACAGCGTCTGCCTGATGGATGCCGATGTCGGGGTTGGAAATGTGACCGCCGTCCTCAACGCGCCATACCACGGTGGATTGGCCCACCTGGCCGGCTCGCCCCCGGAGGAATGGACCAACGATGCCTTCGAACAGACTGTCACCACGCACGAGGCGAGCGGAGTCCGCGTCCTGACCTGGGGAACGGAGCCGAGCGAATCCGAGCGGATCAGCACGGACCTGCTCGTCGCCGCCGTGCGCTGGGCGCGAACCCACCACAGCTGGGTCATCATCGACTGCCACCCCAGCTATGACGACCGCACGATGG
Source organism: Chloroflexota bacterium (assembly GCA_040902225.1). Lineage (NCBI taxonomy): Bacteria > Bacillati > Chloroflexota > Chloroflexota bacterium. The sequence goes on from JBBDXT010000004.1 coordinate 462,993, forward strand.
CCATGCTGGCCGCGTCACGCGAGATCTTCCTGGTGGTCACCCCCGAAGTTGGTCCATTGCGCAACGCCTCCCAGTTCCTGAGCCTCGCCCGCGAGGTCGGGCTGGGTGACATGGTCAAGGTGATCGTGAACCGTTCCAATCACGGCATCGCCCTCGACGACATCGCCAAGAACCTTGGCACGCGCATCAGCGCCACGGTGGTCTCGAATGGCCCCAAGGCGATCACCGCCGCAAACGAAGGGGAACCCGTCATCCTCAAGTTTCCTCGTGAGCAGATGTCAACCGACCTGCACAACGTTGCCCGGCTGCTGACCCATCCGGAAGGGGCGGCTGCGCCCGCGCGCCGTCGTTCCTGGTGGTCGGCGCTGGTCTCCCCATCGAATGCGGCCGAAAAGGCAGTCGGGCGGTGAGCGAGATGTCCGAGGAAGAGACCGCTTTCGCCGGGCTGGCCGAGCAGGCAGACCTGAGTCCGAGCACGGAGCCCGTCAACGAGACGGATCTCGTAAGCGGGACGGAGCCTGCGTCGCCGGATGGTGCAGAGTCTCCTGTCGTGGCACACTCAACGCCAGCGATGAATGACTCCGGCCGAGAACCAGCGGTGCCATTCCTGCAGAGCCTCTCGGATGCGATGCGCAAGATCGCGGAGCAGACGCGCGATGATGCGCTGGCCCAGCTCCGCGCAGGCGTTGCCGAGCGGTCGGCGGGCATCCACTCCGAGACCGAGCAGCGAGCGGCGGAGCTCCACCAGCTCACAAACGACGACCTGAAGAACATCGCAGACTGGGAGCACGGCGAGATTCAACGGATTCGCGACGAGGCGACCGCCAAGGTGTCGGCGCGCAACGCGACGCTGGAGGCGCAGCTCGCCGCCAACACTGCTGCCGGCGAGGGGGCCATGACCGCAGTCGAGGCACGGGTCGACGCCTTCGAGGCTGAGATGAACGCCTTCTTCGCACAGCTGAATGACATCCACGACCCGGCCGCCCTGGCCTCCGCCCTGAAGCGCATCCCCCAGGCGCCGTCGCTGACCGATGCCGACGCGCCACCGGCAGGGGACACTGCCCCGTCGCCGGCGGAGATGGCAGCCCCGGAACCTGAGCCCGCAGCGGCTCCGGACGTCATGGGCGAGCCAGCGCAGACCCCCGCCACAACGAGCGCCGTCGCCGTCATCGATGCCCCCGAGCCCTCGGGCGCCGACGATGGCGCGCACGACTCCACAACCGAATCAGACGTTGCATCCGGGGCAACGACTGCCGGGCCTGCGGCCACTGAGCCTGCGGCCGAGGCGCCCGCTGAGGCACGTGTCGACGATGCAACGACCCAGGTCGTGGTCACCGGGCTGACCAGCTTCGGCGCGATCACCTCGTTCAAGCAGTCGCTCGAGAGCGTGAACGGCATCCATCGGGTCGCCCTGGGACTGGGCACCTCCGGCGAGTTCATCTTCACCGCCGTTCACCTCGATGGATTCGATCTGTCGGCCGCGATTCAGAGCTTCGAGGAATCGGCCCAGTTCGTGACCTCGAACGGTCAACTGCGCGTCACGGTGGGCTCGAAGGCCTAGATCCGCCTCGTGGTAGACTCCCAAGCACGGCGCTGACCGTGAGGAGTACCCCTCCGACGACCGTGAGAGATGGCGGGCCACAGGCTGCAAGCCCGCCTCGGCACGAGAGGGCGAAGGTTGCACGCGAGCCGGCCGGGTTCCGCCCGATACCGCGGTAACGAGGGCGCCATCGGATCAGCCGATGTCGCCGAACGAAGGTGGTACCACGACCCGTTCGTCCTTCGGCGAACGGGTTTGTTGTTGCCACGGAGGCCTGACCGATGACGACGCCGCGACTCGAGCTTCCGCCGCGCTACAACGCGGCCGAGGTCGAGCCAGCGATCTACGAACGATGGCTGGCGAGTGGCGCCTTCACGCCCTCCGCCGACCCACCGGCCGGGGCGGAGCGATTCGTGATCACCATGCCGCCCCCCAACGTCACCGGCTCGCTCCACGTGGGGCACGCGCTCTTCGTGACCCTCGAGGACATGCTGATCCGCTACCACCGCATGCGCGGCGACGACACGCTCTGGCTGCCTGGGGTCGACCACGCCAGCATCGCCGCGCAGTTCGTGCTCGACAAGATCATCGCCGACGAGGGGGAGACACGCGAGTCGCTGGGGCGCGAGCGATACCTGGAGCGCATGTGGCGCTTCATGGACGAGACGCGCGACGTCATCGGCCTGCAGATGCGCCGCCTGGGTGCCTCCGCCGATTGGACGCGCAACCGCTTCACGATGGACCCCATCAGCGCCCGCGCCGTCCGGACGGCGTTCAAGCGACTCCACGACGCCGACCTCGTGTACCGCGGCGAGGCGCTCGTCAACTGGTGCCCGCGCTGCCGAACCACCATCTCGGACCTCGAAAAAGTGCCCAGGGAGGAGACCGGGACCCTGTGGACGATCCGCTATCACCTCGCCCTCGAGGATGGCTCGCCCGATCCAGGCCGATGGATCTCGATCGCCACCACCCGCCCGGAGACGCTGCTGGGTGACGTGGCCGTGGCGGTCCATCCCGATGACGAGCGCTACCGCGAGCTGGTCGGGCACGAGGCGATCCTGCCGTTCCTCGGCCGGCGCCTGCCGATCATCGCCGACGAGGTGGTCGAGCGGGACTTCGGCACAGGGGCAGTCAAGATCACGCCGGCCCACGATCCCGACGACTACGATCTCGGCCGGCGTCACGGGTTGCCGGCGATCAACGTGCTCGACGAATCGGCGCAAGTGAACGAGCAGGGCGGACCGTTCGCTGGCCTGGATCGCTACGAGGCGCGGTCACGCATCGTCAACCAGCTCCGGGAGATGGGGGACCTGGAGGGCGAACGGCCGCACGCCATGGTGGTCGGACACTGCGAGCGCTGCGGGACGGTCATCGAGCCGCGCCTGTCGGTGCAGTGGTTCGTGCGCACGGCGCCGCTCGCCAGGCGCGCATTGGCGTCGGTGCGCGAAGGTCGGACCCGGATCGTGCCCGAGCACTTCACCAAGGTCTACGCGCATTGGATGGAGAACATCCGTGACTGGGCGGTGGGACGCCAGCTGTGGTGGGGGCATCGCATCCCGGCCTGGTACTGCCCCGACGGGCATATCACCGTCAGCGACATTGAGGCTGGTCCCGACGCCTGCGCGACCTGTGGGCGAGCCGCAAGCGAGCTGACCCAGGAGACCGACATCTTCGACACCTGGTTCAGCAGCGGCCTGTGGCCGTTCAGCACCCTCGGCTGGCCGGATGACACGCCCGACATGCGCCGCTTCTATCCGACCTCGGTGATGGAGACCGGGTACGACATCATCTTCTTCTGGGTCGCCCGCATGATGATGCTGGGCCTCTTCCTCACCGACCGAGAGCCGTTCCACACCGTCTACCTGCACGGGCTGGTGCGCGCCACCGGCGGCATCAAGATGAGCAAGACCAAGGGCAACGTCGCGGACCCACTTGAGCTGATCGAGGAGATCGGAGCCGATGCGCTGCGCTTCGCTTTGACGGTCGGCACCTCGCTGGGCGCCGACCAGCGCCTGACGGAAGGGAAGCTGGAGGGGGCGCGGAACTTCACCAACAAGCTGTGGAACGCCGCCCGCTTCGTCCTCGGCTCGCGCCCCGAGCCGCTGGCCGCGTCCGAGGGGGCGCCCAGCCTCGCCGAGCGGTGGATCCACTCACGCCTGGCCGAGGCGACCGAGCGCGCAACCCGCCAGTTGGACGATCTCGAGCTTTCGGCGTATGCGGCCTCCTCCCACGAGTTTGCCTGGACCGATTACTGCGACTGGTACCTGGAGATGGCCAAGGTCGACCTGCGGCGCCCTGGCGTCAGCGACGGCGAGAAGGCCCGAGCGTGGCGCGCCGCGAGCGAGGCGCTGGCGACGATGCTGCAGATCCTCCACCCGATCGTGCCGTTCGTGACTGAGGAGATCTGGTCGCGCCTGGCGGCATCCGATGCCACCGCAGCGGCTCGGCCACCGCTGCTCATTGCCGCCAGCTGGCTGGGGATCGGCGAGCGCGACGCGGCGGCGGAATCGGAGATGGCGGTGCTGATCGAGCTGATTCGTGGCGTCCGCAACCTCCGCACCCAGTCCGGAGCGCCCGCATCAGCGCGGCTGCCACTTACCGTGGTGCCGGCCGATGCGGCCACGCGGGATGGGATCGAGCACGGGCTCGACTACCTGGCCGGCCTGGCTCGCGTAGGCCCGATCGACCTGCGCGCGCCGGGCGACGACCGCGACCGCCCCGAGCTTGTGGCCTCCACCGCAGGAGCCGCGGCGTGGCTCGGGGGCGAGCCGTCAGAGGAGTCCGACGCTCCTTCGCGCCAGGCCGCCAACGAGGCGCATCTCCGGCGCAGGATCGAACGCCTGCAGGTCCTCCTGGCCGGAGACTTCGCCACCCGAGCGCCGGCGGCCGTGGTCGAGCGGGAGCGGATGCGGCTCGCCGATCTGGAAGCGCAGTTGCGGCTGCTGACGGGCGGCTGATGCGCGCCCGCGGACTCAGCGGACGCCACTGCTAGAATCGGTCGATGTCCTTCCTTCGCCGTCGCAACAAGGAGGTCGCGCCTCCGCCTCCGCCGACGCCCTTCATCGAGGAGATCACTGCCCAGGAGTACAGCCTGAAGCTGGCCTTCCTGGCGCGGAGCAGCGATGGCCTGCGCCTCCCGGCGGATCCCAGCATGAAGGCCATGCTGCCGGCCGTCGTCGAGCCGCTGGCGCTGGGGCCGGTCGACGTGTTGGAGCCGGTCAGCCATGAGCTGGCCGACGCCGCCCCAACCATGGAGCGACTCCCCGAGCTGCAGCAGTGGATCGCGGCGCGATCGACGGTCAGCCCGATCGCCCTGCATGCCCTCTACGTGCTCGAGTCCACCGATGCCGTGGACATGACGGTCGACAGCCTCGTCTGTGCCCTGCTGCATGGCGAGACCGACACGGGTGGCTACCCCGACTACTCCGCCATCGTGGGCGGCCTGGCCAGCCACTGGGACGAGCTCTCCGGAGACCTGATCGTCCGAGCCGTGGTCGGCTGGGGAGGCAAGGGCCAGCGCGGCGATACCGAGCGCATCGGCCGCCGCCTGCTCAGCTCGCTCTACCAGCAGGTTCGAGCAACCGGCCACAGCCTTGGCGCCGCGACGGCAACCCGCGCCGCGACCGGTACTGAGCATGGCGGCTCGGTGTGCACCCACTGTGGGTTCGAATCGGGGACCGACGCCTTCTACTGCCCCAAATGCGGGATGCGCAAGGGTGGCCACGGGGCCTAGCCTCGGCTTGCCGTGCCAACCTACGACTACCAGTGCCGCAGCTGCGGCTTCATCACCGAGGTGATCCACTCGATGTTCGAGGATGGACCGGCCACCTGTGAGCGGTGCGGCGGCGAGCTCCGACGGGTCTTCCATCCGACCGGGATCATCTTCAAGGGGGGCGGCTTCTACAAAACCGATTCGCGCTCGTCGTCGTCGGGCAGCGCGGCAGGTTCGAGCAACGGGGCATTAACTGGATCGGGGGATGGGAGCGCTCCAGCTGCGACGTCGACGGAGGCCGGGTCCGGTGGGAAGGGCTCGGCGCCGAAGCCGTCGGGCAGTGGCGCCGGCAAGGGCGACGGCGGGGGCGACTAGGCCGACTGGGACTGGGGGTGCCCGCATCGGCGGCAGAAGCGCGCGGTGGCCGACAGCGACAGCTCGCACTGGGCGCAGCTCCGCACGCCAACCGGGCTGATCGCACCGGCGACCTCGCGGGCCGAGGCGTCCCAGAACGCCCCGCCGGCGAGGGCGGCGAGCGGCGTGACGGGCGCTCCGCTGGATCGGTACGGATGCACCCGTCGCTCGGGACCGACGGGCCCCTGCCCCGGATCGCCCAGCCCCAGCGTGTCGAGCTGCGCGCGTCGAGCGGCAAGCGCCTCGTCGTCGGCGGCGACAGCGGCGGCATCGCGTGGCTTGGTCGCTGGACGCGGCAGGTGGACGAAGGTCTCGCCGATCGGTCGCAGCGGCCTGATGGGTGTCGGTTCCGGCTGGGCCGCCTCTGGCTCGGGCTCGGGCTCGGCGGTGGCTTCCGGCTCCGGCTCGGCCTCGGCCTTGATGACGGGCTCCGCCTCGGGCTCAGCCTCGATGACGGGCTCCGCCCCAGCGTCGACGATCGGCTCCGGCTCGATGACGGGCTCAGCCTCGGCCTCGGCCTCGATGACGGGCTCCGCCTCAGCTTCGACGATCGGCTCCGGCTCGATTGCCGCCGGTGCGCGGAGATCGAGGTTCGTGAGCTGAAGAGGCGGGGTCAGGTCGCTGGACGGCCACGCGGTCGCAGCCTGCGCGTCGCCATTGCCCGCCTCCACCCAGTGCGCGGCTGGCTCGAGATTGGACAGCGGCTGGCAGCTCTGGCAGCGCCCGGCGTCGTCGTTCCAGCAGTTGGTGCAGGTGTACTGGCGACAGTCGATGCAGAAGTTGAACGAGGTGTGGAACGCGTCGAGCTGCCTGAACGCCAGCCGCTCCGCCTGCGAGCGGATGGCGTCGTTGACCGAGTCGGACAGCGAGTCCTGGCTCATGATGTAGTTCTTGAGCCCGGAGATCACCCCGCGCGTCTTGCGGATGGGCGTGAGCTTCTCGGGCGCGGCGAACTCATAGCGAGTTCCGCACCGCTCGCAGAAGGATTCGGTCAGCGTGTCGAGCATCGTTGTCAGGTCAGCACCCGGTTCCAGGAACGTCTACAGGGTCCCGAGTATACCCAGAGGAGGCGGCGGGTCCCCACGGGCGCATTGGTACCTTGGGGCACGCCGTTGGTACCCCGCTCGTCGAGCTCGTGCAGTCCACCGGAGCGGGTCGCGGCCCGTGCTAGGATCGGCCGATGGGCATCATCGCGCGGCTCGAGTCGATTCTCGAGCGGCTCTTCGAGGCGCCGGCGGGACGCCTTGGCGCAACCCTTCAGCCGGTGCTGCTGACGAAGCGCATCGAGCGGGCGATGGATAGCGGAAAGGCCTTCGGCGCGGCCGGGATCATCGTGCCGAACCGGTATGACCTGCATCTGCACCCGGCCGACTTCGCCGAGTTCGAGCCGTATCGCGGCTCCCTCGAGGACGACCTTGCTCACGGCGCCGCGTCGCGCGCTCGCCGCGAGCATTACCAGTTGGTGGCGCGGCCCACCGTCACGCTGGTCGCGGATCCGGCCGTGCCGCGCGGTGACGTGCGCGTTGCCGCAAACGTGGTGGATGTCGCGGGTGAGCCGATCCCCGAGCCGATGCCGGCGCAGGCGTCCGACCACACCATGGTCCTGGCCCGCCCGGGCAGCGCGCCGGCAACACCCGAATCGGCGTCACGTGCCTTCCTGCTGGTGCACACCAACGGCGCACCGAGGGTCCGCTTCGACCTGGGCGGGGCGTTGATCAGCATCGGCCGCGCCAGCGACAACGACGTGATCGTCGACGATCCGGAGGTGAGCCGTCACCACTGCCAGCTCAAGCTGCAGCACGGCGCTTACAGCCTGGCTGACCTGGGCAGCCGCAATGGCTCGTGGATCAACGGCCAGCCGGTCAGCGAGGTGGCGCTCGGGCCGGGCGACGTGGTCCAGATCGGCAGCACCGAGATCGAATTCCAGGTCGGTTGATGACCGGCGAGGTCCTCCGGATCCTGCTCCTCGTCCTGCAGCTCGGCTTCCTCGCCCTCCTGTACCTCATCCTCATCGGCTTCTCGCGCGCCCTGCTGCGCGACCTCCGCAGCGCCGAGATGACCCAGATGGCGAGCCAATCGGGGATCGGGAGGCTGTCGGTGGTGGAGTCGCCGGCGGACGAGCCGGCGCTCGGCAGCGCGATCGCCCTGGGACCGATCAACTCCATCGGCCGCAACGTCAACAGCACCATCTTCGTCGATGACGACTTCGTGAGCGGCACCCACGCGATGCTCACCTTTCGGGGGCGAAGCTGGTTCATCGAGGACCAGGGGAGCACCAACGGGACCTACGTCAACGGTCACCGCATCGATCGTCCGGTGGCGCTCTCGTTCGGCGATGAGCTCACGATCGGTCGGGTCCGGATGCGCCTGGAGCGCTGATGCACGCCGTCTCGCGTCGCCTGGAGCTGCGTCTCCTGCTGCCCCTCGTGATCCTGGTCCCGCTGGGTTTCGCCGTCACCCATATCGCCCAGACGGGCGCGCTCGACCCCGGCCCGATGGGGGTGGCGGTCGGCTACGTGGGCCTCATGTTCGGCGCTCACCTGGCATTGCGCCTGCTCGGCAACCGGGGGGACCAGCTCCTGCTGCCGTGCGTGGCGACGATCGGCGCCATCGGGATCGTCATGCTGAATCGCCTCCCACAGCAGCTGCTCGGCACTGATGCCTTTGGCGTCCAGTTCGGGATGGCCACCACGCAGCTTCTCTGGTTCGCGGTCGGCGTCACGGCGATGGTGGTGCTGGCCGGCCGATTCCGGGACGATGGCGTGCTGCGGCACTACAAGTACACCTGGGCGTTGGCCGGGACCCTGCTGCTGGTGATCACCTTCCTGTTCGGGCGTGAGGTGAACGGCGCCCGGCTGTGGATCTTCCTGGGACCCATCGGCTTTCAGCCCGGAGAGGCGATCAAGGTCGTGCTCGTCATCTTCATCGCCGCCTACCTGGCCGAGAAGCGCACGCTGCTGGCGGGCGCCAGCGCCCGCATCGGTCCGATCAAGATCCCGCCGCTGCCCTACCTGCTGCCGATGATCGCGATCTTCGTGATCGTGATGCTCGTCGTGGTCGTCAGCCGCGACCTCGGCACCGCGCTCCTGTTCATGGGGATCTTCCTGACGATGCTCTTCGTGGCGACCGGCCGGCGGAGCTACGTCCTGCTCGGGATCCTCCTCTTCGTGGCCGGCTCGTTCGTCGCCTACATCCTGTTCGCGCACGTCCGAATTCGGGTCGACAACTGGATCGACCCGTTCGTCGACCCCAGCGACCGCGGATACCAGACCGTGCAGGCGCTCTACGCCTTCGGGCGCGGCGGCCTCTTTGGCGAGGGGCTTGGACAGGGGCTGCCCACCATCTCAGGACGGCTCCCGATCCCGGCGCTGCCCACCGACTTCATCTTTGCCGCGGTCGCCGAGGAGCTCGGGCTGATCGGTGCCTTCGCCCTGCTGGCGCTGGTGATGTGCCTGGTCTTCCGGGGCCTGCGCACCGCCATGCTGGCCCGCGACGACTTCAGCGCCATGCTGGCGGTGGGCCTGACGGTCAGCCTTGGCCTGCAGACCCTCATCATCGCTGCCGGCAACGTGAAGCTCGTGCCGCTGACCGGGATCACCTTCCCGTTCGTCAGCTACGGCGGCTCGAGCCTGCTCGCCTGCTTCGTGGTGGTGGGGCTGCTGCTGGCGATCAGTCATCGGTCGGTGGTCGACGCCCAGATCGAGGGTCGCGGGCCGTGATCGCCACCAACATTCGTCGTCTATCGGTCTACCTCGTGTTCGCCTTTGCCGGTATCTCCGGCACACTCGTGTGGTGGCAGGTGCTCGACGCGCAGACACTCGCGGCGCGACAGGACAACCCCCAGGTCATCGCCACCCGTCGCAGCCTGCCGCGGGGCTCGATCTTCGATTCGCAGGGACGCCTGCTGGCCTCGAGCGTGGTGACCGATGGGATCAGCCGGCGCACCTACACCGATCCGGCCTTCACGCACCTCCTGGGCTACGCCAGCCTGCGGTTCGGGGCGACCGGGGTGGAGCGGGCCTGGGACGACCTGCTCACCGGCCGCGCGGACCCAAACCCCCTGCGCGACCTGGTGAACGACGTCCTCGACCGGAAACCGGATCCGCGCGACCTGACATTGACCATCGATCAGCGCCTGCAGGACTTCGCCGCGGCCCGGCTGGGTGCCGCTCGGGGCGCGGTGGTGGCGCTCGACCCGCGCACCGGCGCGATCCTGGCGCTGGTCTCCACGCCGTCCTACGACGCGACCGGCTTCTCCGGGGACCCGGCCACGGCCCAGGCTCCCTTCGACGCCGTGGCGAGCCTCGCCGACAACCCGTTCCTGGACCGGAGCCGCCAGGGCCATTACACGCCGGGCTCGATCATGAAGGTGCTGACCGCCGCGGCCGCCCTCGACTCGGGCGCCATCACGCCCCAGACCACCTTCCCAGACCAGCCCCAGGAAGAGGTGGACGGCTTCGTGGTCAGCGGCTTCACGATTCGCGAGCACGATCTGGGCCAGACGGCGCCGGCGCTCTGGGACCTGTCCCCGGCCCTGCAGGTGTCGAGCAACATCTACTTCGCGCACGTCGGCCTGGAGCTCGGCGCTGAGCGCTATCTCGACTACGCGCGGCGCTTCGGCTTCTGCCAGGGCCTCCGCATCGGCTCCGACGCCCGCGGCCTGCCCGTCGATCCGTCCTACGTCTCAGCCCCGGCCGATGGCGGCTGCGCCCCCTTCAAGGACCAGGTGGAGCTCGCAAGCGCCGCCTTCGGGCAGGCCGCCGTCTCGGTCACGCCGCTGCAGATGGCACTGCTGGCGGCGACCATCGCCAACGACGGGGTGGTCCCCCGGCCCTTCGTGGTCCGCGACCTGCGCAGCCACGCGGCGACGCCGGCCGCGGGGCCAACGCAGAGCGTGCTCGAGACATATGACGGCGGACGTGGCAATCCGGCCATCTCGTCGGGAACAGCCGCGCAGGTGCGCCAGGCGATGGTCGATGCGGTCCACGGACCGATCGGGCGGCTGTACGCCGCTTCCGGGGATGTGACGCGCTTCGGCATCTCGGGCGTCCAGACCGCCGGCAAGACGGGGACAGCGGAGCGCGGCCCCGGCCTCAAGCCGCACTCGTGGTTCATCGGCTTCACTCCGGCCCAGGATGGCGCCCTCGCGTCGATCGCGATCGTGGTCATCGTCGAGGGCGGCGGCAGCGGCTCGGTGAGCGCAGCCCCGCTCGGCGGCGCCGTGATGGCGGAGTGGCTGAAGCTGACCGGCAGCGGCAGTTGACCGCCGGGCCGGCGCAGCACCGGCGGACGGCGCGCTGGGGTATTGTTCGGCGCGGGCGGACACGCTCACGGTCGAATGGAAGGGGAGTCTCCCGCGGTGAAGAGTGTCAAGGAGTCGGCCGAGCGCGTCGTCGCCAACGTCGAGCGCGTCATCGTCGGCAAGCACGTTGAAGTGCGCATGGCCCTGGTGGCGCTGCTGTGCGAGGGGCACATCCTGATTGAGGACGTGCCAGGGGTCGGCAAGACGATGCTGGCCAAGGCACTCAGCCGCAGCATCGGCTGTACCTTCCGGCGCATCCAGTTCACCCCGGACCTGCTGCCGTCGGACGTCACCGGGCTCTCCATCTTCAACCAGAAGACCCAGGAGTTCGAGTTCCGGCCGGGACCGATCATGGCCCAGGTGGTCCTGGCCGATGAGATCAATCGCGCCACCCCGAAGACCCAGAGCGCGCTGCTCGAATGCATGGAGGAGCACCAGGCGACGATCGACGGGGTCAGCCACCCGATGCCGACGCCGTTCCTCGTGATCGCAACCCAGAACCCGATCGAATACGAGGGCACCTTCGCATTGCCAGAGGCCCAGCTCGACCGCTTCATGCTTCGCCTGCGACTCGGTTATCCGAAGGCGATGGAGGAGATCGTCATCCTCGACGAGCAGAAGCGACGGCATCCGATCGACCAGCTGCAGCAGGTGCTGGAAGTCGAGGAGCTGCGCGAGATGCAGGCCGCAGTCAAGGAGATCTACGTCGACCAGGTCGTGGCCGAGTACATCGTGCGGCTGACCGGGGCAACGCGAGAGCACGCCGATGTCTACCTGGGGGCATCGCCGCGCGGCTCGATCAACCTGTATCGAGCGGGCCAGGCGCTGGCTTCCCTCGACGGGCGGGACTTCGTGATCCCCGACGACATCAAGCAGCTGGCCGTGGCCGTCCTCGGCCATCGGCTGATCGTGAAGAGCCAGGCATCGCTGCGCGAGGTCGACCCTGACGGGATCGTGCGCGAGATCATGGGCCAGGTCCCGATCGGGGAGAGCACGAGCGCCGCGATCGCAGGCACTCGCTAGGCACCGTCATGGGCCTGTCACGGCAGCTCCGGGTCGTCTTCTTCGGCACCGCACTGGTCGTTGCCGCCTTCAGCACCGGGATCAACTTCCTCTTCTTCCTGGTCTACCTGCTGGCGACGCTCCTGCTCGCCTCGCGCTGGTACGCGCGCCGTGGCCTGCGAGGGCTGCGCGCCGGCTATCACGTGCTCAACCCGCGGAGCCAGGTGGGCGACACGCTCGAGGCGGTCTATCGGGTCGATAACGACAGCCGCTGGACCAAGCCGTGGGTCGAGGTCGCCAACGAGTCGACCCTTCCCGCGCCGCTGCCGGGCCGCGTGGTCGGCGTGAAGGCCGGCGGGAGCCGCCAGTGGCTGGCGAAGGTCTTCCTCCTGCGCCGAGGCAGCTACCGGCTCGGCGCCCTGCGGGTGCGGACCGGTGATCCGTTCGGGCTCTTCTCGAGCGAGATGGTGGTCGGGCGGCCGACCTGGATCGTGGTCTTCCCACAGGTCCATCCACTGCCGCACTGGCGCCTGCCCCCCTCGCCGGTGGATGGGAGCACGCCGTCGCGTCGCCGCTACGAGGCGGCGACACCATTGGTCAGCACGGTGCGTCCATACGTGTATGGCGACGCGATCAATCGGATCCACTGGCTCAGCTCCGTGCGCCATGGCGAGCTGATCGTGAAGGAGTTCGACCTCGAGCAGGCGGCCGACCTGTGGCTCCTGCTCGACCTGCAGCGCGCAGCGCACGCCGGATCGACGGAGTCCGCGTCGGTCGAGACCGCGGTCAGCGCCGCCGCCTCGATCGCGGTCCACACCCTGGGCGAGAACCGGGCGGTGGGGATCACCGTCAGCTCGCGGCGACAGCAGCACCTGACCCCGGATCGCGGCACGCGAGTAGAGCAGAAGATCCTGAACCTGCTTGCCAACGTCCAGGCCGATGGGTCGCAGCCGCTCGCCGAAGTGGTGGTCTCCACGCTTCCGCAGCTGCGGCGCGGCATGACCCTGTGCATCGTCACCGGCTCAACGGATCGCGAGTGGGTGCGCGCGCTCGCTTCCCTGCGGAGGCGAGGGATCGGCACCATCGTCGTCCTGCTCGATCGCTTCAGCTTCGCAGGACGGGACGACGACGACGGTCGCGCCGAGCTGGCAGCCGTACGACACGCCCTGGCCGAGTACGACATCGCGCACCACCTGCTCCGGGCGGGAGACGACCTCTCCAGCGTTCTCGGGCGGAGAGCGATCGGCGCGCGGGCACCGGCCATGCGGGAGCGGACTCGTGCCTGAGCTGCTGCGTCGCTTCCTGCAGCCGCGCGAGGGCTGGAGCAGCCTGGCCCTCCTGCTGGTCATGCTGCTCACGCTCGTGTGGTCCCTGCAGCGGGCGGCGTGGGTCAATCACATGGACTACCTCCTCCCCGTCGCGGTCGTCGCGGCGCTGGTCGGAGCGCTGCTCGGGCTGACCCGTCTGAGCGTGCTGTTCACCCTGCCGATCGGAGCCGTCCTGGGAGCCGGATTCGTGCTCTGGACCATCGGTGGCGAGTACTTGCCGGAGCGGGACCAGGCGGGACGGCTGATCATCCTGCGAGGGGACGCGCTGGATTGGACCCGCATCGTCGTCGACGGCGGGTTCGCGCCACAGCTATCCCCCTACGCGCTGGGCCTGGGGGTCCTGATGTGGGTCACCGCCTTCATCGCCTCCTACGCGCTGTACCGGCACCATCGGGTCCTCGACAGCATCCTGCTGGTTGGCGTGGCACTCATCGCGAACATGTCGGCCACCTTCACGGACCTCTTCCTGTATCTCGTTCTCTTCTCGCTCGCGGCGCTCCTGCTCTGGCTGCGCATCGCACTGGTCAACCGCGAGGAGAATTGGCGCCTTCGCCGGGTGAAGGAGAACCTGGATGTCCCGGGACAGATCATGCGGAGCGGCATCACGTTCATCGCCGGCAGCGTCGCCCTGGCCTGGATCCTGACGACGGTCGCGGTGGCGGCGCCGCTGACCAGCGTGTGGAGCAATCTCGACGGTGTGTGGTCGGACATTCGCAACCAGTTCGAAGGGGCATTCGGCGGCCTGGCCGGCACCGACTCGCGGATCCAGGGAACGTCGTTTGGCTCCTCGTTCCGCGTTCACGGCAGCTGGGTCAGCTCAGACGGTCCGGTCATGACGGTGGGCTCGCAGCGCCCGTACTACATGCGCACCGTCACCTACGACCTCTACACCGGCCATGGCTGGTCGAGCAGCGAGGGCCCGAATCGGCGGGTGGCCGCCGGTGATCGCATCTTCCCGGGCGAGACCCCCGAGCGTCCGCTGGCGCCCACCGCCTTCGAACTCGAGACGGTGACGGTCGGGGTGCAACGCAATGTCGGGCGCAACGTCTTCGCGCCCGGCTACCCCACCGTCGCATTCGCCCCGCTCATCGTGCATGAGCCCCGCGGCCTGCCGCTGCTTGGCGCGCTGCAGTCCGGCGTGCTCCTCGAGGAAGGGAAGGGTTACCAGATCACGGCGGCGATCTCGACCGCCACCGAGGCGCATCTGGCCGGCGCCGGCACGGCCTACCCACCCGCGATCGTGACGACCTATACCGGCACCGCCGGCGTCACCCAGCGGACCGCCGACGAGGCGCGCCGCGTGGTGATCGCCGCCGGCGCCACCGACCCGTACCACCAGGCCAGGGCACTTGCCGACTACCTGCGCACGGATCCGCGGTTCACGTACCGGACGGTCGCCGCCCTGCCGTCGGATCCGAACCGTGACATCGTCGACTTCTTCCTCTTCGACCCGGCTGGGCAGATCGGCTACTGCGAATACTTCGCCACCACCATGGCGGTCATGGCGCGGACGCTCGGACTGCCGGCCCGCGTGGCCGTCGGCTATGCGCCGGGAGAGCGGCTCGAGGCGGGGATCTACCAGGTCCGCGAACGCAATGCCCACGCCTGGGCGGAGGTCTTCTTCCCGGGCTATGGCTGGCAGATCTTCGAAGCGACCAAGTCGATCGCGCCCGTGGCCCGCCTCGCGGGCTCCGGGACCGTGCCACCGCTCATCCTGCCCAACGGCCAGATCGACCCCGGAAACCGGGTCCCCGAGGAGCAGGACCCGGGCACGATCTCCGCCCTCCCCTCATTCGAGCCCGTCGAAGGGGGGTTCACGCGGGGGGGCCAGCGCCCCAGCGACGAGGAACGCATCAACAACGCATGGTTGTTCCTGGTCCTGCTGATGCTGCTCCTGGCGGTCGCTGCATGGCGGATGGTGCGAGGCCGGCATCGGTTCCGCTTCCTTGCCCCGGGGGACCGGCAGTGGCAGCGGCTCGCCTACGCAGCTGACCGCGCCGGGGTCGCGCAGCGACCGTCGGAGACCGTCTATGAGTACGCCGGCTGGCTGGAGGAGCAGATCCCCAAGCGCCGCATCGAGATCCATGACATCGCCGACGGCAAGGTCTGGCAGAGCTACTCAGGGCACTCCATCTCGTCCGAGGTGATCGCCCGCCTTGAGCGTGCCTGGAGCCGTCTGCAGCTGCCGCTCCTGTGGCTCGCGCTGCGCAAGCGCATCCGTTCGCTGCTGCGCGACGGCACGAGCAGCTAGCCTCAGCCGACGGGAGCCGGCTGTTTCACCTCGTAGACCTCTCGCATGGCACGCACCGCGGCGGGTGGATTGGTCTGCCGGCCGTGCTCGGCGAGCGTCTCGCCCATGACGCGAACCGCCTCACTCATCTCGTCGATGCCGACACCGCCCATGTGTCCGAATCGCAGGATGCGCCCGGCCCATGCCCCCTGGCCGCCCGCCACGATCAGCCCCTTGGCCCGCATCGCCGCGTTGAACGGACCCCAGTCGAGGCCGTCCGGCAGCCAGGCGGCGGTGACGGTGTTCGACCGATCCCCGGGGGCGGCCACCAGCTGCAGGCCAAGCGCCTCGAGGCCCGCCTGGACGGCCGCTGCGATCGCCGCATGCCTGGCCCAGGTCTGCTCGCGCCCTTCCGCGAGCAGACGTCGAACACCCACGCGCAGCCCGAACAGGACGCTGACCGCGGGGGTCCACGGGGTCTGACCCTTCTCGGCCCATTTGCGCGCCTCGGCCAGGTCCCAGTAGGCGCGTGGCATGCGGGCGGACTCGTTGGCGCTCCACGCCCGCTCACCGAGCGCGGCGATGGCGATCCCCGGTGACCCCATCCATGCCTTCTGGCTGGCGCTCACCACCAGGTCGATCCCCCAGGCGTCCATCTCGAACGGCATCGCGCCCAGCCCGCTGATGCCGTCGACCAGGAGCAGCGGATCGCCCGGGCCGTTGCGGACGACATCGGCCAGCTCGCGGAGCGGGTTCGTCACGCCGGTCGAGGTCTCGTTGTGGGTGAGCAGGATGGCGCGATAGGCGGGATTCGCCGCGAGGTGCTGCGCGAGGGTTTGCGGGTTGGCCGCGTCGCCCCACGGGACCTCGAACCGCTCGACCTGGGCTCCGAAGGCAGAGGCGATCTTGGCAAATCGGTCGCCGAATGAGCCGATGGTGACGGCGAGCACCCGGTCACCCGGCGAGAGGGTGTTGACGACGGCTGCCTCCAGCGCCCCGGAGCCGGAACCGGTCAGCAGCAGCACCTCCCCGCGCGTGCCGATCAGTTCGGCCAGGCCCGTCGTGAGCTCGCGCTGCAGCTCGGCGAACTCGGTGCCGCGGTGATCGATCATCGGCGCCGCCTGGGCTTCGCGAACTTCTTGAAGGAGCGGGGTCGGCCCGGGGACGCGCAGGTTCTGGTCCATGGCGGGCATCATAATCGGCCGATGGATCGGACCGATGCCGCGTAAGCCTCCGGCCTCCGTGACGGAGCCGCTGTTCGTCGAAGGCGCGGGGGCTGACGCGCCACTTGCCGCCCGCATGCGGCCGCGCACGCTCGACGAGTTCGTCGGGCAGGAGTCGCTGGTCGGGCCGGAGGGCGCCTTGTCGAAGGTGGTGCAACCTGGCTACGCGCCGAGCATGGTGCTGTGGGGGCCGCCCGGCTCAGGCAAGACGACGCTGGCGCGGCTGCTGGCGGACCGCTCGGGAGGCACCTGGCGCCAGATCTCGGCGGTGACCAGCGGCGTAGCCGATATCCGGCAGCTGGTCGCCGACGCCAGGGCGCTTCGGCAGGCCGGCGGGCGCACCATCGTCTTCATCGACGAGCTGCATCGGTTCAACAAGAGCCAGCAGGACGCCCTGCTGCCGCACGTCGAGGACGGCACCATCGTCCTGATCGGCGCGACCACCGAGAACCCGTACTACGAGATCAACTCGCCGCTGCTGTCGCGGCTGCGCGTCTACCGCCTCGTGCCCCTGGGTCCCGACGAGGTGCGCGAGATCGTGGTGCGGGCCATCGCCGATGAGCGGGGACTGGGCGGCCGGGTGACGCTCGGCGAGGAGGCGATGACCGCGCTGCTTGAGCTCGCGAGCGGCGACGCGCGCCAGGCGCTGAATATCGTCGAGGCGGCGGCGGCGGTGGTTGACGACGGGGAGTCACTCAGCCGTGAGGCGGTGGCCGAGGCGGCGCAGCAGCGGCTGCTGGCCTACGACCGGGTCGGCGACCAGCACTACGAGGCGGCATCGGCCTTCATCAAGTCCATGCGCGGCAATGATCCGGACGCGGCGCTCTATTGGTGCGCGAGCATGGTCGCGGCGGGGGAGGATCCCACCTTCATCGCGCGGCGGATCGTGATCGCCGCCAGCGAGGACGTCGGCAACGCCGACCCACGCGCGCTCCAGATCGCGGTGGCGGCGATGCAGGCGGTCGAGCTGATCGGCCTGCCCGAGGCGCAGTACGCGCTGGCCCAGGCTGCTGCCTACGTTGCATCGGCGCCGAAGTCGAACCGAGCAGGAGCTGCCTACTTCGCGGCGCTGGCCGAGGTCGAGGAGAGGGGCAGGCTGCCGGTGCCGCTCCCGCTGCGGCCATCGGCGCACCGGCGGTTGGCGAACGAGCACGGCTACGGCAAGGGCTACCTCTATCCGCACGACTTCGAGGACGCCGATGTGGACCAGCAGTACCTGCCCGACGCGCTGGCCGGTCGGGTCTTCTACGAGCCGAGCGACCAGGGGATGGAGATCCAGATCGGGGAGCGCCTGCAACGGCTGCGGCGACAGCGCCTGGAGCGCCGCAAGGCAGGGCAATGAGCAGGGAGATGAGGTTCATGGCATGACCGACCGGATGTCGCCGCGCGACTTTCACGAGGCCGATGGCGTCGCGGACTGGCGCGTCATCGGCGACGGCGCCTGCGTCTACTTCCGCACGGGTTCTTTCGCAGAGAGCGCTAGGCTCGTTCAGGCGATTGGCGAGGTGAAAGGAGTGGGCGAGCACCCGCCCGCCGTGGACGTGCGGGAGGGCGGCGTGACCATCTGCCTGATCACCGTCGCGAACGACTACATGGGAATGACCCAGAGCGACCTTGAGCTCGCCCGGCAGATCTCGGCGGTGGCGCGAGGCCTTGGCTTCTCCGCCGACCCTGCCGCGGTCCAGTCCCTGCTCGTGATCCCGGGTGCGCCCGTCATTGCCGACGTGATGCCGTTCTGGCGGGCGATTCTCGGCTATGAGCCCCGCGCCGACAGCCCCGACGAGGACCTGGTCGATCCGCTGGGTCGCGGCCCCGCATTCTGGTTCGAGTCCATGGACGAGCCGCGTCCGGGAGGTGGTGGCGCCATCCATCTGGCGATCTGGGTGCCGCACGACCAGGCCGAGGCTCGCATCGCGGCCGCCCTCGCGGCCGGCGGCCGGATGGTTCGCGACGAGTTCGCGCCGTCGTGGTGGACGCTGGCCGATGCGGCGGGCAATGAGGCCGACATCGCCACCACGATGGGCCGCGACTAGCTCGGCGAGACTAGCTCGGGCCGATCCCCAGCAGGCTGAAGGCGACGACCGCGGCTCCCAACAGGATGACCATCGCTACCACCAGGACGGCGATGTTGCGGAGGTCGCGGCGGACGTAGTGGTATTCATCGGCGGCACGCTCCGACAGGCGCGAGGAACCCGAGACGGCGAAGCGTGGGTCGGCCCGGCCAGGGCGCGCTGACGGAGCCGCCGGCGTCGCGGTTGACTCGATGCGACGCTCCGCGGCGGCCTCAATAGCCTCGGAAACGGCGCCGGCGGCCAGTGGTGCGGATGCGGGCGGACGCTGCAGCATCCTGCGCTGCGCCTTCCGCTGACGGTCGCGGCGATTGGCCGCCTTGCCGCCTCGTCGAGCCATCGATCCTCCGTTCTCGGGTGCGCGGTCGAGCCGAATCGGGGCGGTATGATACAGCGCCTGTGCCCGACCTGAACCGCACCCTCCTCGACAACCTGGCGCTCATCCTCGGCGTCATGGGGGTCCTCCTCATCGGCCTCATGGTCGTGGCGATCGTCCATTCCAGGCGCATCCGGCAGGCCAGCACTTCTTACCGGTCGCTCGTCAGCGACAGCCAGGGCGGGTCGCTCCAGCAGCTGCTCGACAGCCATCTCGGCAAGGTCATCGAGGTGGGGACCAAGATGGAGGAGCTGTCGGATCTGTACCAGGCCCTCGAGGTGCGATCGCGCGGCAGCTTGCAGCATGTCGGGATCGTCCGCTTCAACCCCTTCAAGGACACCGGCTCTGACCAGAGCTTCGCGATCGCCCTGCTCGACGACCGTCGCGACGGGATCGTCCTGAGCAGCCTGCACGGGCGCGGGCAGACGCGGGTCTTTGCCAAGCCGGTCGAGAGCGGCGAGTCGACGCACCAGCTTTCAGACGAGGAGGCGCAGGCGATACGGATCGCGGTCGAGGGCGGGCGCCCGGCTCCCAGCGCCGGCTGAGACCATCACCGCCGTGGGCAACGGACCGATCGATCCCGGCCAGCGACGGCTGGCGGAGCGCCGCCTGCTCACCGCGCTGCGCAGGCACCAGCGAACGTCGCCGCTGCGTCGTGATCTTCGCGTCGATGCGCTCGTCGGCGAAGTGCGTGCCGCTGAGCCCAGTCGCGTGACCACCCACCGCGGCAGGCAGCCTCTGACGCTCAGCGACCGAGAGCTGCGTTCGGTCGTTGATACCATGGTCGCCGCCGGGGCGCTGATGCGAACCGGCCACCGGCTGCAGCTGCCAGAGGCGGGTCCATCCCTCGATCCAATCATGCGAGAACGCGTGGATCAGCTGCTGGCCGCCCTCGCAGCGCGCGGCGCGACGCCCCCGTCCGCCGACGCTCTCGCCGTCCGGCTTGGCATCCCTCCAGCGCTGGTCGATCAGCTGCGTGGCGCCGGTGAGCTGGTCCCGGTGGCGCCCAGAATTGATTACCCCCGCGAGGCGTGGCTGGAGATCTCGCATCGGCTCGACCGGCTCGCGGCCGATGACGCCCTCTCCGTTCGGCAGGTCAGAGACGAGCTCGGGACGGCCCGACGCCACGCCGAGGCGATCCTACGACACTGGAACCGATCGCGTACGCGCGACACACGAGGTGTCGAATAAGCGAGCGATAACGGTCCGGTGAATGGCACACCGGCTACCATCGGGGAGATGCCAGTGGTGGTGCCGTCCCCGAACCAGATCCCGATCTTCGAGGAGCTGGTCGCCCCACCGCGCGCTGCTCGGCCGCACCTGCGCATCCAGCCGCCCCTGCTCGCGGACCTGACCCCCCGCCAGCGCAAGGCGGTGACGCACGGGGAGGGGCCGCTCCTGATCGTGGCCGGGGCGGGGACCGGCAAGACCACGGTCATCACGCGCCGGATTGCGTGGCTGATCGCAGAGAAGCTGGCCAAGCCCTCCGAGATCCTGGCGCTCACCTTCACCGATCGGGCCGCCCTAGAGATGACGGAGCGCGTCGATCGTCTCGTGCCCTACGGATTCACCGATACGGTCATCAGCACGTTCCACGCCTGGGGCGATCGGCTCCTCCGCGACCACGCCATGGAGGCCGGCCTCTCCGATCGTTCGACCGTCCTCTCACGGGCCGAGCAGGTGATCTTCCTGCGGGAGCACCTCTTCGAGCTGCCCCTGGACCGATACCGCCCGTTGGGCGACCCGACGCGCTTCCTGCACGCACTGGTGACCCTCATCAGCCGCGCCAGGGACGAGGACGTCGCTCCTTCGGAATACCGCGCCCTTGCCGAGCGCCTGGTCGCCGACGCGGCGGCGACCCCGGACGATGCCGCGCTGGCCGAGACGGCGGGCCAGCAGGCCGAGCTGGTGGCGTGCTACGCCGCCTACGAGGAGCTGATGCGGCGTACCGACCGGATCGACTTCGGGGACCAGGTGGGCCTGGCGCTTCGCCTGCTGCGGGAGCATCCGGCCATCCTCGAGGCGGAGCGGCAGCGCTATCGGTACATCCTGGTCGACGAGTTCCAGGACACGAATCATGCCCAGTTCGAGCTGGTCAAGCTGCTGGCCGGTTCGCCGACCGCCAACCTGACGGTGGTGGGCGACGACGACCAGAGCATCTATCGCTTCCGCGGCGCCGCCCTCTCCAACATCCTGGGCTTCCGAGCGGCCTTCCCCTCCGCGCCCAGCGTCGTGCTGACCGATAACTTCCGGAGCCGTCAGCCGATCCTGGACGCGGCCTACCGCCTCATCCGGCACAACGACCCGGACCGGCTCGAGGCACGCGAAGGGCTCGACAAGCGGCTGGTGGCGCGGGCCCATGGGCGTCGCAAGGTGGGAGCGGAGTCGAGCATCGAGCTGCTCTCGTTCGACACTGGATCCGACGAGGCCGATGCCGTCGCCGAGCGGATCGCCGCGTCGCTGCGGGCCGGTCGGCGCGCAGGCGATTACGCCATCCTGGTCCGCACCAATCGCGACGCGGACCCGATCCTGCGATCGCTGAACATGGCGCGGGTGCCATGGCGCTTCGCTGGCACAGCCGGCCTCTACCGCCAGCCGGAGGTCCGCCTGCTGGTCAGCTTCCTGCGGGCGGTGAACGATCCCGGGGACTCGGTCAGCTGCTACGACCTGGCCACCTCGGAGACGTTCGGGCTCGATCCGCGCGACGTGACCCTCGCCCTGAATGCGGCCTCGCGACGCCGCACCAGCCTCGAGACCGCGCTCCGCTCGGCCGCCGCGGATCCCGGGCAGGCCCCGTTCGGCAAGCGACCGCTCGAGGTCGTGGCGCGGCTCCTTGCCAGCCTTGACCAGCACCGCGGCATGAGCGCCGAGCGCACCACCGGCGAGCTGCTCTATCACTTCATCACCTCTTCGGGCTGGCTCGGCCGCCTCGCCGCCGAGGCGCGTCAGAGCGGCGACGAGCGGCTCGCCAACGTCGCGCGCTTCTTCGAGATCGTGCGGCGCCAATCGTCGCTGCTGCGCGATGATCGCCTCCCCTTCCTGGTCGCCCAGCTGGACACGCTGATCGAGGCGGGGGACGACCCTTCCACCGCCGACGTGGCCGCCGACGAGGGGGATGCCGTCCACGTCCTGACCTACCACCGGGCCAAGGGACTCGAATTCCCGACCGTGATCATGCTGGGCCTGGTTGACGACCGCTTCCCAACCAGATCCCGGGGCGATCTGCTGCCGTTTCCCGCCGACCTGGTGCGCGAGACGGTGCCGGAGGGCGACCACCATCTGGCCGAGGAGCGACGCCTCTTCTACGTCGGGATGACTCGCGCCAGGGAGGAGCTGGTGCTCACCTGGGCGCGCGACTACGGCGGACGCAGCGCGCGCCGGATGAGCCAGTTCGTGCTCGAGGCGCTCGACCTTCCCCCGGCCACGCCGGTCGAATCGCTGCGATCGTCCGTCGCCGAGCGGCTGGCGCGCAACCAGCACCCGGTCCGGCAGCCTACGGCAGCCACACGGCCCAGCCTGGGCGACAAGCCACTGACCCTGAGCTACGGGCAGGTCAGCGACTACCTCGAGTGCCCAGCCAAGTACCGGTTCGGCCACCTCATTCGGATTCCGACCCCGGTCTCGCACCAGATGGTCTATGGACGGGCGCTGCACGCCGCCGTGCAGGCATTCCACCGCCGACAGATGGCCCATCGGCCAATGGCGCTGGCGGAGCTCCACGCCGAGCTGGACGCCGCCTGGGAATCCACCGGCTTCCTGACCCGCGATCACGAGGAGGCACGCCGGACGGCGGCGCGGGACACCCTCGAGCGTTTCTGGAACGCGCAGCAGGCCGATCCCGCCACCCCGTCGGCCATCGAACTCGAATTCGCGGTGCCGTTCGGGCGCGACCGGGTGCGTGGCCGCTACGATCGGGTGGATACCGATGCCAGCGGGCGAGTCACCATCGTCGACTACAAGTCTAGCGACGTGCGGGATGCGGCAACGGCGTCGCGGCGCGCGCGCGAGTCCCTCCAGCTGGCGATCTACGGGTCCGCCTGGGAGGCGCAGCATGGCCATCCCCCCGACGACCTGGTGCTCCACTTCCTGGAGTCGGGGATCGAGGGACACAGCACGCCAAGCCCCAAGCGCCTGGCGGGCGCAGCCGAGCAGGTCGCCACCGCCGCCGAGGGGATCCGCGCCGGCAGCTTCAATGCGAACCCGTCACCCACCCGCTGCGGGTACTGTCCTTTCCGTGAGATCTGCCCCGACGCGATCCGATGACCTCCCGATCCCGCATCGCGGTTGCCGCGCTGATGCTGCTCGCCGTGCTCGGTGCGGTGGTGCTGGTGGCCTTTGCGGGGAATGCCTGTGCCGGAGACGTGCCGGGTCGGCCGTGTCCCGATGCGGGGGCCAATCGAATCGTGGTGGTTACGCTCGCGGCCGCCTCCGCGGGTGTGGCGGTGGTGCCGTTCGCCTTTCTCGCCGAGTTCGCGGTGCGGCGCCGGATCATCTATCGCGGAGCCTGGGGGCGGGCCACGCGGCGGGGGCTGCTGGCGGCAGCCGCCATCGCTGCGGTCGCCGGCCTGCGCCTCGGTGGCGCTTTGTCGGTTCCGGTCGCGCTCTTCGTGATCAGCCTGGCGGTGGCCGTGGAGTGGGTCGCGCTTCGTCGTTTCGACCTCCCCTAGGCCCGGTCGCGGCGTGAGCGCCGACATCTTCGGCTCGCAGCCGTCGGACGAGGACCGGCTGGCCGAGCTATACGACCTCGAGCACGACGACCTGGTCGAGGATCTCCCCTTCTACCGCGAGCTGGCCCGACGGACCGCCGGCCCGGTCCTCGATCTCGGCTGCGGATCCGGGCGCCTCTTCACGACCCTGCTCGACGGGAGAGCACCGCGCATCCTGGGGATCGATGGATCCGCTGCACTCGTGCGACGGGCCGAGGCGCGCATCGCCGGTGACCCGCGACTCGCCGACGCCGCCCGCGACGGCCGGCTGTCGGTCATGCGGGGCGATGTGCGGGTCATCTCGACCCTCAACATTCGCGAGCGGTTCGACCTGGCGGTGGCGGTCGGTGTGCTGCCGCACCTCGACGGCCCGGAGGACGCGCTGCGCCTGTTGGGCGGCGTCAGATCGGTCCTGGCCAGGGGCGGGCGCCTCGTCATCGACGACCTCGGGCCGGCGGAGATGCCCCTCCGCGACATGCCTCTGTCGATCGACTGGCGGCGCGAGATTGATGGCCGCGAGGTGGTTCGGCGCAGTGAATTGGTGCGGCGTGAATCGCCGGAAGGGCTGCGGGTCGCCTTCTCCACGATCGCGGATGCAGTACAACCCGATGGTACGATAGCGCGGCTTCCTGCAAGTCATCAGCTCTGGTATCCATCTCCTGAGGCGCTTTCCGCGCTCGTCAAGCAGGCGGGGATGGTGGTCGAGTTGAGCTACGGCTCGCACGACCTCGAGCCACTTGGCGACGAGAGCGCGCGCCGGATCTATGTCGTCGCGTACGAACCCGCGGCGGCCCCGACGCGAGAGGTGAAGGTTGGCTGAGCAGATCAGGCTGCTGGTGATCGAGGACGTTCCGCAGGTGGCGATGCACATGCGGTCGCTGCTGCAGGCCCAGTCGCAGATCAAGATGCTGGACGTGATCACCTCCGGAGAGCAGGCCATGTCGGCCGTGAGCGAGCTTCGTCCGGACGTGCTGATCGTCGACGCCCTGTTGCAGGGCCGCGTCTCGGGGATGCAGGTTGCCGAACAGGTCCGCCGCACGGAGCCGAGCGTGTCGGTGATCGTGCTGACCGTGCCGCAGAACCCGGTCACCGAGGACCCCGCCGCCGGGATCGACGCGGTGCTCAGGATGCCGTTCTCGGGCTTCGACCTCACCACATTGGTCCGCAAGGTGCATGAGCAGAGCAACGTCTCCGGAGGCCACAACGCCTCGACCATGATCTCGCTCTTCTCGCCCAAGGGCGGCGTCGGGCGGACGACCCTGGCCTTCAACCTGGCCGTGGCGCTGGGTGCCGACCATCGGGTCTGCCTGATCGACGGCTCCCTGCAGTTCAGTGACCTGCGCGGACTGCTGCGCGCGCCGGCGAGCGCGCCCTCGATCATGAACCTGCCAACCGACCGCATCCGAGACACTGATCTGGCCGAGGTGCTGTGGAAGGATCCCTCCGGGATCGAGGTGCTGCTCGCGCCGCCACGCATTGAGATGGCCGAGATGGTCACGACTCGCGATATCGAGAAGGCGCTCTCGATCATCCGGCAGGTCTACGAAGTGATCGTGGTCGACACGCGCGCGTCCCTCTCGGATGACGTGCTCGCCTTCCTCGATGCATCCGACCTGATCCTGGAGGTGCTGGCCTACGACAGCATGGCGATTCGCGCCCTGGCGATGGCCGACGAGGCCTTTGCCGCCATCGGATACGCGGCGCACAAGCTCGAGACGGTCCTGAACCGATCGGACTCGACCGGCGGCTTCAGCAAGGCTGACGTCGAGGAAGCGCTCAATCGGAAGATCGACCACGAGGTCGTCTCGGACGGGAAGCTCGTGATCGCCGCCAATAACGAGGGTGTTCCCTTCGTGCTGGCCAACCCCGATGCGCAGGTCTCACAGGGGGTCCGGGCGATGGCCGCCTCCCTTGCGGCACGGCTGCCGGGGAGCGTCCCCGTCCTCGCACGCCGCTGACCGTCGCGGTGGGGCTCCGGGCAGACCCCCGGCCGATCGGGGTCTTCGACTCTGGCGTCGGCGGCCTGACCGTTCTCGCAGAGCTTCGCCGGCGCCTGCCCGCCGAATCGACGATCTACCTGGGCGACAACGCTCGCGCCCCATATGGGCCGCGCAGCGCCGACGAGGTGCGCGCCTTCACGCTCGAGTCGGTCGCGTGGCTGCTGGCGCAGGACGTGAAGCTGCTGGTCCTTGCCTGCAACACGGCGACCGCCCAGGCGCTGCCGGTGGTCCGCGCGATGGCGGCCGTGCCGGTGCTCGGCGTGGTGCGGCCGGGTGCTCTTGCGGCCGCTGCCTCCACCCGGGTCGGGCACGTGGGGGTGATCGCAACTCTCGGAACGGTCGCGTCGGGCGCCTACGTCGCCGCGATTGGCCAGGCGGATCCTGCCCTGATCGTGACGCAGCAGGCCTGCCCCGAGCTGGTCCCGATGGTGGAGGCGGGCCAACTCAGCGGCCCGGTCGCCGAGGCGACGGTCAGCGGCTACCTTGGCGAGCTGTTCGGCGCGGACCCACGGATCGATACCCTGCTGCTCGGTTGCACGCACTATCCGCTGCTGCGACCGCTGATCGAGGAGGTGGCAGGGCCGCAGGTGGCGGTCGTCGATTCGGCATTCACCACGGCGCTCGCCACGGAAGACCTGATCGACGCGCTCGGCGCACGGAGCGGACAGCCAGCCCCGGGTGCCAACCGGATCGTGACCACTGGCAAGGTCGCGAGCTTCACCGCCGTTGCGGGAATGGTCTTCGGC
Source organism: Chloroflexota bacterium (assembly GCA_040902225.1). Taxonomy (NCBI): domain Bacteria; kingdom Bacillati; phylum Chloroflexota; species Chloroflexota bacterium. Next base: position 489,641 of record JBBDXT010000004.1, read on the forward strand.
GAGGCGCTTCCCTCGGTTGAGCAGGCGGTGGTGGCAGCCGTCTAGACTCCCCGCATGGCACGCAGCGCAAGCCGGATCGGGATGGGGATTATCGTCGGGGGGTTGCTGGCCATGGGCGCCACGGCAGTCCAGCGCGAGCTGCTCCGCCGGGCGGGCACGCGGCTCATCGACTGGGAGTCGGTTCGGCGCATCGCGCGCCGCCGACTGGGAGCCGGGGGAGCGGGGCTGAGCGCGGCCGACCGTTCGGAGGCCGACACGTTCTACCGCGCCGAGCTGCTGCGGATCGAGCCGATCGTGGCGGAGGCGATCGGTGCCGAGCTGCCTCGTGCGCTCGAGACGCCGGCGGTGATCGATCGCTTCGAGTGGATCGACCTCAACCTGGCGACCTTCGAGCAGCTCTTCGGTCGGGTGGAGCGGATCATCAACGACGCCACCACCGGAGCCGATACCCCCGGCCGCGCGCTGGCACGGATCTTGAATCGGTCGCTCGGCAATCAGCAGCTCGGGCTGCTGATGGCGTTCCTGGCGCGCAAGGTGCTCGGCCAGTACGACGTCAGCCTCCTCGCCGCGGCGCCGGCAGCACGAGGCCGGCTGAACTTCGTCGAGCCGAACATCAGGGCCAGCGCGGAGACGCTGGGCGTTTCGCTGGGCGAGTTCCGCACCTTCATCGCGCTGCACGAGGCGACCCACGCCTTCGAGTTCGAGGCGTATCCGTGGCTGCGCGAGCATTTCGCGGCCTCTGTCGGCGAGGCGATCGAGCAGATGGCGACGGACACCGGCGGACTCAGCCGGCGCCTGCGAGGCGCGCTGCGCGGCCGCGATGGACACTGGCTGGAACGGATGATGACGCCCGCCCAGCTCGGCACCTTCCGCCGCACCCAGGCGCTGATGTCGCTGCTGGAGGGCTACTCGAACCACGTGATGAACGACGCCGGCGAGCGGCTGCTGCCAGGCTTCGGCAAGCTCCATGAGCGATTCGAGCGCCGCAACGAGGCGCGCGGAGCCCTCGAGCGGGCGATCATGCGCCTGACCGGCCTCGACCTGAAGATGGAGCAGTACGCGGCCGGCGAGCGATTCGTGACTGCCGTCCTGGCCGTACGGGATCGCGCATTCCTGAACCAGGTGTGGGAGGGTCCCGCCAACCTGCCGGACCTCGCCGAGATCCGCCAGCCGCAGCGCTGGATCGACCGGATCGAGGGACGCCGAACCAAGGAGCAGGTCAGCTGACCGACGAGATCGTGATCCTGGCGACGCCGATCTTCGGCGCCCCGCTCTCGGCCGAACATGCGGCGCAGCTTCAGGCGGTGCCCGGCGCGCGGGTGGTGCAGATGTCGCGCGAGGGGCTGGTCCACGACGATGCCGAGACGGCGCTCGCCTCCGCTCGCGTGCTGTTGCGAGGCGGCGTGCCCGCATCGGTGCTCGACCACATCATCGCCCGCGCTCCGCGCCTGGAGTGGATCCACTCCTTCTCGGCCGGGGTGGACCGCGTGGCGACCCCCGCGGTTCGCGAGCGCGGGCTGATCGTGACGAATGCGCGGGGTGTCTTCTCCCGGCCGATCGCCGAGTACGTGGTGATGATGTGCCTGGCCATCGCACGTCGGCTGCCGCAGCTCCTCGAGCTGCAGCGCGAGCAGACGTGGCAGCCGCTGCGTGGGACCGAGCTGGGTGGCATGACGATCGGGATCGTCGGCTTTGGGAGCATCGGCTCCGAGATCGCCAGTCTGCTGGCGCCATTCGAGGCGAAGGTGCTGGCCACGCGGCGGCATCCCGAGCGGGGAGCCGGCGACGCGTCGAATGTCGAGCTGCTGGGCCTCGATCAGCTCGACGAGCTGCTGCGCCGCAGCGACATCGTGGTCGTGGCCGCGCCGCTGACCGATGACACGGCCGGGCTGATCGGGGCCGCCCAGCTGCAGGAGATGCGGGAGCACGCGTGGCTGATCAACATCGCCCGCGGCCGGCTGCTCGATGAGCTGGCGCTGCGCCGGGCACTCGAATCCGGCTGGATCGGCGGAGCGGTGCTCGATGTCTTCAACGAGGAGCCGCTGCCGCCGGATTCACCGCTGTACGGCACGCCGAACCTGATCCTCACACCGCACACCTCGTGGTCGAGCGACCGGGTGGTGGACCGCTCGCTCGACCTGTTCGTGGCCAACCTTCGGCGATTCGCTGCGGGTGAGCGACTCGAGAACGTGGTCGACCTGGAGGCCGGGTACTAGCCGGTGCAGGTCACCATCGTCGGGCTGCCGGGGAGCGGCAAGACGACCGTCTTCAATGCCCTGACCGGGGCGCACGCCGACACCGGGGGCTTCTCCGGCGGACGTGCCGCGCCGAACCTGGGTGTGGTCAAGGTGCCCGACGAGCGCCTGGAACGCCTTGCGGACCTGTTCCACCCGCGTAAGACGACACCGGCCGATGTCACCTACGTCGACGTTGCCATCCCGGCCGGCGCGACCCGTGAAGGGACGATCAACCCGGACGTGCTGGCCCTGGTCCGCAATGCCGATGCGCTCCTGCACGTGGCCCGCGCCTTCGAAGCCGGTGGCGCCGACGGCCCGCCGGACCCATGGCGTGACGTCGAGGCGCTCGACCTGGAATTCGCGATCGCCGACTTGATGGTGATCGAGAAGCGCCTGGAGAAGCTGCGCACCTCGGGGCGCCACGGCGCGCCGGCGGAGCGCGAGGCGAACGCCCAGGAAGAGGCTCTCCTTGCGCGCCTGGAGCCGGAGCTGTCCGCCGGGCACCCGCTGCGAGCGGTCGCCCTGACCGATGACGACGAGCTGCGCCTGCGCGGGTATCGGTTCCTGACCCAGAAGCCGGTACTGGTGGTCCTGAACATCGACGAGGGCCAGCTCGCGGCCGTATCCGAGCTCGAGACCGCCGGCCGGGAGCGCTACGCCCAGCCCCAGACGGCCGTGGCCGCGCTGGGCGGCAAGATCGAGGCCGAGCTCGCCCAGCTCTCCGAGGCCGATGCGGCGCTCTTCATGGATGACCTGGGGATCGCCGAGCCGAGCCGCGGTCGCGTCATCCGCCTGACCTATGCGCTGCTGGGACTCTTCTCCTTCTTCACGGCCGGCGAGGACGAGTGCCGAGCCTGGACGCTGCGGCACGGCGCGACGGCGGTCGATGCGGCAGCGGCGGTTCACTCCGACCTGGCGCGCGGGTTCATTCGCGCGGAGGTGGTCACCTACGACGACCTGATCGCGTGCGGCAGCATGGTGGAGGCCCGCAAGCGCGGGCTGCTGCGATCCGAGGGGAAGACGTATGCGGTGCGCGACGGCGACGTGATCGAGGTGCTCTTCAACGTCGCCCGCTGAGGCGGAAGGACGTCTACGAAGAGAGGTCGACCTCCGCGATGACGCTGCGGAACTCGTCGCTGGTCTCGACCAGGTAGGTGTCCGCCTCGTCCATGCCCACGCTCATGCTGGCCGTGAGCTTCTCGTCCGCGGCGTAAGTGAACCCGTGGCTGCGCTCGAGCTCGCGGGCAATCGCCTCGACCAGGGTGTCCTCCTCGAAGGTATCGACCACCGCCGCCCTGGCGGCCAGCACGAGCGACGCGAAGGCCTCCGGCGCGTACTCCGTGTCGCTGACCAGCACCGCATCGGTGAGGAGGTCGGTGGCTCCCTCGTGCAGCTCGTAGAAGAAGAGTTTCATGATGGCCCGATGATAGCCGCCCGGCCGGACCTGCTCGTGATCGGCGGCCTGACCGTCGACCGCTTCGCCGATGGCTCCTCTGCTCCCGGCGGGTCGGTCCTGCACATCGCCCGGGCGGCCGTCCCACGGGGCTTGCGGGTGGCGGTCATGACCGTCGCCGGACCCGAGCCCGAGGCACGGGCGGGGCTGGATGAGCTCCGCCGCGTGACGGCCCGGCTCGATTTCAGCGAGGCGGCCGCCACCGCCACGTTCATCCATCGCGATTCTCCTGGGGGGAGGCGCCTCCGGCTTGAGCGGAGTGGTGGTCCGATCCGGTTCGCCGGCATCGATTCGCACGACACCCCGTCCGCCATCCTGGTGGCGCCGATCGCTGACGAGGTTGCGCCAGACGACCTCGCGCGCCTGGACGACGCGCCCGCGCGCGGCGCAATCCTGCAGGGCTTCCTTCGCTCGATTGCCGCTGATGGCGAGGTGCGGCCGCTTCCGCTGTCGGCGCTCTCCCCGCGACTCATTGCCCAATTGAGCACGTTCGATCTGCTGGTTGCCAGCCGCGAGGACCTCCTGGGAGAGGCTGCGGAACCATCGGACCAGCTGGCCGCGCTGCGCAGCTGCGTCGGCGCAGGGCCCCAGCTGGTCGTGACGGATGGGGTTCACGGCGTCTGGATGGAACGCGAGCACCTTCCCGTACCGCGGCGCGTCAGGGGCGTCCCGAGCGTGGGCGCCGGGGACGTCTTCGCCGCCTTCATGCTCGCCGGTGGGTGGCCGCGGCCCCCGACCGCCGGCTTCCTGCGCCAGCGTGCCGAGGGCGCGATGCAGGTCGTCTCCGAGGCCCTGGAGGAACGGCGGCGCTAGGCTCTCGGAATCTCCGTCATGCCACGCGAGCTACGCGCGCTGCCCGACGGTCGGCGGCCGCGACCCAGCGCCGAAGCCTGCGCAGCCGCGCATCGACCCGCAGTCGCACGCGACCGACCGCCAGCATCCCACCACCACGTCCGAGCGCAAATGCCAGATCGAGCACCCGAGAGCTCGTCAGGGCAGCCTCCAGCGCTCCGTGCAGATCGCCGCGGTGCCGCTCGCGGATGCGCGCCACCTCGAGCCAGGCGGCGGCAGCATCCGTCGAGGCACGACGCGTGGCGGCGGTCCACAGCTCCTCCGCTCGGTCAACCTCCCCCGCGCTGATCAGCAATCGCGTCGCCATCCGGCGCAGCGAATGTGCCCGATCCTGGTCAACCCCCGGCAGCATCGCCGACTCGACCACCTCGAGCGCCTCTTCGCTCGCGCCGTGGCGCAGGAGCTCGACCGCCATTCCATGGGGATCGAGCACCGGAGCATCACGCCAGCCGCCGGCGCGCATCCGCACGAGCTCGCCCTCCAGCAGGGCGAGCGAGACGATGTCCTGCAGGTTGTGATCGAGGACATCGGTCAACAGGTCGGGTGAGCCGCCGCGCAGGTAGCCGAAGTACCGCGAAGGCACCTCGCTGCCGGGGCAGTCGGATGTGCGGATCACGCCCAGCACGCCGGACTCCACGTCGGCCAGTCGAGCCCCGCCCAGCGGCCTGCGGTACAGCCGGCGGGCAACGGGCAGCAGGTCGTCGTGGAGCTCGGGCAGCGCCGACATCTCGCGGAAGAGGCGATGAACCGTCAGCCGGGTGATGAGGAGCGGCAGGTCGAAGCCCCGCCCGTTGTAGGTGACGACCCGCGGCAGCGCGGCCAGCTCGCTGCAGGCGAGCCGGAGCAGCGCGGCCTCATGGGGATAGTCGGGGAGGAGCAGCTGTCGCACGACCAGGTGCCCGCCCTCCAGGTGGCCGAGGCCGGCCAGGAAAACCACGGTCCCGGCGCCGGTCGAGAGGCCGGTCGTCTCGGTGTCGAAGTAGCAGGCCGGCGGCAGGTCGACGAGGTTCGCAACGGTCGCGGCCGGGAGGGCGACGCGCCGCTCGACCACGACCGCCGCGCCATCGGGTGCGATCTGCAGACGGGCCCCGAACCAGCGGGCAAGAATCTCAGCGCGATCGTCGGGTGAGCGCGCCGGGCGCTGCGGGGCCGGGACTCTCCGCTCTGCCCTTATCTCCGCCAGTCGATCGGCGAGGGTGCGCATCGGTCAGGAGAGTCCGGCCAGCAGCTCGGAGACGGTCGCCTTGCCGCGCGGTCCGACTTCTATGGCCGGGCCCACGCAGGCGGGACAGCCATCGGTGCATGCACAGGAGTCGACCGCCTCGCGGCATGCTCGCAGCAGCTGATCGATGAGCGTGTAGAGCCGCTCGGTCAGGCCCACCCCGCCGGGGGTGGCGTCGTACACGTATACCGTCGGTCGGCCGGTGAAGGGCGCCTGCACCTGGGCCAGCACACCGAGATCGCGCGGGTCGCACATCAGGAGCAGCGACGCGGTCGTGCGAGTGACGCGCGCCAGGCCGATGAGCGCCCCGTCGAGGGTATCCCGGTCGTATCGGTTCACGAGCTCAGCCGGTGGAACGAGCCAGCAGGCGGTGGTGTGCATCTCCTGCTCGGGGATGCTGATCGAGCCCCACCCGACATTCTCGTGGGTGTGGTACTTGATCTTCTTGAACATGGTCACCTTCCAGGCGACCATCACCTCGCCGCGCTGTCGCTTGCCGGCGGGCGGCTGATCGGCCTCGTCGAAGACCTCGAGCACCTTGAGGGTGATGCCGAGGTCGGCATCGGTGTAGTAGTCGACGTCGGTGCGCGTGACGTAGGCCTTGCGCTCATCCCAGTCGAGGCGATCCACGTGGAATTGCACGCCCTCGTGGATGTAGATCGCCTTCTCGTGGACGAGCAGGGGGGCAGCGAACAGGTCCACCTCACCGAGCACCCGGTGGCGGTCGCCCGATGTGTCGACGATGACGACGTTCTCAGGCGCACCGCTGCGCAGGGAGAAGGAGCTGGCCGGGAAGTTCTCGTGGCTCCAGTAATACCGATCGTCCTCGGCACGGCGCAGGTAGCCGTCCTCCTCGAGGACGTCGAGCAGCGCCGGCGTCTCGTCAATGCCGAACCGCTCGGCGGCGGGCACCGGCAGCTCGAAGCTCGAGGCGCGCAGATGGTTGAGGAGCACGTGGAGGTTGTCCGGGTTGACGAGGCCATGCTCCGGCGAGGTCTCGAAGAGGTACTCGGGGTGCGCCGCCAGGAACTGGTCGATCGGGGCTGACGAGCAGATCAGCGCCGAGAGGCTGGTGCTGACCCGCCGGCCGGCGCGGCCCATCTGCTGCCAGGTCGAGGCGATGGTGCCCGGGTAGCCGATGCTGATGGCGGCGTCCAGGCCGCCGATGTCGATCCCCAGCTCCAGCGCATTGGTGGCGACCACGCCCCGGACTCGGCCGTCGCGCAGGCCGCGCTCGATCTCCTTGCGCTCGTTGGGCAGGTAACCGCCGCGATAACCCCGGATCGTGTGGGGATGGCCGGGCGGGGGAGCGAAGGTCTCGCGCAGGTAGGTGGTCAGCACCTCCACCGAGGTGCGCGACTTCGCGAACGCGATCGTCTGCACGCCGCCGCTGATCAGTCGCTCCGCCACGCGCTGCCCCGTGAGCAGCGCCGAGCCACGGATGCCTAGCTTCTCGTTGGCGACCGGCGGATTGATCACCAGGATGTGCCTGCGACCGGAGGGCGCGCCGTTGTCGTCAACGAGCTCGACAGGGGCCTCCAGGATCCGCTCGGCCAGGTCGCGCGGGTTGGCGATCGTGGCGCTTGCGCAGATGAAGACCGGGTCCGCCCCGTAATGGCGGGTGATGCGGCGCAGGCGGCGGATGACGTTGGCCACGTGGCTGCCGAAGAGGCCGCGATAGGTGTGCAGCTCGTCGATGACCACGAACTGCAGGTTCTCGAACAGCTTGAACCACTTGGTGTGGTGGGGGAGGATCGCCGCGTGGAGCATGTCCGGGTTCGTGATCACGACCTGGCCGGCGGCTCGCACCACCGATCGCACGTTGGGGGGCGTGTCGCCGTCGTAGGTGTGCGTCTTGAGGTCCAGCTCGGCGGCGTCGGCCAGCGCTCGCAGCTCGACCAGCTGATCGGCCGCCAGCGCCTTGGTGGGAAAGAGGTAGAGCGCCCTGGCGGTCGGGTCGCGGGCGACGGCGTCCAGGACCGGCAGGTTGTAGCAGAGCGTCTTTCCGGACGCGGTCGGCGTGACCACGCACACGTTGCGACCGGCGCGGATCGCCTCGAGCGCCTGCGCCTGGTGGGTGTAGAGCGCCTCGACCCCTCGCGAGCGAAGGGCGTCTGCCAGCCGCGGGTCGAGCCCGTCCGGCCATGGTGCGTGGCGAGGCGGGCGCGGCTCCAGGACCCGATGCGCCGCCACGAGCGGCTGCAGAGCGGAATCGGCCAGGAGGGCCTCGATGGCATCCGTCGGGGTGGTGGGGCCGTCGGTCAGCATGCTGCGCTCCAAAATAGCACGCCCGTTCTCTTTCGAGCGTGCATCTTGAGCATCGCGGCGCGCGCGACAGCTCGGCTGTCGCGTCGGCGGTGCTAGGGTTCCGCCTGATGATTCGCCCGACGCCCTTCCATCCGCGCACCAGCGCGCTCAACGAGACGGGTCTGTGGAGCCACTGGGCGGGGCACCTGGCCGCCAACCGCTACCAGGAATCGGACAAGTTCGAGTACTTCGCGGTGCGAAGCGCGGCGGGCATCTTCGACACCTCGCCGCTGTACAAGTACCGGATCGCGGGACGCGACGCCGAGCGCTTCCTGGGCGGCATGCTGGCGCGCGACATGCGCGCCTGCCCTCCGGGCCACGCCCAGTACACGACCTGGCTCGACGATCGTGGCTTCGTCATCGAGGACGGTGTGATCCAGCACCGGGCGCCCGACGAGTACCTGCTGACCAGCGCCGAGCCCAACTTCGGCTACTTCGCCGACCGGGTCGGACGCCTGGCAGTAGCGATCGAGGACGTCAGCAGCCAGATCGGCACCATCGCGGTGCAGGGGCCGCGCTCTCGTGATCTCCTCGCCCAGCTCGTGCCGTCAGTCGCCTCCACGCCCTTCTTCGCCCTGACCACCGGGCAGATCGGCGGCGTGCCGGTGACCGTCTCACGCACCGGCTATACCGGCGACCTCGGCTACGAGGTATGGGTTGACGCCGCCGACGCGTTGACCGCCTGGGACGCGCTGTGGGACGCAGCCGAAGGACTCGGCGTGCTGCCGTTCGGGCTGGCGGCGCTGTACATGCTGCGCATCGAGGCCGGGCTGCTGCTGCTGGCGGTCGACTTCGACTCGAGCCGATACGCCTTCAACGACGCCCATCGGTCCACCCCGATCGAGCTCGGCTGGTCGTGGATGTTCAAGGGGCTGGCCGATGACGACCGTGCCTTCATCGGGCGCCGTGCCCTGGAGCGCGAGATCGCGGACAAGACGTCCCGTTGGCGGATGAGCGGGCTGGTGGTCGACTGGGAGGACTACGATCGCGTCTACGGCGCGGCCGGGCTGATCCCGCCCAAGGTGCACGCGCCGGTCCACGAGGATTGGATGGTCTACGACGAGGCCGGCCAGCGGGTCGGCTATGCCACCAGCTTCATGTACTCGCCGGTACTGCAGCGCCACATTGCGCTGGGCCGGGTGCGGCCCGACCTGGCCAAGGTTGGACAGCGCGTGCAGCTCGAGTTCACGGTCGACCATCACTACGAGAAGGTCGCGGCGCACGTGGTACGGCTGCCCTTCTTCAACCCGGAGCGCAAGACGGCATGAGCAGCGACCCCTACGACGCGATCGTCATCGGTGGCGGCCACAACGGGCTGGTGAACGGTGCCTACCTGGCCCGTGGCGGGCTGCGGACGCTCATCCTCGAGCAGCGCGAGCTCGTCGGCGGGGCGGCGATCACCGAGGAGCTGCGACCCGGCTTCTGGTTCACCACCTTCTCGTACGCGCTCTCGCTGCTGCGGCCGCAGATCATTCACGAGCTCGAGCTCCCCAAGCACGGCTTCATGCCGCTGCTCATGTCGTCAAAGTTCGCGCCGACGCCGGAGGGCGAGTACCTGTGGTTCACCAAGGATCACGACCAGAACCTGCGCGAGATCGCGCGTATCTCCCCCCACGACGCCGATGCCTACGAGCAGTACGGCCACGACCTAGATCGGGTCTGCCAGGCCATCAAGCCGCTCGTCGACATGGTCCCTCCCGACCTCTTCAGCGACGATCCGGAGGAGCTGCTGGCCCTCGCGACGGTCGGATCGCGGCTGCGCAGCCTCGACAAGCGGACGCTCCACAACGCCGTCCGGCTGCTCACCGGCAGCGCCGCCGACTTCCTGGACGACTACTTCGAGTCCGATCTGCTGAAGGGCTGGCTGGCGTCATCGAGCATCATCGGCACCAAGGTCGGACCCCGCTCGCAGGGCTCCGGGCTGGTCCTCCTCTACCACTCGTTGGGTGAGCACGATGGTGAGTTCGGGTCGTGGGCCTTCCACAAGGGTGGCAACGGCGGCTTCACCCAGGTCCTGGCGAAGGCCGCCACCGCCTTTGGGGCGGAGATCCGCCTCGGCGCGCCGGTCGAACGGGTGCTGACCCGCGATGGGCAGGCCACCGGCGTGGCGCTCGCCGACGGCACCGAGCTGCAGGCCAGGGTGGTCGTCAGCGCGCTCGACCCGCGCCGCACCTTCCTCGAGCTGGTCGACCCCCGCGAGCTGCCCGACGACCTGGTCGACACGGTTCGACGCATGAAGTTCCAGGGAGTCTCGTCGAAGGTGAACTTCGCCCTGTCCGGCCTCCCGCGCTACCCGGCGCTGGCGGAGCGGAGCGACATGTTCCGCGGCTTCCTGAACATCGGGCCGTCGATGGACTACCTCGAGCGAGCCTTCGACGCGGCCAAGTACGGCTGGTACAGCCCCGAGCCGTACATCGACGGCGCCATCCAGTCGACGATCGACCCGGACATGGCGCCGCCGGGCCAGCACGTCATGTCCTGCTTCGTGCAGTACACCCCATATCAGCTGCGCGAGAGCGACTGGGACACGGAGCGCGAGCGGCTGGGCGGCACCGCGCAGGCCACGCTCGAGCGGTATTTCCCGGGCTTTGGCGATCTCGTGCTGCAGCGCGAGGTGGTCACGCCGCTCGACATCGAGCGGACGATCGGCCTCAGCGAGGGCAACATCTTCGCCGGCGAGCTGCTGGCGCCGCAGATGTTCTTCTTCCGCCCGGCGCCCGGCTGGTCGCAGTACCGCACCCCGATCGACGGCTACTACCAGTGTGGCTCCGGCACGCATCCCGGCGGCTGCGTGATGGGCGCCCCAGGCCGCCTGGCGGCCAGCCAGATCCTCAAGGACGGCGAGGCCGCACGCCGCTGACGGGGAGCGGCGGGTGTGGATAACTATGCCGCCAACGCCTTGCATGGTGGAAAACTACCGGGCTAGACTGCCTCCCGGATGACCAGCCTCGAACTGCCCGCCCCGCGTCAAACTCCCCCCGAGCGACCGTTGCGGGTGCGCATCCCGGCTTCTCGCGGAGGACTGGCCTGGATCGCCGTGTTGCTGATCATCGGCACCTTCCTGGCGGTCCAGGTTGGGCGCCAGGTCTATACCAGCTGGTCGACCGGGCAGGAGGCCGATGCGATTCGTGCCGAGATCACGGCCATGGAGGCCCATAACGAGGCCCTGCGCCAGCAGCTGGCCTACCTGGAGAGCAAGGGATTCGTGTCAGGCGAGGCGCGACGACTGCTGAACCTCGGCCTGCCCGGCGAGCACGTGCTGATCATCCCGCCCGGGGCGGAGACGGCCCTTCCACCGGAGCTGCGCGAGAAGCCGGTTTCCAAGCCGCCTCTCGAGCAGTGGCTCGACCTTTTCTTCGGCCCTTAGCATTGAGACCGATGCAGAGCTTGCCGCGCTTTCCCGTTCTATTGCGGACTTTCGTCCTATCGGCCTGAGGTGGATCCGGGACTGAAAATCCCGGCATGTTCTTCAGCGGGTGGCGCGCCACGGGCCTGCCGGCCGCGGTCCGATCGCCGCGGTGCTGGCTCATCGCCATGACGATGGTCGGGCTGATCGGCGGCGGCCTGGCGATCAGCCGCGCCACCGACACGCAGTGGCAGGCCGGGACGCCGCTCAGCCGCCTCGGCGTCGACGACGGCGCGGCCGGCACCTTGACCTTCACCCTCCTCGGCCTGGGCATCATCCTGCTCGCTCTCGGCGTGTCGCTGGACAGAACATTCGCCCGTCTGCGTTCGGCGCGACGGGTGCGCCCGCGTGCCGGGCGGCTCCTGCCGCTCGGGTTCCTGGTGGCGGGGATCGCGGTCGCCGTGGCTGGTCTGTTTCCAATCGACACGAAGGCCTCGACCGCGGTCCACAACGTGGCCGGCATTGCCCTCCCGGCCGCGCTGATGGCCACCATGTTCGGCGGGCGGCTGGCCCTGGGGAGCCTCGGGCGGCGCTTCGACCAAGCCTCGGCCATGATCCTGCTGACCGTCATCGGCGTCTACGTCGCCACCGTCCCCCTCCATCTGTTGCCCTACAGGCTGATGGAGCTCATCTGTCTCGGGCTCATCGGGGCCTGGCTATGGCTCTTCGAGGCCCATCTCCGCCGTCTGATGGGAGACGCCTGACTCAACCCGCAGGACCTTTGAGATGGAACTACAAGGCCACCATTCGGTCACGACCTGCCTGCCGGCGGCGGGCTGCCTCGCCGACCGGCTGCAGTACGTCGTGCGCTGGCGCTTAACCCAGCCGTCGGTAGTCAAGCGGCAGACCCCTTGGATCCTTCGCCCGCGGTCGGTGTGGCCGGAGGCACCGTGGGCCGCCCGCCGCCGCCCATGAAGGCGCTGATCAGGTCCATCGGGAGGGGGAAGATGATGATCCGGCTCTGATCCGAGCTGATGTCGGTGAGCGTCTGCAGGTAGCGCAGCTGGAGAGCACTGGGCGCGGCATTGATGATGTTTGCCGCGTTGGCGAGCTGCTCGGCGGCCAGGAATTCGCCCTCGGCGTTGATGATCTTCGCCCGCTTGTCGCGTTCGGCCTCCGCCTGGCGCGCCATGGCGCGCTTCATCTCCTGTGGCAGCTCGACGTCCTTGACCTCGACGATGCTGACCTTGATGCCCCACGGCGCCGTCTGCTCGTCGATGATCTGCTGTAGGCGCGTATTGATCTCCTCGCGCTTGCTGAGCAGCTCGTCAAGCTCCGACTGGCCGAGCACCGAGCGCATCGTGGTCTGCGCGATCTGGAGCGTGGCGATCAGGAACTTTTCGACCCGCACCACCGCCGCCTCCGGGTCGACGACGCGGAAGTAGCAGACGGCGTTGACGCGGACAGTGACGTTGTCACGGGTGATGGCCTCCTGGCTCGGGATGTCGAGCGTCACGACTCGCAGGTCGATCTTCACCATGCGGTCGATGAAGGGGATGATGAAGAACAGCCCAGGGCCCTTGGCGCCGACCAGCCGGCCGAGCCGGAAGATCACCCCGCGCTCGTACTCCTGCACCACCTTCACCGCGGCGCCGATGAGGCTCAGGATGATGGCGGCCGCGACGGCCAGGATCGGCAGCAGAAAAATGAGGTCTTCCATCTAACTCTCCTTCTGGTTGGCTGCCTCCGGCAGTTGTTCCACGATGAGGTCGAGTCCCTCTCGACCGATGATTCGGACATGGTCCCCCGGATTCAACGTCGTGTCGGCGCCGGCGGGGCGCGCCCGCCACAGCTCTCCCTCGACGAAGACCGATGACGTCCCCCGCACGCTGCCCTCGCGCCCGATCATGTCGCCGCCCCCGATGAAGGCGGGTCTCCGTCGGGTGCGCATGACGGCCCGGAGCGCAAACAGGACGAATGCGACGAGGGCCAGGGTGATGCCGAAGATCAGCGGGCGACTGATCTCCAGGAATGGCGCACGGCTGTCATCGACCAGGATCAGGGCGCCGAGCACGAACGCGATCCCGCCGCCGATGCCCAGCACGCCTCCGGACGCCACCCAGATCTCGGCGCCCAGCAGCGCGAGGCCGAACAGGAGCAGCGCGAGCCCGGCGTAGTTGATCGGCAGAGTGCCCAGGCTGAAGAGCGCCAGGATGAGGGCGATGGCGCCGAAGATGCCCGGGAAGAACGCGCCCGGGTTGCTGAGCTCGAAATAGATGCCGAGCGTCCCAAGGCTAAGCAGGATCAACGCGATGTTCGGATCAGAGAGGACGATGAGGAACTCCTCGAAGGGCGACATCGGTTCCTCGACCACGACCGCGCCGGCGGTGCCAAGCGTGATGTCACGGTCGACCAGGCGCACCGTCATGCCATTGATAGCCGTGAGCAGCTCCGCGCGATCCGCCGCGACGAGGTCCACCACGCCGAGCTCCAGGGCCTCCGTCGCCCCGACCGAGACGCCATTGCGAACAGCGTCTTCTGCCCAGTCGGCGTTTCTGCCACGCGCCTCGGCGATGCTGCGGGCGTAGACGGCCGTGTCGTTGATGATCTTGGTGCGCAGGTCGTCCGGCATCTCCTGGCCGTCGCCGCTCACCGGCGTGGCCGCACCGATCCGCGTGCTCGGCGCCATGGCCGCCACGTGCGCCGCCATGGTGATGAACGTGCCGGCCGAGGCCGCGTGCGAGCCGGCCGGTGTGACGTACACGATCACCGGGAGGCGCGCATTGAGCAGCGCGCCGGTGATCTCCTGGGTGGCGTCGAGCAGGCCGCCTGGCGTGTCCAGCTCGATGAGCACCGCGGTGTCACCCTCGTCGGCTGCCTCCTCGATGCCGCGCACCAGGTAGCGGGCGGAGATGGGATTGATGATGCCGTCGACGCTGAGCACGCGCACCTCACCCGCGGCGGCATCCACACCACTCGGAACCCCGATGCCGAGGAGCAGGACGCCAAGCCAGAATGCCGCGAGCGATAGACCGCGGCTGAGCGTGCGCGCGAGAGTCGTTGGTCCTACAGTCATCATGGTCAACAAAAAGACCACCGGCTTTGCGCCAGCAGTCTCCACCTTTGACGCCTGATAAGGAAGGGCGTCGCTTCCGCGGCCAGCGGCTCTGCCACGCTGCACCCGTTGGTCCATTTTCGGCGACCGCAGTTGGTCACGTGCAGCAGAATCATCTTACTCGTCGCGACGGCTCGCTCGGGGGTGCCCGCTGACGACTTGCGCGGGTGAATTTGGTCCATCGGACCACTGGTCGGGTCAGCGCGTTCGCTAGTCAGCGGTCACCCTTGGCAGACTCTTGAGACGCGGGGGTCGAGTCGATTTGACAGCGCACCAGCCGAGTTGCCGCGGTGATCGGCTGTCGGTATCCTCGGAGGGTGTTCATTCGATAGGCCCCTTGTCGATCCGAGCACGAATCGCGTGGCGGAGTAGCTCAGTGGCAGAGCAGGGGACTCATAAGCCCTTGGTCGGTGGTTCGAATCCGCCCTCCGCTACCAGATCCCTGACCCTTCGACGGAATCTGTGGCCGTTTACCAATGTGGCTGGTACAACTGCGCCGATGACTCCGCCCGCGCGACGTCCTACCAATGTCACTGGTGCCGCGGCACGTCTGCGGGCCTCGAGTGGTGGATCAAGGCCGGATGTGCGTCGTTCTACCAATGGGGCTGGTAACGATCCGCTCAGGCCGATCATTGACGCGCTGGCCGAGGGCGCGGCCCGCCTGCCGATCCCCGATGGCGCTGCCCTCGTGCTTGCCATTTCCGGCGGTCCTGACTCCACCGCACTGCTGCACGCGTCGGCGAAAATGGCACCCGACCGCGGCTGGCGGCTGACGGTCGCCCATCTCGATCACGCGCTTCGACCGACCTCGGCCGATGAGGCGGCCGAGGTGGCCGCAACGGCTGCAGGTATGGGCCTGCCGGCCGAGGTGCGGCGGGTCGATGTGGGGGCGCTGGCAGCAGCAGAGCACCGGTCGTTGGAGGATGCCGGCCGGCAGGCCCGCTACCGCTTCCTCGAGGAGGTTGCCGCAGGGCTGGGAGCGGACGCGTTGATCGCCACAGCTCACACCGCCGACGACGCGGCCGAGACCGTCCTGCTGCGCCTGGCGCGCGGCAGCGGCCTCCGCGGCCTGCGGGGCATCCCCGCGCGGCGCGGTCGGATCGTCCGGCCGCTCCTGCATGCCCGCCGCACGGTCCTGCGGGACGCGCTCGACGCGGCGGGCATCGCCTATCTCATCGACCCGTCCAATGCGAATCTCGCGCATGCCCGCAACCGGGTGCGGGCGGACCTGCTGCCGGCATTCGAGCGCCTGAACCCCGCCGCGGTCGAGGCGCTGATGCGTTTCGGGCGCCTCAGCGCCGATGACGACGACCTGCTCGATGCCCTCGCCGCCGCCGAGCTGGCGCGGCGACGGGACACCGCCGACGCGTCGCTGGACTGGCGGGACCCCCCGGCTCGAGCCCTCGGCCGCCGCGTGCTGCGCCTGGCGATCGGTGATCCGGCACCGTCCGCGGAGCGCATCGAGGCGCTGCTCGACGCCGCCGAGGGGCCGCGCGGCGGCATCGCCATCGAGCTCGGCGCCGGCCGTCAGGCATCGGTCCGGGAGCGGCGCATCCGCCTGGAGTGACACGCCTCAGTATCCAGCCGCGTAGCAGGGTATGAGCTGCGATGCGCAGCCATCGGTCATGGCCCAGATGGGCCGTTTGTTGGCGTTGCCGGCTCGCACCTATACTTGCCCGGCCTGCGCGCAGGCGCAGCCAGGCTGTCGAAGCGAGAGCGCTCGATGGCCGATCCCCGCACCTGAGACTGGAAGAGAGCCACGTTGAGCAGCCGACTCATCCGTAACAGCGTTGTCCTGGTCGTGCTGGCCGTCTTTGGGCTGGCGCTGCTGTGGACCTACGTCGTCGAAAGCAATACCGGCAAGCCGTACACCTACAGCGAGATGCTGGAGGACGCTGCCAAGGGCGACGTCACCGCGGTCGTGCAGGACGGCACCCGCCTGGCGGTCACCGTGGATGGATCGACCGAGCCAAAGGCAGTGGTCGTCCCCTCCGAGTTCGTCAACGTGCGAGCCGAGGTCTGCGCGGCCGCCGGCAGCTCCGATCCCGGCAGCTGCGCCATCACCTATTCGGCCGTCGAGGAGAGCGCCGCCGGGCAGTGGCTCGGCCTGCTGATCACCGCCTTCCTGCCCGTCCTGCTGATCGGTGGCTTCATCTTCTTCATGATGCGGCAGGCCCAGGGCACCAATAACCAGGCGATGAGCTTCGGCAAGAGCCGGGCCCGCATGTTCCTCGGCAACAAGACGGTGGTCACCTTCAACGACGTGGCCGGCGTGGACGAGGCCAAGCAGGAGCTGACCGAGGTGGT
The DNA here is from genome assembly GCA_040902225.1 of Chloroflexota bacterium. Lineage (NCBI taxonomy): Bacteria > Bacillati > Chloroflexota > Chloroflexota bacterium. The sequence continues at coordinate 506,480 of JBBDXT010000004.1, forward strand.
CGAGTTCCTCAAGTACCCCGAGAAGTTCAACTCGCTCGGCGCGCGGATTCCGCGCGGCGTGCTGCTGGTCGGCCCGCCCGGAACTGGCAAGACCCTCCTCGCCCGCGCCGTCGCCGGCGAGGCCGGGGTTCCGTTCTTCTCCATCTCCGGATCGGAGTTCGTGGAGATGTTCGTGGGTGTCGGCGCATCGCGCGTGCGTGACCTCTTCGAGCAGGCCAAGCGCAACTCGCCGTGCATCGTGTTCGTGGACGAGATCGATGCGGTCGGGCGCCAGCGCGGCGCCGGGCTGGGCGGCAGCCACGACGAGCGCGAGCAGACCCTCAACCAGATCCTGGTCGAGATGGACGGCTTCGACACGAACACCAACGTGATCGTGGTGGCCGCCACCAACCGGCCCGATGTCCTCGACCCGGCGCTCCTGCGCCCGGGCCGCTTCGACCGCCAGGTCGTGCTCGATCGGCCTGACATCAGGGGCCGACGCGAGATCCTCAATGTCCACATCAAGGGCAAGCCGCTCGACAAGACGGTGGACCTCGACGAGTTGGCGCGCCGCACGCCCGGCTTCTCGGGGGCAGACCTCGCCAACCTGGTCAACGAGGCGGCCATCCTGGCTGCGCGCCACAACAAGAAGTCGGTCGCCCCGAGCGACTTCAACGAGGCGATCGATCGAGTGGTGGCCGGACCTGAGCGGCGCAGCCGCCTGATCACGCCCGAGGAGAAGACGATCATCGCCTACCACGAGGGCGGGCACGCGGTCGTGCAGCGCGTGCTGCCGAAGTGCGATCCGGTCAGCAAGGTGACGATCGTGAGCCGCGGCATGGCGCTGGGCTACACCATGAGCCTGCCTTCCGAGGACCGATACCTCCACTCCAAGTCCGAGTTCGAGGACAAGCTCGCCGGGATGCTGGGCGGTCACGTGGCCGAGGAGATCGTCTTCGGCGACACGACCACCGGGGCGAGCAACGACATCGAGAAGGCGACCGGCCTGGCCCGCGCGATGGTGACCCAGTACGGCATGAGCGACAAGCTCGGCCCGCTGACCTTCGGCAAGAAGGACGAGATGATCTTCCTTGGCCGCGAGATCAGCGAGCAGCGCAACTACTCCGACGAGGTCGCCGCCAAGATCGACGCCGAGGTTCGCGAGATCATCGATCGTGCCTATCAGCGCGCCAAGGAAGCGCTCATCGCTCAGCGCGAGGTGCTCGACCGATTGGCGGCTCTGCTGATCGAGAAGGAGACGATCGAGAGCGAAGAATTCGAGTCGCTCTTCGCCGGCATCCTGCCGCCTCGAGGCGGCTCAGGTCCCACGCCGCAACGGGTTGGCGAGATCGACGCGGGCGAGGAGCTTCCCACCCCGGAGCCGGGTCCCAAGCGCCGAAGGAAGCCAGCGCCACAGCCGGCCTAGTCGCTGCATCCAGCGCTCGCGCGCCGGATAAGCGTGGCTTATGGTCGTGCACCAATGGCGCTCCATCGGGGCCGTCTGATAAGCCACGCTTATCACGCTTCACGGTACGGGCTCCATCGGTGCACGACCATAAGTCCGGCTAATGGCGGGAGGGTAGGTGCGGCCTAAGAGGGGGCGCCGGTAGCCCATTCGGGCCATTTCGGAGCCAGGAGGGCTGGTCGTATACTCGCCCCCGTTGCGCATGAGCACCATGCGCTGCACTGCTCGTGTGTGAGGAGCCGCGGCACCCATGATTGAAGACCCGACTACCAGCGATCCCGAGGCCGATCCTCTCGCCGACGTCGCGCCGGCCACTGTCGATTGGCACCTCCAGGGAGAGGCCGGCGCGCTCGCGCCGCGATCGGCCCTGGACGTGCTGACCAACCTGAATGAGCGGATCGCGTCGGGCAAGGTTGACGAGTTCCAGCCGATCGGCACCGGCTTCGTGCCGCTCGACAAGACGATCGGCGGAGGATTGCGCCCCGGCGAGCTGATGCTGATCGGCGGCGCCCAGGGCGCCGGCAAGACCACCATGGCGCTCCAGATGGCCCGCAACATGGCCGCATCGGGCCAGGCGACCGCGCTCTACGTCTGCTTCGAGCACGAGGAGGAGTACCTCATCCAGCGGCTCATCTCCATGGAGTCCGCGCTCGGCCAGCTGCCAAAGAAGACGGGTGCGGTAAAGATCCAGGACGTCAAGAAAGAGGTCATGCAGAGCTACGCCGCCGCCGCTGAGGCGGGTCAGCGCGCCAAGCTGGGCACGAATCCGCGCCTGCGACCCTCGCTCGAGCGGATTGCCCGCTATGGCAGCAACCTGTACCTGATGCGCGGCACAGCCACCGGTTCCACCATCGACAACATGCGCTCGCTCGTCGCCGAGCACCGTGGCCCTGAGGGCAAGCGTCTCGTCCTGTTCGTCGACTACCTCCAGAAGGTGCCGGTCATCCCCGAGCCGTCGGAGGAGGCGGAGAAGGTGACCCGCATCGTCGGCGGGCTGAAGGACATCGCCCTCTCGCTCGAGATCCCGGTAGTGGCGATCGTCGCAGCCGACCGCGAGGGGCTGAAGGCAAAGCGCCTGCGCAACCATCACCTGCGCGGCAGCAGCGCCATCAACTACGAGAGCGACATCATCCTGATCCTGAACGACAAGTACCACATCGTGGCCAAGGTCAACATCGAGTTCAACCCGTACCAGGCCCAGCGCTATCGTGACTGGGTGGTTGCCACGGTCGAGAAGAACCGGGGCGGGCAGGACAACGTCGACCTTGAGTACGAGAAGCTGTTCGAGTTCAGCTGCTTCGATCCGACCGGCCGGGTGACAGCTGAGAAGCTGATCGAGGAGCGACTCTTCAATGAGTGAACCGGGCCAGCCGATGTCGTCGGTCGACCCGTACAAGATCCTGCAGGTCTCTCCGTCGGCCGAGCAGGAGGTCCTGCACGCTGCCTTCCGGGCGCTGGCCATGAAGTACCACCCCGATCGTGATTCATCGGCTCGCGCAGCCCGCCGCATGATGGAGCTGAACCAGGCCTATGCCATGGTCCGCGAACCCGAGCTGCGGGTGCAGGTCGACAAGTCTCGGCGTGCCGCTCGCGTCCCCTTCGATCCGGCCTCTATCCCCCCGATGAACGGTCGTATGGCGCCACCTCCACAGGCGCGGCGCACCAATGCCGCCAGCACGAACGGCACCTCGACCAAGCTTGACACCGGTCGCTATGCCGGATGGAGCCTGAAGGACCTTGCCGGCCATGATCCGGGTTACCTGAAGTGGCTGGCGCGCCACTCTTCGGGCTTGCGCTATCGCAAGGAGATCTCGCTCATCCTCGGCTCCAGGGCCGTCGCCGGGGGCTGACCCACGTGCGGCCTTGACGCGGTAGGCTTGGCCGGAATGAGCGACGCACGACCGACGGCCAGGCTGCGGGCCGTCTTCCTGGATATCGGCGACACCGTGATGCGCCCGAACCCTTCCTGGGAGCACGTATACGCCATCGCCTTCGAGGAGTATGGCGTGAAGGTCGAGGTCGAGGCGCTCCATGCAGCTCTGCGCCGGGCCTATCACCACGGCGGCTATGGCTTTGAAGCGGGCTTCGACCCCACCGAGGAGACCTCCTTTGCCCGCACCATGCAGATCGACAGCGCCGCGCTCGCCGACCTCGGCATCGATCCGATGCCAGAATCCTTCTTCCGCCGTCTGTCGGAGCTGTTCATGCTCACCGCCAACTGGCATATCTTCGCCGACGTCTCGCCGGCGCTTGCCGCTCTCCGCGAGCGAGGGTTGGTGGTGGGAGCCGTCAGCAACTGGGTCTGGCAGCTGCCCGAGCTCCTGCACGCGCTCAAGCTCGTCAGCCGGTTCGATTTCATTGCCGCCAGCTCGCGCGTGGGCTTCGAGAAGCCGCATCCCGAGATCTTCGAATGGGCACTGGCCCAGGCCAAGGTCCAGGCCGCGGAGGCGATCCACGTTGGCGACCACCTCGACGCCGATGTCGCCGGTGCGCAGGGCGTGGGCATCCAGCCGGTCCTCATCGACCGACGTGATCGCTTCACGCCGGCAGACGTACCGGACGGCGTACCGCTCATCCGGACGCTGACCGAGCTGATCCCGATCGTCGACGCCAGGCTTCCCGCCACGGTCGCAGGCCGATGATCGACGAAGGGTGGCGCTGCTTCGTGGGCGTGCCGATCGGCGAGCCGCTCGACAACGAGCTGCGCGCCGCGCTCGGCGCGCTGCAGGCCGCCGCATCGGTCGAGGCCGACGATCTGCGCTGGATCGATCCGCAGGAGTGGCACCTGACGCTTGCCTTCATGGGGCCAATCGCCGAGTCCGAGCTGCCGCGGCTGATCGAGGCCCTCAACGACGTCGCGTCCAACCATGCGCCGTTCGCGATTCCCACCGGAGGGCTGGGGGCATTTCCGTCGCGGCGTGAGGTTCGGATCCTGTGGTACGGGCTTGCCGATCGTTCCCGCCGGCTGGCCGAGCTCGCCATCGCCGTCCGGATCGCGGTCGACTGCGAGACGGCCTCACCGTTCCGCGCCCACCTGACACTGGCCCGGGCGCGCGGCGATCGTGGTGTCGCGATCCCCGCGGCCACCTGGAAGGTGCCCATGCCGGCCGGACAGCTGGCAGTCGAGCAGCTGGTCCTGTACCGCAGCCACCTCGGCGCCGGCCCCGCCAGCTACGAGATCCTGGCCGCCGCCCCCCTGGGCATCGCGCTGGCCGGGTCACGGGCGGCCACGCCATGAGTGAGCCCACCCCACGCCCGCGAGCGCCGCACGTCGCGGTCATCGGCGACGGGGATCCGCGCGGTCCGGAGGCGCATCGCATCCTCGAGTGGGCCGAGGAGGTGGGACAGCTGCTCGCCCGTGGCGGGGCGGTCGTGATCACCGGCGGCCTCGGTGGGGTCATGCGAGCGGCGTCGCGCGGCGCCCAGAGCGCCGGTGGCGCGACGATCGGGATCCTGCCCGGCGCCGATGCGGCGGAGGCAAATGAATTCGTGACGATCCCAGTCGCCACCGGACTGGGCGTGGTTCGCAATCTGGTCGTGGTCACTGCCGCCGACTCGGTGGTGGCAGTCGGTGGGCGGCACGGAACCCTGTCCGAGATCGGCATGGCCCTGCGCATGGGACGCCAGGTGGTGACCCTCAGCTCATGGCGAGTCGAGTCCGATCACCGCATCGGTGGCCCGCGCGTGCACCGCGCCCGCGATCCGCGCGAGGCCGCCGCCATGGCACTGCGCCTGGCTACCGCCGGAGCCGATCCGCCGGACTAGTCGCCGGAAAGCGAACCGGCCGGGCGAAGCGCCCGGCGGCATCGGTCAGTCGACGAGGCCTTGCTGCGTAATGTGGTACAGCTGGCTCGGATCGTACGGCATGTAGATGTTGCCGTTTCCGCCGATGTCCCATGTAAACGAGATGATCTGGACAGCGAGGATCGCCGTCGAGTCTCCGTTGCCCGAGATCTTCACATCGGCAAATGGCGCATAGATCGTTCCGGCGATGTCCAACGCGCCCTGACCGACAATTTCGATCGGCGCCGTGGGATTATCGCCGCGCCCGTCCTGCCACATCAGCATGCCGCGCCACTGACCAGAATCGAGTCCCCACAGGCGCAGGCTCGACTTTCCGCTGATCTTGATGCCGCCCTGCAGGCAGCGGCCGATCGTCGCATCGCAGCCCAGGTCCGTCGTGTTGTCCGTGCTGAAAATGAGGATACGCGCAGGATCGAGCGCCGGGTCGGGATCGCCGCCCACCGTTGCCGGCGTACTGTCGAGGTTCGGGCCGGTGATTGAGATGCCACCCCCGGCGATGATGTAGATCCCCGGCTGGAGCCTGACCGTCACGTCTTTGCCAGAGAACTTCCAGCCACCGTAGTAGACGCCGGGCGTCATCGTGATCGTCGTTCCATTCTGGTTCCAGCTGCAACCATCCTGGGTGGGGACCGACTGAACGTAGGTGATCAGCTGGCCTACCTTCTTGGGACAGTAGCCCGCTGGATACCCCTGTTGCGCCGGACCATACAGACCGGACATGGGATCCGGGGCCGGATCCGCTCCTTCAGATACCGGGCTGGCGACCTCTCCACCGGCCTCCTGGCAGGTACCGACGATGTAGATGTGCGGGGCGGTTATGGTGCTGCCACCGTTGCCGCCCTGCTTGAAGGCCCCGTTGCCATTGCCGCAGTCGTCGTTGTAGGCGCCATCCGGGAGGCAGTCCGAGTTGACGTGGACATATCCCCCGTTGAACGGCACTCCGGGGGTCTCGGGATTCTCCGCGGGCTCGATCGTCACGGTTCCCCCGCCATGAATCTTCCCGGCTGCACAGCCGTGGGGGTCGAGTGCGACGAGCGAGTTGGTGTTGGCGCTCGTCGACTCGCGGGCGGCGACCGCCGCTGTCTTGACGGTTAGTGTCGGCCGGCCGAGGAACTGCCCGAAGAACGATGTGTGATCGGCGCTGATGACGACCTGCACCATTTCCGGCCGAGCGGCGAATGGTCCCGAGATCGGCGGCCAGTGGATCTTGAGCCGCCCCTCGAGTCGCGCGCTGTCACAAGTGTCATTGTCGGCCTCGAAGAACCCGTTCTGCTTGGCATAGAAGCAGGCGGCGGTGTCCATCTTGGTCCGCGTTGCAGCACTGTCGCCCTCCTCGATGTAGCGCGCCGCCGCGATCGCGGCCGGGTCGGCCGCGTTCTGCTCCTGACGACGCAGCATCCACGACAGGCCGAGATCCACGACGATCGCCCCGATGGCAAGGAGCGCCATCATGGCGAACGCCACGAGGATGAGTATCTGGCCCCGCGACGACCGGCAGCGAGTGGACGAGATCATTCGAGCGGGCCTCATTTCTGGTGCTGCATGGCTTCGGTGATCACGGCTTGCAACGTGACCGCACCCCCAACGAGCTCACCCAGGAACGGTGGAGTCCATTCGTAGCAGGCGTATATCGTCACCTGGTTCGCCGAGTACGCTGCGCTGGCCGCGAGATTGCTCGCCTTGTCGTCCGTCGTGGCTGGATCCGCGCTTAGGACCGTTGCGGGCGGCGGACAGGGAAGCGATCCCGTGTCCTCGCGAGGGTCGATGCCGCCGATTGTGCATTCTCGGAAGTCGTTCGGCTGGCCGTCGCTTGGATTGAGTGCGGGAGCGTCATAGCTCGCCGCGGGATCCTCGTCCCAGTAGCCGGACCAGCATGCGGCGAAGTGGACCTCCGACGCGCTGATTCCGAAGACCTTCGACCGCGCATGTGCCGTCATCATCGGCCAGCCCAGGTCAGGCGGGTCGCAGCTGTAGTAGTTGTTCTTGTCGAAGCTGTCGTCGATGATTCGGTTCCAGTCGGGATCCAGTCGCGATGTGGTTGGACATTGCGAGGTGGCGCTGTGGATGGCGGCGTAGCGCGCGGCCTCTCGAGCCGCGTTTGTCAGCTGCTGCTGGTAGAACACCCCGATGCCAAAGGTGACGATGCCGGCCAGCACGAGGATGAACAGCGGAGCCACGAGGGCGAACTCCACGAGCGTCTGGCCACGCGACCCGCCGTTCTTCACGGCGTCGCCTCTGGGCTCGGCGTCGGTGTCTCCGGTGCTGGCGTCGGTGTCTCCGGTGCTGGCGTCGGTGTCTCAGCCGGGGTCTCGGCGGCCGACTCCTCCGGGCTCTGGGAGGCCGACTCCTCCGGGGTTGGCGTTGGCGGGATCTCCCCGGGCGACGGCGGCGGTGGCTCAGATGGCGGCTCGGGGGTCGGAGGCGGCGGATAGTAGGCGACGGTGAAGACGCGCGACTTCTGCAGCCAGACATCGTCGAGCGGGAGCACCGGAAGGTTGATCAGCATCGAGAACCGGTAGCAGATCCGGACCTCGACATATCGGCTTAGCTCAGTGCCGCCCTCCATGGTGTTCTCGGGCGGGGTCTGCAGCGCTGAGCACTGAGGCGGGATCGTCGCCCCGAAGGCCGACTCCCCACAGAGGGGATCGGCGTCATCGTGGATGCAGACCAGGAACACCGGCATCGCTTCGCCAGCCCCCGGATCGAACGCGCATTGGTCGGTGTCTGGATCGAAGGTCGCATTCTGAAGACCACCTGCCTCTCGGCACGCCGTCCGCGCGGCAAGCTCGTGGAGCGGCTGGTAGTAGGCGGGGTCGCCAGGCGATGGGGCCGGCAGGGTCTGGTCCGCGTATACACCATCCGGTGGGGTACGGCGATACTCCTCCGCGACGACTTCGGCCGCATTCCGAGCCGCCGCCTCGAGCGTGATGCCCGCAGCGAATACACGGCCGAAGTCAGCGATCCCCAGCAACAGAACGAGGAGCAGCGGCAGGACGAGCATGAACTCGACCATGGACTGGCCGCGTGCCGAACGCGCCCGGTGAAGAACCCCCCTGAACGTCTCGCGCAATGTCGGCTCCCGTGGTTCGGACTAGTACTGCAGTACTACCCGCCGAATAGGACTTACTTCGTCGCCGAAAGATAGGCCGGCATCCTTGCAGGGAACCTTGCAGCCGGAAACTGCGGTGCGCAGGCGCACCCTTGAGAAGTCCTCAAGGGCCTCGACATGAAACAGCGCCGCACCGTTGGTGCAGCGCGGTGGATGCGAAGGGGATCAGCAGATCAGGTTGTGAGCGACCGCAGGGGAACGCCCCGAGCTGAAGGGGTCGCCGCCGTGGTCAGGCGGTCGGGGCGCCCACGTGCATCGCCGCGTCAGCCGCCTTTTGGCGCGATTCCGCGACAGTAGCATGTCTGCTAGGCCGCACCATGACGAACGTCATCGTAATGATGACCAGCACAAGACCGACGTCCGGCATCCCCGCCAGGTGATGGGCGATGGCTGCCCACGTCGAGATGGCGAGGCCCCACACGACGGCAAGGACGATCCGGCGAACCCAGAACTTGGTCTGCATGCCCCCATGCTGTTGAGCGCGGCCTGGCGCAGCAACGGGACGAAGGTCCCAGAAGGGCCCTGCCTTATGGGTTGCAGACGCTGACCGTGGGTGAGCAGGCAGGGTCGAGGCGAAGGATGCCCGACGTGTCACCGACCACGGCTTCCAGGCTCAGAGTTGATGAGCCCGAGAACACGATCGTCCACGAGATGATCTGGCCCAGGACTCCCGTCTGTGGGCTATTTCCCGTCACCTGGGTGTTATCGGTCGGTGCGTACTGGATGCCGGCCACCGCCAGGGCTCCTCCGCCGGGGAGCTTGAGTTGGGGCTGTCTGTTGCTGCACGAATTGGACGGTTCCAACGCCGGGAATGGTGGCGCCAGGCAGCTGGGGTCGGGCTCGACCATGATCGACATCAGCGTCGAAGGGAAACCGCCGGTCACCACGAACCCGCCGTTCCACGCTGCAGCGGTGGCACGTTGTCCGCTGGAGTTCTGGTACGCACTGCCGAAGTTCAGCGCGACAAGCGGTGACGTATTCCCGGCGAATCCGGGGCAGTTGTTTCCGGGGCAGGTGGGAAATACGACCGCGACCCCGGGCTGATTGCCGACGTACCCGCCAACAAGCGTCGAACTGACGTCGAGCCCCTTGTCGAAGAAGTAGACCCCGGGTGTGAGGAGCACGGCTTCATCGGCCTTGCTGTTCTTCAATTGTTTGGTGTAGATCCCCGGCATGTAGCAGGTCACCCTGGTCGCCGGAAGCAGGTCCTTGATCGATGTCCCGCCCACCTTGTACTGGGCAGGCACCTGGGCCATCTCAGCCTGGCACGCCGCGCTCCCCGGCGCCCCACCGAGCATGGCATCGGAGAGACTGGCGGCCGTGTAGGTGCAGACAGCGGTGCTGGTCGTAGGGCATCCAGCGACCACGTCCGCCCGCTGAGGGATCGGGTAGTCCGGATCCTCGATGGGTGAGGAGAGCTGCGATCCGGGCGGCGGATCGCCCCACGCCTGGTAAGTGTCGTAGCGCCAAACGAAGTACGTATACGGCCCTGGTGCGGCGGGGTTCTGCAGCAGGACAGCCGAATTGATGCCATCGATGATGAGGTTGCTGTTGGTGCCGATGTCGGCGTTGTCGACCTGGACGATCGAGCCACCGGTGACATGAATGTCCTGCTCGTTCGCGTCGCTGCCATTGGCGCGCGGACGCGGCGGGCGAAGGGTGACCAGGCCGTATTGGCGACTCTGCACGATGCCGGCCACCGACGTGGTGCTCACCACCCAGCTCGACTGGCCGAAGATGCGGCCGAAGGTCAGCCCGAACGCTGGCTGGCGGATCGTGACCTGGATGCACCGATTCGGATCGCAGTCCACCCAGCTCGGGGACGGTGTGCGGATGGCCACCTCGTAGGGCGTGCCCGGCAGCGGACAGCCGGCGGGGGTGAGACAGGGCGATGCACCCATGACGCTGGGTGTCGACGTGGCCCGCAGCTCGCTGACGAGGATGTCCATGGCGTGGGTGCGCGCGTCCTGGTATTGCTGCGCACCGGGGAGCGCCTTGGACCCGGGGATCTGGAGGTCCTGCCCGCCCGCCAGTGAAGCGGCGTCAGCCACGGCGCGTTGCCAGCGATCCGCCATGTAGGCCGCGCTGACATCAATCGCCAGTCCGGTGATGCCGATCAGGATGACCATCAGCAGCGCTGCCAGAACCAGGATCTGGCCCCGCTCGCGCTGGTCTTGAGGAGCCGGCCGGTGCGTCATGGTCGCTTGGGCTCCATTCGCAGTTCGGTTGAGGATGTGAGGCAGAACCCGGGAGATCCGCATGCCGGGGCGATGAACTCGAGCCCCGGTAGGAAGATGGGGACGACGTGGTTCACGCGAACGCGGACGGTCCACACCGTCGTGTTGTCGGACGGCGGGCAGTCGGTCGCAAACGTGCTGTCTTCGGACTGCCAGTCGGCCCCCACACCTTCGGAGCCAACCGCGGCGATGCTGCTGGCCGTGGACCATGTGCCAGCCGGGTAGTTGACCAGCGAGGTGCCACGGGCGAGCTGATCGGCCGCTGCCGCGAGGGCGGTGCGCGTGGCGGGAGAGTCGCACGGGCTGATCGATTGCGTAACTGCCCATCGGGCAGTGTCGCGCGCGACCTGCGTGATCGCATTCTGGCTCCACAGGATGACGCCGAATTGGATCAGGCCGCCGATGACGAACAGGAACAGACCGATCACCAACCCGAACTCGACGAGGGCTTGCCCCCGATGCGCGCGAGGTGGTCGCCTGCGTGGTCGGTTCACGCTGATCATGGCGTCGGCCGCGCCTCCATCCGGAACCGCGCCGTGGTCGTAATGGGCAGGTAACAGCCGTTGGTGTCACACGCTCCCAAGCCGGGCAGATAAGCCAGCCCGGGCAGGAAGACCGGGGCCCGATGTGTGAGGCGCACCGTGACGTAGGCTGCCGTGGTGCTGTCCACGGTGGGGCAGGGTTCGCCGTTCTGGTACGACCAGACCACCTCGACCCACTCCGAGTTGGGTGGAGTCGCCGGCATCGGCTCGTTATCGGCGTAGGCGGTGAACGTCAGCGCGTTCCAATCCCCAGCCGCGTATCCCATCAGGCGAGACTGCTGGGCGATCGCGTCGGCCTCCGTGACCGGTTCAGGCGGAGAGGCAGTGGTTGCGCTGAGACATGGGTCGAATGCCTGCGTCGCTGCCCAGCGTCCGGTATCGCGGGCCACCTGGATGAGCGAGTGCTTGGTGGCGAAGATGACCCCGTACTGGATAATGCCTCCGACGAGCATGAGCAGGATCGGAAGCACCAGGGCGAACTCGACCAGGGCCTGGCCGCGCCGCGATCGCGCCTGTCTGTTCCACCTGGGCGTGTGGCTCACTGTTGCTCCCCTGGCGTGGACGGGTACCGTCGTACTACAGGACGAATAGGACCATCTACGCCGCGGACGATAATCCTGCGGCCTTGCAAGAGACCTTGCAGCCCGAAACTGCGGTGACAATGCGCACCCACCTAGACTCGGGAAATGGTCGAGCGCGTGCTGGTGCTGCCCCGTGCTGAGGTCCCCGGCGGGTGTCATTTCACGGGAGTCCGCGAGACCAGCGATCAGACGATGGCCGTGCTGCAGACCGCGACGGCGACCCACGGTCGCTTCATGGACCGGCCGCTCGCGGAGCAGGATCAGGCCTTCAAGCAGCTCATCCCGTATGTCGTCATCCGCGACGGAGCGCTCGTGTACCTGATGGAGCGCACCGCGGCGGGGGGCGATTCACGGCTGCACGGCAAGGCGAGCATCGGGGTCGGCGGCCATCTCAACCCGGTCGACGAGGGAGAAGACCCCCTTGCCGATGGGCTCCGCCGGGAGTGGTCCGAGGAGTTGGTGACCGACTGGGAGCCGGAGTTTCGGCTGGTGGGGATGCTCAACGATGATTCGAACCCGGTTGGATCGGTTCATCTGGGAGTCGTCTTCGAGGTCCAGGCCGATGGCCGCCCGGTCGAGGTGCGCGAGCGCGACAAGCTGACCGGTCGCTTCGCTACAGCGGCTGAGGTTCGCGCTGTGTGGGATCGGATGGAGACCTGGTCCCGCCTCGTCGCCGAGCACCTCCTCTAAAAGCGGCCCTTGGGCGGCCCACGCGTATACTCGGAAGGATGTCTCGGCTGCGGCGCGCCTTCGCGGTCGGCGCCATGCTCCTTGGTCTCGTCTCGCTGGCGGCAAGCGCTGCCGGAGCCGATGTGGGCGTGCTCAGGCTGCAGCTGACGGGCGTGATCGACCAGGTCAACGCCGCCTACATCGAGGAGGGGCTGCAGACCGCAGCCGACTCGGGCGCAGCCGCCGTCATCATCCAGATCGATTCACCCGGCGGCGAGCTGACCAGCATGGATCGCATCCTGAAGGCGATCCTGGGCAGTGAGGTGCCGGTCATCACCTGGGTCGCACCGGAGGGGGCGCGCGCCGGGAGCGCCGCCACCTTCATCACCCTGGCCGGGGACGTGGCGGCCATGGCGCCGCTCACCAACATCGGTGCCGCGTCGGTGATAAGCGGCACTGGCGAGGACCTGCCGGAGACCCTGGGCCGCAAGGTGACCAACGACGCCGTGGCGCGCATCACCGAGCTGGCGCGCGACCACGGCCGCAACGCGGCGTGGGCGGAGCGGGCGGTGCGGAACGCGGCCAGCGCCTCGGTCAGCCAGGCGATCGCCATGAAGCCGCCGATCGTGGACATCCTGGCGGCCGATACCGACGCCCTATTCGCCGAGATCGACAAGGGGACGCGTGCCGACGGCTACGCCTATACCTTCAACGGCGAACCCTTGCCGAAGCTCTCCGGACTGCCGATCAGCGACGGGACCATGAACATCGGCCAGCAGTTCCTGCACCTCCTGTCCGACCCGAACATCGCCTTCATCCTGTTCACCATCGGCTTCTACGGGATCCTGTCGGAGCTGTTCCATCCGAACCTGATCAGCGGCTCGCTGGGAGCGATCGCCATCGTGCTGGCCTTCATCGGCTCCAACAGCCTGCCCCTGAACGTAGGCGGCCTGCTGCTGATCCTGATGGGGATCAGCCTCTTCGTGCTGGAACTGCACTTCACCAGCTACGGCTTCCTGGCGGTGGGTGGAGTGGTCTGCTTCCTGCTGGGCGCCTTCGCCCTGTACACCGGCGTCGACACCGACAACCCGGTCGAGTTCACGGTCAGCCCGATCCTGATCGTGGGCGCCATCCTGCTCAGCCTCGCGTACTTCTTCGTACTGGTCCGAGGGCTCATCCAGATGCGCGCCAACCGATCCACCGCGCTCCCGATCGCAACCCTGGTGGGGGCAGGTGGGACGGCCCAGACCCTCATCGCCCCAACCGGCATCGCCTATGCTGGAGGCGAGGCTTGGTCGGCTCGCAGCCGGCACGGGGAGATCCAGCCCGGCAACCCGCTGCGCGTGGTCGCGGTCGAGGGGCTGGAACTGATCGTCGAGCCGGAGGAGAAGGATGGCTGACGCGGTCGTGACTCGATCGGGCGCGGACCGCGGAGCGTCCGAACGGCCGAACGGCGTGGCCGTGGTCGACGGCGCCGGTGGTGCCCTGACCGCCTGGTTCCTCGACGGCGTCTCGGCCGAGCTGTCGGCGCGCGGCTATCCGGTCCAGCGGGATCGCGAGCGGGATGCCACTGACATCGACCCGGACGTGCGAGTGGTGCTGAACGCGGTCGAAGCCGACGAGCCGCGCAGCTTCCGGCGCCGATCCAAGGAGATCTTCGTGGTCGGCGTGGCCGAGCTGCCCGACTCACCGGACGACATGCTGCGCGCCGGCTACCCACTGCTGGTGCGCTCGCTCTCCAACGTGTTCGTGCCGATCGCGCGGAACGGCGGCGGACCGGAGGCCTACCTGATCACGATGGAGCAGGGCTTCCACCGCATCGCCGGCGAGGCCGATGACGAGACCTTCTTCGCGCGCGTGGTCGACCGCATCGTGCCCCTCGCCGAGTCCCGGCTCGTGATCGACAACGAGTTTGTTCCCGACCTGCCCCGCGAGCTGTGGCATGGCGACGAGCACACGCAGGCGATTGCGCGCGCCGGGCAGCGGCTCGACGAGCTCGACCTGCTGCCCGCCCCGTGGCCGATCGACGAGATGCTGAGCGCCGACGAGTTGCGGCACGTGAAGCGCCTGTTCGGGATCGGCGGCCTGAGCTACGGCAACGCCAGCGAGCGCCAATCCGGCGACGACTTCTGGATGAGCGCCAGCGGCGTGGACAAGAGCAGGCTGCGCGAGATCGGACGCGACATCCTGCTGGTGACCGGCTTCGATGCCGAGCGCGGCGTGATCCGCCTCAGCGTCCCGCCCGCCGTGAAGCCGCGGCGGGTCTCGGTCGACGCGATCGAGCACCTGACCATCTACCGTGCGCACGTCGAGGTCGGCGCCATCCTGCACGTCCACGGCTGGGTCGCGGGCGCCGTCTCGACCGAGGCCGTCTACCCCTGCGGCACCGAAGAGCTGGCCCGCGAGGTGGCCGAGCTGGTCCGCGAGGCCCCCGATCCCGGCCACGCCGTGATCGGCCTCAGGAACCACGGCCTGACGATCACCGGCGAGAGCCTGGACGAGATCCTGGAGCGGGTTGGGCCGCACATCGTCCGCCAGGTCCCGATGAGCTGACTGGCGCTATGGAGGGCAGGCCGGCTCGCGGCCTTGGCCTGCGCGTCGGCGCATCCCGCCTGAACCAGCGGGCGCTGCGGTTGGTCGGTCGACGGCTGCCGGCGTTGACCGGCGGCTGGATGCCATGGCTGGCGCTCTCCCGATACCCGATCCCCGCGCCGCCAGGACCCGACTGGGTCCGGATCCGGCCGCTGATGGCCGGGATCTGCGGCAGCGACACCGCGCTCCTCACCGGAAGGGCCAGCCCCATCCTGTCGCCGTTCGCCTCGTTCCCCGCCATCCTGGGCCACGAGGTGGTGGGGGTGATCGAGGAGGCAGGCAGCGCCGTCGCCCACGAGGTAGGGGAGCGGGTGGTGGTCGACCCGATCATCTCGTGCTTCGTCCGGGGTCTGGACCCATGTCCCGCCTGCCGCGATGGCCTGCCCGCCCTGTGCCGCCACGCGGCCGATGGGTCTCTCGCGCCGGGGATGCTGATCGGGTACTGCCGCGACCTGCCCGGGGCCTGGTCGGAGGCAATGCTTGCGCATGCCAGCCAGCTGCACCGGGTTCCCGACTCGCTGAGCGACGAGACGGCGGTCCTGGTGGAGCCGCTGGCCTGCTCGCTGCACGCGGTCCTGCGCGCTCCGCCGGGGCCGGGCGAGAAGGTGCTGGTGGTGGGCGGAGGGACGATCGGGCTTGGCGTACTGGTGGCCCTGCGCATGGTAGATCCGAACGCCGATGTCACCGCGGTGGTCCGGCATCCACTCCAGGTCAGCCTGGCAGAGCGCCTGGGCGCGAGCCGCGTGGTGCTCGATCTCGGTGGCGGCGGGCCGCAGCGGGCGGCAGTGGAGGTCACCGGCGCACGCGCCCATCGGCCGATCGTCGGCGACCAGGTCTTCACGGGCGGCTTCGACCTTGTCTTCGATGGGGTCGGCAGCCGTGCCAGCGTGGACGCCGGCCTGCGGGTCGTGGCGCCCCGCGGTCGGTTCGTCCTGCTCGGCACCGCCGGGGAACTCGAGCACCTCGACCTCACGCTCGCCTGGGCGCGCGAGCTGCGGGTCATCGGCAGCTATGTCTACGGCCGGGAAGCCTCCCTGCCGGGGGCGCCGCACACCTTCGAATACCTGCTCGGCCGGCTGGCCGAACCGGGCGCGCCACCGGTCGCGGAGCTGGTCACGCATCGGTTCGGGCTCGACCGCTGGAGGCAAGCGCTGGCGGTTGCCACCGGACGCGGCCGACACGCATCGGTCAAGGTGGTCTTCGATCATGCAACGGCCTATGCTGCCCGCGACTGAACGCTGCGCCGCTCGAGAAGGGAAGCTTCTGGATGCCTGACAATCTGGTTGGCCTGGTGATCCTGCTGATCGGCCTGGCAATCCTCATCGCCCTGCTGACCACCATTGTCAACATCGTCCGCGAATACGAACGGCTGGTCGTCTTCTTCCTGGGAAGGCTGCAGGGCGGGCGCGGTCCGGGGCTGGTGCTCCTCATCCCGTTCATCCAGCAGGCGGTCAAGGTCGACCTGCGGGAGCGGTTCCTGGAGGTGCCGCAGCAGACCTGCATCACCAAGGACAACGCCCCGATCAGCATCGACTTCCTCGTCTACTCCAAGGTCTTCGACCCGGTCGAGACGGTGACCGCGGTGGTCGACTTCACCGGCGCTTCGCAGGCGCTGGCGGCGACCACCCTGCGCGCTGTGATCGGCGACATCCCGCTGGATGACGTGCTGGCCAAGCGCGAGGAGATCAACAACGTCCTGCGCTCCAAGCTCGACGAGGTGACGCACCGCTGGGGCGTCAAGATCACGAACGTCGAGATTCGCGAGATCGTGCCGCCGCGTGACATCCAGGATGCGATGAACCGCCAGATGAGCGCCGAGCGCAACCGGCGCGCCAACATCACCGAGTCGGAGGGGACCCGGCAGGCCACGATCAACGTGGCCGAGGGCGACAAGCAGAGCGCCATCCTGCGTGCCGAGGGCGAGCGGCAGGCCCAGGTCCTGCGGGCCGAGGGCTTCAGCAACGCGCTCAAGACGATCTTCGCCGCCGCCAAGGGGGTTGACGACAAGACGATGACCCTCCAGTACCTCGAGGCGCTCAAGGCGCTCGCCGCCGGCGCGTCCACCAAGTGGATCGTGCCGATGGAGCTGGCCGAGCTGACGCGGCCGCTGGCCGGGGTGATGCGGGCTGCGCGCGAGGCCGGCGAGCCACCCGCCAAGACCTGAGCGACCCGGCGAAGGGCATGGCAACGCCTCCGGGCCGACGGCGCGGGCTGATCGCCTGGCTGGGTCGGGTCGTGGCCGCCGTCACCTTCGGCTATCTCGGCTACCTGACGGTGGAGGGGTCGCGACGCATCGTCAGCCCCGGCCGCCGCCCATTCGTGCCGGAGGAGGGCGATCCCGCCACACCCGCCGACATCGGCCTCGCCTACGAGGACGTTCGCTTCACGAGCGATGACGGGGTGACGCTCTCCGGCTGGCTGATCCCCGCCGGCCGCGAGACGCGTGCGGCGGTGGTCCTGCTGCACGGCTTCTCCGGGCATCGGTTGCCGTGGCTGGCCGGTTTCGTGCCGTGGCTGCAACGGCGCTACCACGTCCTGCCGTTCGACTTCCGCGGCCACGGTGGCAGCGACGACTCTCTCATCTCGCTTGGCACGCTCGAGCAGCGCGACGTGGCCGCGGCGGTGCACTTCCTGGCCGGTCGCGGGCTCGGGCCCATCGCGCTGATGGGGAACAGCATGGGCGGCTCGGTGGCGCTCATGGCTGCGCCCGACCTGCCGGTGGCTGCTGTCGTCGCCGATGCGGCCTATGCGGACCTGCGCAACCCGATCGCAAACCGCATGCGGGAGGCTGGCTATCCGCTTGCGCGGCTGGGGGCAGGGCTCGCGCTGGCGGCAGCGAGCCTGCGAGCACGCGTCTGGCTGCGCTCGCCGATGAACCGTGTGGCACAGATCGCGCCGCGTGGACTGTTGCTGATCTCCCCCGGCGAGGATCGGCTGGTGAGTCCGCACCAGTCTCAGCGCATGTTCCGGGCTGCGGGCGAGCCGAAGGAGCTGTTCGTGGTCCCCGGAGCCGCCCATTCAGAGGCGCATTCGACCGCCCCGGAGGCGTACGAGCGCCGCGTCCTGGACTTCCTGGCCCGGCACCTGGACGGGGAAGCGCCCGTATAATCGCCCGGACCTCCATTCCGCCTCGGGGAGCTGCATGGCCACCAGAATCCTGGTCGTCGACGACGACCTGAACATCCAGCGCGTCCTCGTCTTCGCCCTCAAGCAGGAGGGCTACGAGGTCACGGTCGCGTCCGACGGCGCCGCGGGGGTGGAGATGGCTTTCGAGGCGCGGCCCGACCTGATCCTGATGGACGTGGCCATGCCCAAGCTGGATGGCTACGCCGCCACGCAGCAGATCCGCGCGGCGGAGAAGGGCATCGGCCGCATCCCGATCATCATGCTCACCTCCGAGGCCGACGTGGAGCAGCGGGTCCGGGGTCTCCGCGCGGGCGCCGATGACGACATCGTCAAGCCGTTCCACCCGCTCGAGCTGATGGCCCGCATCAAGGCGCTGCTCGCCCAGAGCGGGGGACCCACCCCCACGAGGACCGGCCCCGAGGCGCCGACCCTTGGCAGGCTGTGCGCCTTCTATCCCGCCAAGGGGGGTGTGGGCACCACCACCATCGCCATCAACACCGCCATTGGGCTGGCGCGCGAGCTGAAGCGACGGACCGCCCTGATCGACGCCAACCTCCAGTTCGGCGACCTGCGCGTCTTCCTGGACCTGGGCCTCGATACCCCCTCGATCGTGAACGCGATCAGCGAGCCTGACCTCGATCTGGACCTGTTCCGGACCATGATGGTCAGCCATCGGTCCGGGATCGACCTGCTGCTGGCCCCGGCCACCCCGGCGTCCGCCGACATCGTGGTCGAGCGGCAGCGACAGGCGCCCGCGGTGATGAGCAACCTGTTGGGTCTCTCGCGACGCCTGTACGACTACACCCTGGTCGACATGTCGCAGTCGATCGACGATTTCAACCTCCAGCTCTTCGACGAAGCCGATGTCATCTACGTGGTAATGACCGCCGACCTGTCGTGCCTCAAGAACGTGCCGTTGGTGCTCGAGACGATGGACAGCCTGGGCTACGAGAAGAGCAAGGTGCAGCTCGTCCTGAATCGGTCCAATGCGTACACCGGCATCAATGTCAGCAACGCAGAGTCGGCACTCGGCCGCAAGATCGACTACCAGGTCATCAACGAGTACCGCGGCGCGATCAGCGCCCTGAACTCGGGCGAGCCGTTCATGTCCAGCCGCGCCGATGCGCCCTTGAGCAAGAGCGTGCTGGCCTTCGCCCGGGCCATCGACGAGGCCTTTGCGACCGAGGCCGTTCCCGCCGGCGCCTGACCGTTAAGCGGCGCCTAACGAGCCGATAAGGCCCGACCCCTAGCCTCCTGCTCAGCCGGTCGCCGCCGGAGTTTGGGAGGCGAGCAGGTGTGCGGCCGGCACCTCATCCGCTTCGATCCGCGCCTCTCAAGGCGAGGTGGTGCGCTTGCTGGCCGAGACGCTCAGCGCGTCGATCATGGGCGTCGAAGGCCTGCCGGTGCGCGTCGAGGTGGATGTCGCCTTTGGTCTGCCGGCGCTCACGATCGTGGGCCTGGCGGGGAGCCAGGTGCAGGAGGCCCGTGAACGAGTCAGGAGCGCGCTACGGAACAGCGGGTTCGAGGTGCCGGCGCGACGGATCACCATCAACCTGTCGCCCGCGGACCTGCCCAAGGACGGCACGGGCTACGACCTGCCGATCGCGGTGGGGATCCTGGCCGCCTCGGGCCAGCTTCGCGACGTCGACCGACTGCGGCAGACGGCCCTGGTCGGCGAGCTGGGGCTGGATGGCGGCGTGCGCCCGGTGCCGGGCACGATGGCGCTGGCGGCAGCCTCCTTCAGCGCCGGCGTCCCGTCGCTGATCGTTGCCGTCGGAGCGACCGGTGAGGCTGCTGCGGTGGCCGGCCTGCGCGTCCACGGCGCCGCTTCGTTGGGAGAGGCGGTCGGTCACCTGGCGGGCGTGCGCGACCTGCCCGTGGCGGAGCCGACGGAGCTGCCCTCGCCTGTCCCCACGCGGCGCGGTCCTGATCTCGCCGAGGTGGCCGGCCAGGCGCTGGCGCGCCGCGGGCTGGAGATCGCGCTGGCCGGGCGCCACAACCTGGCGCTGTGCGGGCCGCCGGGGATCGGCAAGACGCTCCTCCTGCGCTGTGCGGCCGACCTGATGCCGCCGCTCGAGGACGACGAGGCGATCGAGGTCAGCCGCATCTACTCCGTGGCCGGGCTCCTCGAACGGCGCGCGCCGCTCCTCCGCGAGCGACCCTTCCGTGCGCCGCACCACACCATCTCGACCCAGGCGCTCGTGGGGGGAGGCCCGCGGGTGCGGCCCGGGGAGGCGTCGCTGGCGCATCGGGGCATCCTGCTGCTCGACGAGACGCTGCAGTTTCGATCGGATGCGCTCGACGCGCTGCGTGAGCCCCTCGAGGGCGGGAGCGTCACCATCGCGCGCGTCGACGGAGCACTCACCATGCCGGCGCGCTTCACGCTGCTGGCCGCCTTCAATCCGTGTCCCTGTGGCTGGCGCGGCTCCAGGCAGCGGGCGTGCACCTGCGAGGATGCCACCGCCCGCCGCTATCTGGCCCGGCTCTCCGGGCCGCTGCGGGACAGAATCGACCTGTGGGTGACGATGGCGCAGCCCGCCCCGGACACTGCCGCCAGCACCGATGGCATCGAGCCGAGCGAGGCAGTGACGGCCCGCATCGTAAGGGCGTGGCGGCGACAGCTGGAGCGGCAGGGCAGCGCCAACGGCGACCTGCCGGCCGGCGCGCTCCGCGCGGACCGGGGATTCGGACCGGTGGCCGCTGGCATCCTGACGCAGCGTGCGCGCCGATTCGCGATGTCGCCGCGCCGGATCCATCGCGCTGCGCGAGTGGCGCGCACCATCGCCGACCTCGCCGCGGTTGTCGAGGTGGCCCGGGAGCACATCGACGAGGCGCTGACCTACCGCGGCGCGGTGGGCTCGTGATCGGGGTCGGGGCCGGGGGACCCGTGTCGCCGGCCTTGGCAACGGCGGCCGCCGAGACGCGCTTCCGCGCCGATCACGGTGGGTGGACCGGGATCGATCTTGGCGAGCTCGAACGAGAGGCGGAGGCCCCGTACTGGATCGCCATCTCGCTGGTTCCCGGCGTCGGTCCGGTTGGCTTCGCGCGGCTGCTGCGACGCTTCGGGAGTGCGCGCGCAGCCTGGGCTGCCGGACCGGCGCTGCTCGAGGCGCTGCCCCGGGTTCCGGATGACGCGGCCCCGGCCCTCGCACGACTGCGTCGGGAAGGGGCGAGTCGCGTGGCCTCGCGGGTGGCGGCTGCGACGCGGCGGTGCGGCGGCATCATCCTGAGCGCCCTCGATCCTGGGTATCCGGCTGCGCTGAGCGCGGCCGATCCGCGGCCGCCGGTCCTGTACCTGGCCGGCGATCCCGCCTCGATGACGCGACCGTGCGTGGCGATTGTGGGAACCCGCCGCGCCAGCGGCTACGGCCGTTCCTGTGCTGCCGAGATCGCGGAGGAGCTGGCGCGAGCAGGGGTCACGGTGGTGAGCGGGCTGGCGGTCGGGATCGACGCGCAGGCGCACGTGGCCGCCGTGGCTGCCGGGGGGCGGAGCGTCGCGGTCCTGCCGTCGCCGCTCGACCGCATTTACCCGCCCCGCCATCGTGACCTGGCCGCGCGGCTGGTCGCGACCGGCGGCGCGCTGATCTCCGAGCTCGCGCCAGGCCATGCGCCGGGCAAGCCGGACTTCGCGCGACGCAACCGCATCATCGCCGGCCTGGTGCGCGCGGTGGTGGTGGTCGAGGCGCCGGATCGCTCCGGTGCGCTGCTCACCGCCGCGGCGGCGATCGATCACGGTCGGGAGGTGTTCGCGGTCCCGGGTCCGATCGACGCCATCGCGTCGCGGGGCTGCAACCGGCTGATCGCCGATCACCAGGCGACCATCGTCACCTCCGCCGCCGCTCTGCTGCATCGCATCGGCGCACAGGCCGGCGGCCGGCCAGTAAGCGTCACCAGCCTCTCGGACCCGGAGGCCATGGTCCTCCACGCGCTGCTCCAGCGCCCCGCGTCGATCGAGGAGCTGATCGGCCGAACGGACATGGCAACCGGGGCGCTGGCGAGCACTTTGACGCTCCTGGAGGCTCGCGGATTGGTCGAATCCTACGGTGGCGCGACCTTCCATCCGACCCTCGCCGCACGCCGGATCGGGCGCCCGACTGGGCTTGACAGCTGATCGGCGGGTATACTTCGTGCGCCACAAGGCAGCCGTGGGTCGTGCCCGACAGCGGTCAGCCCGTGACAGGAGTCACCGTCTATTGATCTCTATTCGCAGTGCGCGCTTCGGAAATCGCGCCCCATTCGCGTCGCTCTCGTACCAGTTGCGACGCCATCGTGCCATCACCCGCACCCTCATCGCAGCCCTCTCCCTCGTCCTCGCATCCGCCGTTTCGGCGGGCGGTGCCGCGCAGGCCGGGCTGACGACCATCCTCCCACCCCCGACCTCGATTCTGCCCGTGGTCATCGGCGTGGGAATCGGCACCGAGCAGCCCGTGACCATGGCCTTCACCCATTCGATGGATGCCGCGTCAGTCGAGGCGGCACTGTCGATCGTCCCGTCGCATCCGGTACGCCTTGCCTGGTCCGACGACGGCGGCGAGCTCCGGGTGCTGCCCGAGGGTCTCTGGTCGCCTGACAGGCGCTACGGGCTCGTGGTGGCGGGAACGGCTCGCACCGCAGGCGGCGCGTTGCTGGGCTCCCCGGCTCGCTTCAGCTTCACCACCCAGACCGCGCCTCGCATCAGCGACTTCGCGATCCACTACGTGGCGGAGACCGCCGTCCCTGTCGCGGCCATGGGCGCTACCGAGTCCGACCTGGTCGGGCCGCCGCCCGACACCGCGTCGGACGTGAGCGCCGGGACCTCGATCGAGATCGCATTCAGCGCGCCGATGAATCATGCTGAGGTGGAGCAGGCCTTCGTCCTGAGCCCCGCCACGCCGGGCATCCTCCGCTGGGCCGGCAGCACCCTGACCTTCACACCGATCGAGCGACTCGCATCGGGCGCCCGCTATGCCGTCTCGCTGGTGGGGGTGCACGACCGCGCCGGCAACCCGCTCGGCGGGGACGCATCCTTCTCGTTCACCACCCGACCGGGCGCCCAGCTGGTGCAGAGCACGCCAAAGGCCGATGCCATCGGCGTGACAACCAAGGAGATCGGCCTCTGGTTCAGCCAGCCGGTGGATGCCGCGGTGGTCGGCGCCGCGCTGCGGGTCACTGATCGATCGACCGGCGCCAAGCTGACCGGCACGACGTCATGGAACGCCTCGCACACGCAGCTGGTCTTCAAGCCGGCGCGCGCGCTGGCGGCCGGCCACCGCTTCGACGTGAGCCTGGCCAAGGGCGCCCTCGACGCCGATGGCAACGCGCTGACCGCCAGTCTGACCTTCACCACCAAGCCACTCGTCGTCGCCGTCGCACGCCCCCGCGTCTCGGTGTCCGCGCCAGCTCCCTCGTCGACCCTGGTCGGCCACGCGCTGAACCAGGTCAATGCCGCCCGTGCGGCGTACGGTCTCAAGCCGCTCGTGCTCAACTCGGCCATCTCGGCCGTCGCCAATGCGCACGCCTGGGACATGCTGCGGAACGGCTACTTCAGCCACACCAGCCTCGACGGGCGTACCAAGCAGGACCGTTTGCGCAACGGGGGCATCTCGTTCGGCTGGTCGGGCGAGAACATCTGCTACAGCAACAACGGCTCGCGGACACCAACCGGCGTGCTCAACTGGTGCCACAACCAATTCATGGCCGAGCCGTACCCTGGCTACAACAATCACATCGGCAACATCCTCGGCACGCACTACACCCGGATCGGCATCGGGATCGCCGTCAGCGGCTCAAAGGTGTACGTCGTGTGGGATTTCACGGACTAGTCCGTGCTCCGGAGCGCCCGCTGACGGGTGCTACACTCCCTGACCGATGCCCCCGAAGAAGCGTTCCAGCGGCAACCTGGTGATCGTCGAGTCGCCCGCCAAAGCCAAGACGATCGAGCGGTACCTTGGACCCGGCTACACCGTCACCGCCTCCTTCGGCCATGTTCGCGACCTCCCCCAGAAGAACCTGGGAGTCGATCTCGAGCATGACTTCGCCCCGCGCTACGAGCCGCTCAAGGAGCGCCGGAAGGAGCTCGAGAAGCTCGCCGACCTGGCGCGCAAGGCCGAGACGGTGTGGCTCGCCACCGACCTCGATCGCGAGGGCGAGTCGATCGCCTGGCACATCGCGGAGTACGCCGGCCTGGACGACGCGCACGTTCGCCGCGTGACCTTCAGCGAGATCACCAAGCCGGCCATCGAGGCGGCGTTCGCCCACCCACGCGCCGTCAACCTCGACCTGGTCAACGCCCAGCAGGCGCGGCGGGTCATCGATCGGCTGGTCGGCTACAAGCTCAGCCCGCTGGTGAGCAGCAAGATCCGGCGAGGACTCTCAGCTGGACGCGTGCAGAGCGTGGCGGTGCGCCTGGTCGTCGATCGCGAGCGCGAGATCGACGCCTTCACGGCCGAGGAGTACTGGACCATCGCGGCCGAGCTGACCCGTCGCGCGGAGAGTGGCAAGTTCACGGCCGAGCTGACCGGGATCGACGGCAAGAAGGCCCGCATCGGCTCGCAGGCCGAGGCGCGAGAGCACGAGGCCGCCCTGCGTGCCGCGGAGTACAAGGTCGCCTCGGTCAGCCGCACGCAGCAGAAGAAGTCCGCGCCGCCGCCGTTCACGACCAGCACCCTGCAGCAGGAAGCCTCCCGCAAGCTGAGCTTCGGGGCGCGACGCACCATGAGCGTCGCCCAGTCGCTGTACGAGGGAGTCGCCCTGCCGGAGGGCCAGGTCGGGCTGATCACCTACATGCGCACCGACTCGCTCTCGATCGCGAGCGGTGCGGTGAGCGAGGCGCGCGGCGTCATCGGCGAGCGATTCGGCGCCGATTTCGTGCCTGAGAAGCCGAATGCCTTCCGCAACCGGAGCCGCGGCGCTCAGGAGGCCCACGAGGCGATTCGCCCGTCCAGCTTTGCTCGCACGCCCGACAGCATGCGGGCGCACCTCAAGCCGGACGAGTTCCGCCTGTACGAGCTGATCTGGAAGCGGGCGATCGCCAGCCAGATGGCTCCTGCCCGCTTCGACCAGGTCGGCGTTGACGTGGACGCGGGGCGCTACACCCTGCACGCCGGCGCTCGCAAGCGCGTCTTCGACGGCTACCAGGCCGTCTATGTCGAGGGCCGTGACGACGAGGAGGACGAGCGCCTGGCGGTGCTGCCGGACCTGCGCGACGACGAGCCGCTCGACCTCGCCGCGGTGACCGCCGAGCAGCATTTCACCCAGCCACCGCCCCGATACACCGAGGCAACCCTGATCAAGGCGCTCGAGGAGCACGGCATCGGCCGGCCTTCGACCTACGCCCCGACCATCGAGACGATCCGCGCCCGTGGCTACGTCACCATCAAGGAGCGCCGCCTCTTCGCGGAGGAGTCCGCCTTCAAGGTCACCGACCTGCTGGTGGAGCACTTCCCCGAAGTGGTGGACATCGAGTTCACCGCGCGCATGGAGGAGCAGCTCGACGAGGTGGCGGCGGGCACCAACGAATGGGTGCCGATGGTGCGCGCGTTCTGGGACCCCTTCAGCGTCCAGATCGCCGAGGGGCGGGCCAACATCGCCAAGCAGGTCGAGCTGACCGACATCGTCTGCCCGCTGAGTGGCGACCTGCTGGTCAAGCGCTTCGGTCGCAACGGCTGGTTCCTAGGCTGCAGCGGCTACCCGGAGTGCAAGTACACCGCGCCGCTGCCCGGGGAAGAGGCCGAGGCGGCCGCGCTGCCCGGCGTGGGGGAGGAGTGCCCGCAGTGCGGGCAGGGCCACCTGGCGGCGCGCACCGGCCGGTTCGGGCCGTTCGTGGGCTGCGACCGCTACCCGGAATGCAAGTACATCAAGCGCGAGACGCCCGCCGCCGAGCGCTTCGGAGTCTGTCCGAAGTGCGGGCAGGGGACAGTGGTGACAAAGCGAGCCCGGCGCGGCCGGCGGCCGTTCTGGGGCTGCGACCGCTATCCCGATTGCGACTACGTGAGCTGGACCCGGCCGGGTCGCCCGGAGGAGGAGGGCGAGGCTCCCGCGGCAGCTGCGGCCGCAAGTGGCTGACGCGCCGGCGCTGAGCGGCGACGCCGCGGCGGCCCTGCGGCGCTTCCTGGGCCATCTCTCGAGCCGCAACTCCTCGCCGGGCACCATCCGCGAGTACCGTCGCCACGTGGCGCAGTTCTTCGCCTTCCTCGGATCGCGCGGCGTCGACTGGAAGTCGCCCGACCGCGCTACGGTGCGCACCTACCTGGGAACGCTGGCGGAGCGCGGCCTGTCCGCCTCGACCGTCGGCGGGCAGCTGGCCGCCATCCGCTCGCTGTATCGCCACGCTGCCCGACAGGGCTGGATCGACGGCGATCCGGTGGCCGGGGTCCGCTCGCCCAAGCGCCCCGGCCGCCTGCCCCGGGTCCTGTCGGTGGACGGGGCGGCGCGCCTGGTCGAGGCGCCGGCTAACGTCATCAGACCCGGCCGACGCAGGCGCGACCCCGCACTGGCGGACGCCACGGCGCGCCGCGATGCCGCAGTCCTCGAGCTGCTGTACGCCACCGGGATGCGGATCAGCGAGCTCGCCTCGCTCACCGTCGACCGCCTCGACCCCAGCCGCCGCCGGCTGCGGGTGATCGGCAAGGGGAGCAAGGAGCGCGAGCTGCTCTTCGGCGAGCCGGCAGCCCGCGCGGTGCGCGCCTACCTGGCGTCCGGACGTCCGACCCTGGCCGCCCGCAGCAGCAGCCCGGTTGCGGCGCTCTTCCTGAACAGCGCCGGCGGACCGCTGACCGCGCGGGGGGCTCGCATGATCGTGGATCGCTGGGTGACGGCTTCCGGCGCCCCGGCCAGCACCTCGCCGCACACGCTCCGTCATTCGTTCGCCACGCACCTGCTCGAGGGCGGAGCCGACCTGCGCACCGTGCAGGAGCTGCTCGGCCACGCCAGCCTGGCCACGACCCAGATCTACACGCACCTCTCCGACGCGTCGTTGCGCACGGCCTATCGCTCCGCGCACCCCCGATCGGGCCGGACCGGCTCCGCCCGCCCCACAGAGTGAGCGACGCCGTCGGCGTGGAGACGCCGCCGGAGCCTCGCGGTCCATCGATCGGTCGAGTGCTGGCCAACGCCAGCCTGATCCTGACCGTGGCGGCGCTCGCCAGCCGCCTGCTGGGCTGGATCCGGCTGCTGGTCATCGGCTCGCAGTTCGGTGCGTCGGAGGACCTCGACGCCTACTTCGCTGCCTTCCGCATCCCGGATGCGATCTTCCAGCTGGTGGTGGCCGGGGCGCTCTCGGCCGCCCTGATCCCGGTCTTCAGCAGCTACCGGGCGCGGGAGGACGAGCGCGAGGCCTGGCGCCTGGCGAGCAGCGTCATCAACCTGGTCCTGATCGCGCTGGCCGTGTTCAGCCTGGTGATGGCCATCCTGGCCCCCTGGGTGGTGCCGATCATCGCGCCGGGCTTCGACCCCGAGACGACCGAGCTGACGGTGCGCCTCACGCGGGTGATGCTGCTCAGCCCGGTCTTCATCGGGATGGGCGCCGTGGTGAGCGGGCTGCTGAACACCTACGGGCGCTTCGGGGTGCCGGCGGCAGCCCCGCTGGTCTACAACCTGGCGATCATCGTGGCCGCGGTGGTGCTGGCGCCAACGCTGGGGGTCGAGGGGCTGGCGATCGGCGTGGTGGCGGGGTCGATCCTGCACCTGGCAATCCAGCTGCCGCAGCTGCGCGGCGTGGGACGTCATTACGACCTGACCATCGGCCTTGGACATCCGGGGGTCCGCCAGGTGGCGTGGCTGATGGGTCCGCGCCTGCTCGGCCTTGCCGCGGGACAGCTGAACTTCATCGTCAGCACCGTGCTTGCCAGCAGCCTGGGGGTTGGGGCCGTGACCGCCTACAACTACGCCTTCCAGCTCAGCCAGATCCCGGTCGGCGTGCTGGGGGTGAGCGTCGCGGTCGCCCTCTTCCCGACCTTCTCGCGCGATGCGGCGCTGGGACACATCGCCGAGATCCGGCGCCAGCTGTCGACCAGCCTGCGCATCCTCATCTTCCTGGCAGCACCGCTGACGGCAGTCATGATCGTCCTGGCCCGCCCGATCGCCGCGGTCTTCTTCCAGTACGGCCTCTTCTCGAGTGCCGCCGCCGAGCGCACGGCGGGGGCGCTGGTCTTCTTCAGCATCGGCCTCGCCGGGCATATCGTGGTGCACGTGCTGACGCGCGCCTTCTACGCAATGCAGGAGACCCGCGTCCCGGTGCTGTGGGCGATCGTGGCGGTGGCCATCAACGTGCCGCTGATGGTGATCCTGTCGGGGCCGATGGGGGTCGAGGGGCTGGCACTGGCCCTCTCGATCAGCGCCTCGCTGGAGGTGATCGGCCTGGCTTGGGCCCTTCGCCGCCGGATCGACTCGATCGACGAGGGGACGATCCTGCGATCCACGCTTCGCTCGGCGACCGCGGCGGTTGTTGCCGGCGCCGTCATGCTCGGCGGATTGACCGCCGCGCAGGAGTGGTTCGGCCCGCTGTTGGCGAACGGCGCGGGGCGCGTGCTGGTGCTGCTCGTCCTTGCCGCTGCCGGGACGGCGGTCTACCTGCTGGCGGCCGTTGCGATGCGTTCCCAGGAGCTGGGCCAGGTGCGTCGCTACCTGCTCCACCGTGGCTCGGCCGAGGACACCGCATGAGCCGCTTCCGGCCGGCGACGCCCGCTGACGAGTCCGCCTGGCAGGCGCTCCTTGGACGGAGCCCGGCCGGCGACTTCCTGCACGACTGGGCGTGGGCAGAGGTGGCAGCCTTCGACGGCCAGGTGCAGAGGCGCTTCGTGGTCGAGGAGGAGGGCGAGATCGTGGCGATCGCAGCAGCCCAGGAGCGTCGCCTGCCGCTTGGACGGGCCTTCTGGTACGTCCCGCACGGGCCCGTCCTCGACTACGCCGATCCCCAGGCTGCCGATCGGTTGCGCGCCGTGACAATTGGCCTGCGCGAGGTCGGCCGGGCCTCCCGGGTGATCGCGGCCAAGCTGGAGCCGCGTGTCGAGGCCGATTCGTCCGCGATGGCGCACTTCGCACGCCTGCGGCCCGATCCGCGAACCGTCCAGGTTGGCCAGACGCGCCTGGTGGATCTGACCGATGACGAATCGTTGATGGGCAGCTTCGACAAGGACACGCGCTACGCGGTGCGCCGCTCGCAGCGCGAAGGAGTGGAGGTCCGCGTCCTGACCGATGCGTCCGACACGACGCCGATCGACGAGCTCCACGGCCTGGTGCTCGAGACGCAGCGCCGAGCGGGCTTCCCGCGGCCGCCGCTCGAGCGCTATCGGACCGCGTGGAAAGGGCTCGCAGGCGCCGGCCGCGCCTCGATCCTGGAGGCCCGGCGGGGCGACGAGCTGCTCGCCTCCGGCATGCTGGTGCTGGAGGGCGAGCAATCCTTCTATCTCTTTGCCGGCTCGCGGCGCGAGGAGCCGGGCGAGCCGAAGCACTACGCCAGCTACCTGCTGCAGTGGGAGATGATGCGCCTCGCCCGCGAGCTCGGCAGCCGGGTTCACGACCTGTGGGGGATCGCTCCCGCTGGGGCCGGCCCGGAGCACGCCTGGCACGGGGTCGGCCTCTTCAAGAAAGGCTTCGGCGGCCGCGAGGTCCGATGGGCTGGCACCTGGGATGTCGTCATCGACCCCACCGTCTACCGCCTCCGCTCGGTGGTCGCGATGGCGCGCTCGGCCATCCCTGGGAGGTCCCGATGAGCGCACCACGCTTGATGGGCCTCGGCGAGCTGACCGACGCCATCGGTCCGGAACGGGTGGTCGGCGTGCCGGTCGGCGAGGTCCGCTCCCTCGCCTACGACTCGCGGCACGCCACTGCGGGCACACTCTTCTTCGCGGTTCCCGGCGACCATGTCGACGGGCATGACTTCATCGCCGATGCGGTGGCGCGCGGCGCACGAGCGGTGGTCGCCGAGCGGGAGACCCCTGGCCTCGCCGTCCCGCAGCTGCTTGTGCCCCGCACCCGCGACGCACTGGGCGATGCCGCCGACGCCTGGTACGGGCGCCCCTCGGAGCGCCTGGAGGTGATCGGCGTGACCGGCACCGACGGCAAGACCACGACCTGCTACCTGGCCGTCGCCGCGCTGCAGGCCGGCGCGCGCCGGCCGGGGATGATCGGCACGGTGGCGGTACGGGTCGGCGACATGGAGTGGCCCAATAGGGATCGGAACACAACCCCGGAGGCGCTGGAGCTCCAGGCGCTGCTGGCGGGCATGGTCGAGGCCGGCAACGATTGCGTGGTGATGGAGGCGACCAGCCACGGACTCGCCCAGTCACGCGTCCGCAACTGCCGCTTCCGGGTCGCGATTGTGACCAACGTGACCAGCGAGCACCTCGAGTTCCACGGCACGCTGGAGGCGTATCGGGCGGCCAAGGCGATGCTGGTCGAGGAGGCGCCGATTTCCATCCTGAATGCCGATGACCCAGCCTTCGGCTACTTCCGCGACCGAGCTCGTGACCGGGTCCTCACCTACGGGACCGATTCCTCCGCCGACGTCCGCGCCACTGATATCGAGGCCCGCGCCGACGGCACGACCTTCACGGCCACCACGCCCAGCTGGAGCGCCGAGGTCAGCCTGAAGCTGCCAGGTGCCTTCAACGTGCACAACGCCCTGGCGGCGCTGGCCCTGGCCGAGGTCGAGGGCGTTGACCTCGCTGCAGCGGCCGCCGCCCTTGGCGGCGTCAGCGGCGTTCCCGGCCGAATGGAGCGGATCGACGCTGGTCAGCCGTTCGGGGTGGTGGTCGACTACGCGCACACCGCCGAGTCGCTCGAGAAGGTGCTCAGCACCCTTCGTCCGCTGACAAAGGGGCGACTGATCGTGGTCCTCGGTTCGGCGGGGGAGCGCGACCGGGTCAAGCGTCCCGCCCTGGGGCGCGTGGCGGCCGAGCTGGCCGACCTCGCCATCGTGGCGGACGAGGACCCCCGCCTGGAAGATCCGCGGGTCATCAACGAGGCGATCGCCGACGGGGCGCGCGAAGCTGGCGCTCGCGACGGCGAGAACCTCTGGGTCATCGACGACCGCCGGCAGGCGGTCGCACACGCCATCCGCCTGGCGGAGGCGGGCGACATGATCCTGCTGGCCGGCAAGGGGCACGAGGGCAGCATCATCTACGGCCGCGAGAAGCGCTGGTGGGACGAGCGCGAGGTGGCTCGCCAGGAACTCGCCACGGCCGGATTCAGCGCCGATGCCTGAGCTCTCCGCCTTCTACGTCACCGACCGCGACGCCTGGAACGCCTTCGTCGAACAGGCCCCGTACCGCAGCTTCCCGCAGCTCTGGGAGTGGGGCGAGCTGCGCGAGCCGGCCGGGTGGCGTGCCATCCGGTTCGCGGTAGGGGAGCGCGAGGAGCGGCCGCTGGCGGGCGCCCAGGTGCTGATCCGCACCGTGCCGGTCGTCGGCTGGCGCCTCGGGTATGCGCCGCGGGGCCCGATCGGCCAGTTCGACGAGCCGGAGACTCGCCGATCCCTGGTCGCGGCCATGCGCCACCTGCGCGTCCTGGAAGGGATAGCCACCCTCAAGGTGGACCCCGAGGCCACGGCAGGCGAACCGCTCAGTGCGGAGCTTCTTGGCCCCCGTTGGCGGCCGTCGGCCAAGGTGCAGCCGCCGCGGACCCGGGTCATCGACCTCTCACTCGACGAGGACGCGCTCCTGGCCGGCATGCGCAAGAAGCACCGGCAGTACGTCCACAAGGCAGAACGCGCCGGGATCCAGGTCGAGCAGCTCGCCACGAACGCCCCGCCCAACGAGGCGGCCACCGCCCTGACCGACTTCTACGCGATCTACCGGGAGACCGCCGAGCGCGCGGGATTCGCGGTCCGCGTGCAGGAGTACTACGAACGCGTCTGGAGCCTCTTCGGCCCGGGCGGCCACGCCCGGCTCTTCTTCGCCACCCTGGACGGCGAGCGCGTGGCGACGCTCTTCCACTTCACATGCGGCGACCGCGCCGCAGAGGCCTACGGCGGCATGACCGATGCCGGCGCGGCCTCGCACGCCAACTATCTGCTCAAGTGGGAGGCGATGCGCGCCTTCAAGGCCGCCGGCTTCTCCAGCTACGACCTGTGGGGCATCGCGACCGGCGGCATCGCGCAGTTCAAGGAGGGCTTCGGCGGCCGACAGATCGACTACGTCGGCGCCCGGGACCTTCCGCTCCGCACCGCCCAGGACGCGGCCCTCCGGTTGCTCCTGCCCGCCTACGGCATCGCCCAGCGAGCCCGCCTGCGGCTCACTGGTCACAAGCTCGCGGGCAGCGACGACTGACGGAGTCAGCGGCTCTTCGAGAAGTCGGTCTCCTTCACGACCTTGCCAGTGCGATCGTAAGTCCGCCAGATCCCGATCTGCCGCCC
Source organism: Chloroflexota bacterium (assembly GCA_040902225.1). Lineage (NCBI taxonomy): Bacteria > Bacillati > Chloroflexota > Chloroflexota bacterium. The sequence goes on from JBBDXT010000004.1 coordinate 538,916, forward strand.
ACGGTCGAACTCGCCGGATCGCATCGGGCTCCCGTCCTTGCGGAAGAACTCCCAGGCGCCGTGCATCTGGCCGTCGAGCTGAAAGCCGCGGTAGCGGACTCCGCCGTCGTCGTAGTGAGCGATATCGGGGACCGGCTCCGTGCGTTTCGGCATCCAGGGGATTATCGTCGTTCGGGCCATTGACCAGGGTCTTATGACCGGTCATGATAATTGGCCATGAGAACCGTGACTGCGATGGGCCTTCGGGCGCGCCTGGGCGAGATCCTCGACGCAGCTTCTTCCGGCGAGCGGATCGTGATCGAGCGTGACCATAAGCCGATGGCGGTCTTGATCCCTTACGAGGACGCCGCCCGCCTCGATCCGGACGAGCAGGAGCGCATCCGGCGCAGCCTCGAGGCTCTTGACCGACTGGTGGCCCGCGGCAAGCGCCTCCGGGCCTCGGGTCTCATTCCCGGGGACGCGCCAGATGCAGTGACGGCGATCCGTGAGGAGCGGGCGCGCGATGACCTCTAGCGTGGCCTCGGCGCTCGTAGTCGACGCCTCGGTCGCCGTGGCGATCACCGTCCAAGAAGCGGGTCACGACCGCGCCGTTACGATCCTCCGAGAGCGCCGGGCCGCCGGTAGCAAGCTGCTGGTGCCTGCATTCTTTTGGCTCGAGGTGGCCAACGTCCTCGTCAGGCGCTATCGCCAGCGGCCTGGGGTGGTGCTCGAAGCAATCGTTGACTTGGAGAACCTTGGTCTGGAGTCTATTGCGCTCGACCGGCCGCAACTGTTGCTCACGATCGACGCAATGGAGCGCGGCGGCCTTTCGGCCTACGACGCCGCGTATCTAGCCCTCGCGGAGTCCGCCAATGCGCAGCTCACGACTGCCGACCGACGCCTCGCTGCTGCAGCCGGCAGCCGGGCCTTACCGATCGGTGGCGGTCGCACAATCAAGGAAGCCCGCGAGCCCTACCCGGAATCCTGGGCGGCGTGGCCGGGGGCCGCCGCCTATCTCAAGCAGCTTCGCGCGCAGGTGGTCGGCCAGGCCAACGGGTAGGCTTCTGGACCGATGCCTCCCATCCTCCGTCGCGCCGACGACACCGACCGCACCGCCTGGGACGCCTTCATCGCCTCCCGTCCGGAGGCCGATCTCCTCCAGAGCTGGGCCTGGGGCGAGTGCACCGCGCTCGCGGGCGAGCCGTCTGCCCGCCTCCTGCTCGATGACAACGGCACGATCCGCGGCATTGCCCAGGCCCTCATGCGCCCTGCCGGGTTCGGCCGCCAGGTCGCCTACGTCGCGCATGGCCCAATCTGGGACCGATCGGCCCCGGACGCCGATCGTCTCTTCGCCTGGCTGCTCCAGGGCCTGCGCACCCTCGCCCGCAAGGAGAAGGCGCTCGTGGTCAAGCTCGACCCCCGTACGGAGCCCAGCGACGCGACCGACCTCGCCGGTCTTGTCGGGACCAACAGGCTCCGCCCTGCACCCGACCTGCAGGCCCCGACTACCCGGATCGTCGACCTGCTGGATGGGGCCGAACAGCTCGAAGCGTCCTGGCACGCGGACGCGCGTCGCCTCTCGCGTCGCGCCGAGCGCGAGGGCACGCAGGTCACCGTCACCCGCGAGCCCGATCCCGCGCAGATTGCGATCCTCCACGAGCTGCTGACCCTGACCGCCGAGCACGGCGACTTTCGCGTCCGCTCACCGGAATTTCTCGAGCGGCTCGCGACCGAGCTGAGCCGCTCGGACGGCTGGTACCTGGGCATCGGCCGTGTCGAGGACACGCCGATCGCCGCCATGGCCTTCCCCCGCATCGGCAATCGCGCTTACTACCTGTACGGGGCCCTCCGCCGCGACCCCGAGTACAAGCATCACTACGGCGCCCACGCCGTCATGGCCACGATGCTCCGGGACCTCGCCGCCGATGGCTGCTCCACCGTCGACATGTGGGGCGTCGCCGAGCCGGACGACACCACCGCCGATCCCGCCTGGCGTGGCTTCTCCGACTTCAAACGCACCTTCGGCGGCCTTCCCCTCCGCCATCCCGGCCTCTTCGACCTCGTGACCCATCGGTTCTGGTACCGGCTTCGCGCCATGCGGGCCTGGTTCCATGGGCGTGTCGCAGCGATTCTTGCCTTGTCGGATCGGTAGTTGTTCAATGGGGTAGGGTTTCATTAACAATCACCGGACGAGCGGTGGGCATGAGGAGAGCGAGCGATGTATGCCAGGGTGAGCTACTACGCCGAATCGCCAGAGCAGATTGATGCAACGATCAGCAACTGGCGGAACAATGTCCTTCCTGCGGTTCGGCAGCAGATGAAGGAATCGGGCCTCAAGGACCATGGCGCCATGGTCCTCGTCGACCGCGGCTCTGGAAAGTCGCTCAGCATCAGCTTCTGGGAAACGGAAGACGAGATGCGGGCGAGTGAGGAGCAGGCCGACCGAGCCCGAGGGCAGATAGCTCGCGCCGGAGGCGGGAATATCACCGGCGTCGAGCGGTATGAAGTTGTAATCGACGAGCGAGAGTAGACACATCGCTGACCTGGACTAAAGTCGGCTGGTACAGGGACGCGATGGCATGATTTCCGCACGCGACAGCACCACGATCGGCCGACCCATCGACGAGGTCTTCTCGTATGTGGCCGATACCACCAACGACCCCGCTTGGCACACCGATTTCACTGAAGTCCGCCGCCGCGGCTCGCAGCCGACGCAGCTTGGAACGGAGTTCGACGTCCAGATCAAGCCCTTCATGGGACAGTCGACGGGCTGGCTGAAGGTCACGGGGTACGAGCTGAACCGCCTGCTTGAGCTCGAAGGCCGTGTGGGGGCGATGGAGCCGACGCTCCGCTACACCTTTCGAACGGCGGATGGCGGGACGGAGGTGGGCCGGGAGGAAGCCCTTGAGCCACCGGGCCTGATGCGTTTGCTGCAGCCGTTCCTGCGCCCGGTCTTCGCCCGCAGAAACAGACAGTTTCTGGAGAACCTGAAGCAGGTTCTCGAGCGCTAGACGGAGGCTGCGGGAGCCGATGTCACGGAGCTCGTGCTGGGATAAGGACGCATGAGAATTGAATTGACAGAGCTCATCAACCGACCGCCGGCAGAGGTGTTTCGGTTCATCGCTGCTGACCATGTTCGGAACCATCCGCGCTGGGATCCCAAGATGGAGCTTCAGCAGGTAACCGAGGGACCGCTCGGCGTTGGAACCGTCATTCGTCGGCGCAATACACATACAGGCAAGCCGGTCGAAGGGACGATGGAGGTCGTGGAGTTCGTGCCGAACCGTGCGTTCGGGATGGTGATTCAGGACGGTCCGACGGAGATGCACTCGCGGATCACGTTCGAGGAGCAGGATGGGAACCGAACCAAGCTCATCGCCAGCGTCGACATACCGTCGATGGCCGAACCGATGAACCCCGAGCCGATCGAGCAGAGCATGCGCCGCATGAAGGAGCTGATCGAAGCCGGGCGGTAGGGTGCTACCCTTGCTTGACCATGGACCTGGCACGCCTGAGGGCGGCCCCGGCCGCCGTGGCGAAGCGCATCTCGCGAAATGCCGAGCCAGCGGCCAGCACGCCCACCATCGATACCGTCATCGCGGAGGCGCGACGACATCGGCCGAGCGTCAACGTCGGCCTGATCGAGCGTGCCCACCAGGTCGCGGCGGCCGCGCATGAAGGCCAGCTGAGGGCGTCGGGCGAGCCGTACATCACCCACCCGGTGGCGGTGGCCTACGAGCTGGCGGCGCTCCAGCTGGATGCGGAGAGCATCGCCGCCGCACTCCTGCACGACGTGCCCGAGGACACCGATCTGACCATCGCCGACCTCGAGAAGCGCTTCGGGCGCGAGGTGGCGCGGCTGGTCGACGGGGTCACCAAGCTCAGCAAATTCGGCTCAGCCCGCTCCATGGAGGAGCAGCAGGCCGAGAACATCCGGAAGATGTTCCTGGCCATGGCCGAGGACGTGCGGGTGGTCATCATCAAGCTCGCCGACCGGCTCCACAACATGCGCACCCTGGGCGCCCTGCCACCCGACAAGCAGGTGCGCATCGCGCGCCAGACGATGGAGATCTACGCGCCGCTGGCACATCGGCTGGGGATCTGGCAGTGGAAGTGGGAGCTCGAGGACCTCGCCTTCAAGCACGCCGAGCCGGAGACCTTCCGCAAGATGGTCGAGATGCTGGCCGACCGCCGCAAGGAGCGCGAGTCGTTCGTCAATAAGAGCATCGGCATCCTGACCAAGGAGCTTGCCAAGGTCGAGATCGAGGCGGAGATCAGCGGGCGGCCCAAGCACCTGTACAGCGTCTACAAGAAGATGGAGCGCAAGGGCGCCGAGTTCAGCGAGATCTACGACCTGCACGCCATCCGGCTAATCGTGGACGAGGTCAAGGACACGTATGCCGCGCTGGGTGTGGTCCACTCCATCTGGCGACCGATCCCCGGGCAGTTCGACGACTACATCGCCATGCCCAAGGCCAACCTTTACCAGTCACTGCACACCGCCGTCATCGGGCCCGATGCCAAGCCGCTCGAGGTCCAGATCCGGACCCGCGCCATGCACGAGGTGGCGGAGGCGGGGATCGCCGCTCACTGGCGCTACAAGGAGGGCTCGCGCGGCGATCGCCGCTACGACGAGAAGCTGGCCTGGGTGCGGCAGCTGATCGACTGGCAGCGCGAGGTGGTCGACGCGACCGAGTTCGTGGAGGGGCTCAAGCTCGACATCTTCCAGGACCAGGTCTTCGTGTTCACCCCCAAGGGCGACGTCAAGGACCTGCCCTCCGGCGCGACCCCGCTCGACTTCGCCTACCGCATCCATACCGATGTCGGCCATCGCACCATCGGCTCCAAAGTCAACAACCGATTGGTGCCGCTCGACTACCGGCTGCACAACGGAGACATCGTCGAGATCATCACCACCAAGGCCGCGCACGGGCCGTCCCGAGACTGGCTCAACATCGTGCGCACCAACCAGGCCCGCGAGAAGATCCGCGCCTGGTTCAAACGGCAGCAGCGCGACGAGAACATCGCCCAGGGCAAGGAGATCCTCGACCGTGAGCTCCGCCGCCTGGCGCACGAGACGCTGGTCAGCATCGACGCCGACAAGCTGCTGGAGCTGGCGTCCCATGCGCATTACAAGGAGCTCGACGACTTCTACGCCGCCATCGGCTACGGGGCGGTCTCGCCGGCCAGCGTGGTTGGCAAGCTGGAGATCCACGACGACGCGGCGATCACCCTGCCCGAGGTGGCGCCGCCCTCCGGCGTGCCCTCCGCCAGTGGGATCCGGGTCAAGGGGGTGGGCGACCTTCTGGTGCGCTTCGCGAAGTGCTGCTCACCGATCCCCGGCGACCCGATCACCGGCTACGTAACCCGCGGCAAGGGCGTGACCGTGCACCGCTCCAACTGCCGGTCGGTGCTGTCGGAACGGGATATCGAGCGGCTGATCGACGTGGATTGGGAGGCGGTGGACCTGCAGACCTACCCGATCACCATCCGGATCCTGGCGGTTGACCGGCCGGGGCTGCTCAACGAGATCACGAATGTCGTGGCCGAGGACAAGGTCAACATCGTGGCGGCGTCGATTGGCACGCACCCCGATGGCACCGCCACGATCAGTGCCACGCTCAAGGTCACGTCGTTGCAGCAGCTAGCCAAGGTGCTGACCCGCATCGAGCGGGTGCGTGATGTGACCAGCGTCAGTCGCGAGGCGCGCTAGGGGCTTGGGCCTGGCGGGCTCGGGCCACCTCATTGGTGTCGAGCCTGGTCGTGCACTCGTGCTGCACGATCGCACGAACGACCCTGACACCGGCGACTACGCCGAGGATTTCTGCCAGGATCCGCGTCATGTGCACGTGGCCTCGGCGCCCAGCTGCGAAATGTAGTCCCGCTCGATCTGCGACCCCAGCCCGACGCTGTCCAGGTGGGATCCACCTTCCAGGCCGCGATCACGGATTCCGATCACGACCGCGTACCGAACGCCGAGGTACGGCGGGACCCACTCCTCGAAATAGAGCGCGACAAATCCGCTATCGAAGCACCGAGCGTCAATCAGCCTCGGATGAATCGGGAGCGGGAATGCTCTCGAACTTGCGATGACCCACTGGCGCGCACCATCGGACTTCTGCATCCCGCAAGACGAGGGGCGGAAGGGTGTAGGCGAGTGCGGGCACTACCGCCATCACGAGGATGAACAGGAGCGCTGAGCGAATCATGGCTCTCCTGCCGGCACCGGCTCAGCCTCGGTGCGGGCCTGGACGAGGAGCAGGAAGACCAGCGTTGCGGCGGTCGCGATGAGCGTCAGCGAGATCCAGATCCGCGCGACCGGCAGCGTCACGAGGTCCTCGAGCCACGGCCAGAACGTGAACGGCGTGGTGTCGACCAGGGCGTAGAGCATCGAGGCTGTAAAGCCAGCGGTCATGAGCAGATATGCCGCGAAGACGCTCCAGTTGGCCGCGGCGAGGGGGGCCAGCACGGCCATCGCCGGGAACAGGTAGCGCTCGTGGACGCGGGTCGGCAGGAAGTAGAAGGCGAAGATCACGAAGGCTCCGCCGGCCAGGATCATGCGCAGGTCCTGCCGCCGCAGCAGCGGGAGCACCGCTGCGGTCAGGCCGAGGACGAGCAGGACGGCGCCGATGTAGACCAGGTCTCCATCGGGCTTCTTGTACCCGTGGAAGAGGCCCCAGATGTTCGCCGCATTGGCCGATGACATCTCCTTGAAGCTCCCAGCGCCGATCACGCGACCGATGTACGAGATCGGATCCATGCGCAGCGGGAGCGCCACGACCAAGTAGGCGGCCGCCCCGCCAAGGGCCGAGCGAACGATGGGAACGACGCTACGGGTCGCGCGCCACTGCACGATCGCGACGACCGCGACCGGCAGCAGGACGAGCCCGAACTGCGGTTTGACCAGGAGCGCGAGCACGGCGCAGGCACCGGCCATTGCGAACCGCCTCCCGGCCAGCGCCAGCAGGGCGAGGAGATAGGCGAGCGTCCCGGCGGCGTCGACCTGTCCCCACACCGGTCCTGCCAGCAGCACGGCCGGGCTGAAGATGTAGATCGCCGGGGCCACGAGCCCCCGGACCGGGCCGACCATGCGTCGTGCCGCCACGTAGGTGACCACACCGATGGCCAGGTCGAAGGGGATCGAGAGGCCCTTGACCGCACGGGCCTGGGCGACACCGTCGAGCAGCACCCCGATCGGCCAGTACGCGTACAACAACGCCGGGTAGAGGGCGCCGTCATGGCGGTAGAAGTCCCACGGGCCGTAGATCGCCATTCTGTCCGCCCAGCGGCCGTTGACCTCCGCGTCGCCGTAGTGGCCTGTCGTGTCGAGGACAGCGAGCCGGATCGCCAGGCCTGCGGCCAGGAGCGCGGCGAGCGTCAGCCACACGAGGATCGTCCGGAGTCTGACGGTCCGCATCATCGGCGCAGCCTAGCGGCTCGCGATCAGATGCGGCAGACCGCGAAGGTCAATCCCCGGTCGTGATCGCAAGCCCGAGGAGCGTGGAATCACACGTGTTGTCTACGCCCGGATCCACGATGAAGTAGATCGACTCGCCGCGACGGACCGTGGTGGTGACGTCGAGATGGTCGCTGTCTCCCGAACGAACCTCGGACGCGAACAACGTTGAAGACTCACGGTCCACCGAGAAGCCGATGCCGCTCCCGAGCTCCTTGCAGTTGCGATCGACCATGAGCACGAAGCCGCGAATCGTCACGTCCCCAGCGACGGGGCTCGTCCAGCCGAGGATCGCAAATCGCACGCTCCCATCGGCCTTCCAGGGATGCATGACAAGCCCATCCTTGTCGCGATACACGATGACGGTCGAGGGATCGGTCCACTGGCCGTTGGCGAAGGTCGGAAGTGGCTCGTACTGGAGAGGAGCGTGCGCCCTGGGGCTGCTCAGATAGCTCCACACATTCGAGTTGCCGTACGAGTCCGGACTCGGGTTGCGCTGGCTGGGTGCCACCAGGAATTCCGCGCCGGGGTCCCACGCCAACTCCGGCCGGGCGTCCGCCGACGCGGTTGGAAACAGTGACCCGATGCGGTTAACCGTCAGCCCGCCCGCCACGACGACCAGGATCAGCACCGCCGCGGCGGCCAACACTCCCACCGGCCCGCTGCCGAGCCAGCTACGACCTGTCCGGCGAGTTCCGCCCTGAGGAGTCCTGGCCACGGACTCCAGGGCATTCTCGAGCACCTCTCGTGGCATCGGCTGCGCATCGTCAGTGAGCCAATCGTCGAGGAGGCGTTCGATCTCTTCGTCGGATCTCATCGCCTGCCTACTTCCGGCGTCGTCCGAGCATCGGCCTCAAGTGCGGCGCGCAGGGTTTTGAGGGAGTAATGGAGCCGTGAGCGCACGGTGCCCACCGGGATGTCGAGGGCTTCGGCAATCTCCTGGTTCGACAGGCCGGCGTAGTGCTTCAGAACGACCACTGCCCGATGGTCGATGGGCAGTCGCTGGAATCCGCGCTCGAGCTGGTCGCGGTCCGCTACGAGGGTCGCGTGGTCGGGCGCGAAGGTCCGGTCCGGCGTCACGGCGGCCGCGCGCAGGCCCCACAGGCGCTGACGGCCTGCCTCGGCGTAGGCAGCGCGGACGACGATGCGGTAGGCCCACGCCTGGAATCGGTCTGGATCCTTGAGCTGGGGCAGCATCCGCCAGATATCGATCATGGCCTGCTGGGCGGCGTCCTCGGCGCGTCCGGTGTCGCGCAGGATGTGATGGGCGGTGGCGTACATGCGATCACCGATCCTCACCGCAAGCGCAGCGTAGGCCGACTCGTCGCCCTGCTGCGCGCGCTCGACCAGCTCGCGATCCAATGCCCGCCCTCGTCGCCCGCGACCTGGCTCGACAGGTCGACGCGTAAGGCGGCATCTTCGCCGTTGAGTGCGTGAGGTGGCAAGCATTCACGGTGCTGCGGAGGTGTGGGAGATGGGCGGGGTGATCCGCCCATTCCCCTCACTGGCGCCGAAGCCAGCCGTGGCACTTCGTCACTGCCGCAGCCAAGTGCTGGCTACGAGTTCACGTTTCCGATCGCGATGTCGCCCTGCACAAGGAAGGCGTCATGTGCGGTCGTGGCCGCGTCAGGACACGTTGCTGGGAAGTTGCGGGGCACGGCAACCGCAGTGGAGTCGAGTGGAAGGATGTACGTCCCGCTCACGACGTCCGGGTTGGCTGGGTTCTGGTCGCTATTGTCGATCAGGAACACCAGGAACTTGTCACCTACGCCAAAGCCCGGCGAAGGGTCAGCGGTCAGCCTCGTGATCACGCCGCCGATGGCGGTCTGGTTGCCGGAAACGTCGAGGCATTTCACCTGGCCGCTGAAGGTGAGGTTTATCGCCAGGTTTCGGTACCAGTACGAGCCCCACGCACCGTTTGTATCGGCCTGGGCATATGCGTTGAACTGGACCCTCCGCTCATTGCCATCTGCGCTAAGGCGGTAGCCACTGCCCGATACGAAATCGCCGTTGGACGCTGGCGCTCCCGATACTGGTGTACCCAGTAGCATCATGACGGCGGTTGCCGCCATGAGGACACGCAGTTTTCGCACTTGGGCTCTCCTCTCGTCGTTGGGCGAGCCACCAAGCTGATGGCCGCTCGCTATCTGATGCAATGAGAGCCTCTGCCCTTCGATCGACTCAATCTTCGCTGACGGGCAGGGAGCGTTTCCCGAGGGTATGGGTCGGTAGACTCCGCACATGTCCCGTCCCGTCTCCGCGCCGCGCGGCACGCGCGACCTGCTCCCCGAGGACGGCTCCGCCTGGAGCCGCATCGAGGAGATCGCCCGGGACCTGAGCAGCCGGTATGCGCTCGATCGGATCGAGACGCCGCTCTTCGAGCGGATCGAGCTGTTCAGCCGCGGCCTGGGTGAGTCGTCCGACGCAGTCGAGAAGGAGATGTTCCGCGTCAGCGGGGCGGCCGGCAGCGAGGAGGAGCGCGCCGAGTGGGCGCTCCGACCGGAGCCCACTGCCGGCATCGTGCGGGCCTATCTCGAGCACGGCATGCACGTGCGGCCAGGTCCGCAGCGCCTGTGGATGATCGGCCCCATGTTCCGCTACGACCGCCCGCAGGCCGGCCGCTTCCGGCAGTTCGTGCAATGGGACGTCGAGGTCATCGGCGATCCGGGCCCGATGGTCGACGCCGAGATCATCGAGCTCGGCCACCGTTTCTTCGAGGGGGCGGGGTTGGGCGACGTCGTGGCCTACGTCAACTCGATCGGCGACGCGACGTGCCGCCCCGGCTACCGAACCGCCCTGATCGAGTACTTCGCTGCGAACGAAGACCGCCTGACCGATGACTCGCGACGGCGGCTGAGCGTCAACCCGCTGCGTGTCCTCGATGGCAAGGATCTTGATCCGGAGCTCGCTGCGGGCGCCCCCCGCTCGATGGACCACCTGTGCGATCCGTGCCGAGCGCACTTCGTGGCGGTCCAGGCATTGCTCGACGACCTCGGCGTGCGCTACGAGGTCGACAATCGCATCGTGCGGGGCCTCGACTACTACACGCGCACCACCTTCGAGTTCTACGTTGCCGGCCGTCGGGGGCAGCAGCAGGCGCTCGGTGGCGGCGGCCGCTACGACGGGCTGGCGGAGCTCCTCGGCGGGCCCCCGATGCCGGGGATCGGCTTCGGGATCGGGATTGATCGGACGGTGCTGGCGGCAGCCGAGCAGGGCGTTACGGTGCCGGCAGGCGCACCCCTGGTGGTCGTGGTCGGCGCGGATCCGGATGCCCTTGCGCCGCGCCTGGCGGTCGCCGGGACCCTGCGTCAGGCCGGCCTCCGCGTGCGCGCCGACGGCAGCGCCCGAAAGCTGGGGAGGCAGCTGGAGTCGGCTGCCAAGCTCGGAGCACGCTTTGCTGTCATCGTCGACCCGCAGCTGCCGGAGGGGAGCGTGACCCTGCGCGACCTGGATGCCAGCGAGCAGCGCCAGGTCCGGCTCGACGAGGTAGCCGGGTCGATGCGTTAGCCCCTATCAGATCAGCCCGCTGATCAGCAGGACGACGCCGCAGAGGATGAGTCCGAAGAGCAGGAACGGGCGGTACGAGGCCCGCCTCAGGTCTTCGCGCAACAAACCATCGGCTCGTGGCCCGGCCTCGTCGCGGAGCGCGATGAGCGGCGCCTTCCAGTCTCCGCCGCTGGCGGCCAATGCGCGAGCGTCCGCGATCACCGCCTCGCCGCGCGCCGCCAGGCGCTCGGCGGAGTCGGGGTCGCCGACCGCCTCGGCCTGTTCCCGCAACGAGTCGAAGTCCGGATCGCCACCCTCGACCCATCCCAGGTAGACCCGGAGCGACTGCTGCTCGAATCGATCCCACTCGCTCACGATGGGCATGCGCTCGGTGACCGCGCGTGCCTCGACCAGGTCCCCCGTGAGGAGGAGGATCTCGGCTCGCGCCCAGCGCGTCTCCGGCCGTTCGGGGTTTCGTTCCAGCCATCGATGCATCGCCGGCAAGGTGGCCGGCACCGGCGTCCCCACCATCGCAACCCATCGCTTCATGCCGGGATTGCCGACGACCGCGTAGCCTTCCCACGCTCTCCGGACGCCCCCGGGAATCGTCACGTAACCCAACTCGACGGCGATCACGGCAAAGGCCACCGTCCCGGCCAGCAGCCCCACGGGCCAGGGCACGCCGGCTTGCACCGCCAGCGGGAGCCCGAACCCGGTGATCACCAGGGCAGCGGCAATGCCGATGAGCGTCTGGATCGGGATCGGGCCGATGGCCGTCTCCCGCAGGATGGCGCTCCCGATCGCGGCGGGATCGCGGATCTGGGTGGCGGCTCTCTCGAGAAGCGGCGGCACGGGCACCGGGCGATCTCCTCGAGCGATGAGCAGCGCCCCAACGACGATCAGCACGACCTCCGGCGCCCACCAGAGCCACAGGACGGCGTCGTAGACGAGGTCGGGATTCAGGGCATCCTGGACCAGGAAATAGCCCCACCATCCGGCCCCGGGCAAGCCAAGAGCGATCAGCAGCGTCCCGGCCGCCACCCCGTGACCTCGCCGCACGAGCCAGTAGGTTGCGAACGTGGGAATGGCCAAGAAGAGCGCGACATAACCCAGCTCGGGCATGAAGAGGAAGCCGATCGCGCCGCTGGCCCCCTCCAGGCCAGCAACCAGGCGCACGGTCGCGCGCGAGATCTCGCGGCCGCGGTAGCGCTGTACCCCGGCATAGACCAGGACGCCCGCCGCGCCGAGCATCGCGAGCAGTGTCACCAGCGCCATGAGCCGTATCACGGGCGGCATCATGGCAGGCTCGGAGCGGCCCACGCTCCGGTACCATTCGACCTCCCATGGGCCAGGCCTTCCGGAGTCACACCTGCGGCGAGCTGCGCGCCTCCCACGTGGGAGAGCGGGTGACGCTGGCCGGCTGGGTGCATCGGCGCCGCGACCATGGCCATCTGGCCTTCTTCGACCTGCGCGACCGATACGGGATCACCCAGGTGGTGACCAACGCGGACGACGCAGCTGATGCCCATCTCGCCGCCGAGCCGGCACGCAACGAGTGGGTGGTGCAGGTGGAAGGCGTGGTGCGCCATCGGCCTCCGGGGACGACCAACGCCGAGCTGGCGAGCGGCGAGATCGAGGTCGCGGTCGACACCTTCGCCGTCCTCAACCCCAGCAAGCTGCCGCCGTTCTACGTCAACGAGGAGCAGCCCGGCCTCGACGAGTCGCTGCGCCTGACCTATCGCTACCTTGACCTGCGCAGGCCTCCGCTCCAGGGGCGGATCCTGCTGCGGGCACGGCTGGCGAGTGCCGTTCGCCGGCAGCTGGAGGCATTCGGGTTCGTCGAGGTCGAGACCCCGACTCTGATCCGCAGCACGCCCGAGGGTGCGCGCGACTTCGTGGTGCCCAGCCGCGTGCAGCCCGGCAAGTTCTACGCGCTGCCGCAGTCCCCGCAGCAACTCAAGCAGCTGTTGATGGTGGCCGGGTACGACCGCTACTACCAGCTCGCCCGCGCATATCGGGACGAGGACCAGCGCGGCGATCGGCAGCTGGAGCACACCCAGGTCGACATCGAGATGAGCTTCGTGGCAGCCGAGGACGTCATGGCGACCGTCGAGGACGTGGTGACCGCCGTCAGCGGCGAGGTGCTCCCGGAGCGTCCGATCCTGCAGACTCCGTTCCCGCGCCTCACCTACGAGGAGGCGATGAGCCGATATGGATCGGACAAGCCCGATCTGCGCTTCGGGATGGAGCTGATCGACCTGGGCGAGACGGTCAGCGACGTCGACTTTCGGATCTTCACCGAAGCGCTCGCGGGGGGTGGCGCCGTGTTCGCCATCCGCGCACCAGGCTGCGGTGACTACTCTCGCCGCCAGCTCGACGAGCTGACCGACCTTGCCCAGCGCCACGCTGCCAAGGGCCTGATCCACGTGTCCGTGCAAGCTGATGGCTCCCTTCACGGCCCGCTCGGTAAGTTCCTGTCGTTGACGCAGACGGCAGCCATCCTGGAAGCGGTGGGTGGCGAGGCAGGCGACCTGCTCCTCATGGTGGCCGATGCCGATCGTCTCGTCGCTGCCGGCGCGCTCGGCCGGCTGCGGCTCGAGATGGGCCAGCGGCTCGACCTGCGCGATGCCAGCACGCTGGCGTATGTCTGGGTCTATCCCTTCCCGATGTTCAAATGGGACGCGGACCTCGGCCGCTGGGATGCGACCCACAACCCGTTCAGCGCACCGCTCTGGGATGAAGAGGCACGCATGGAGGCCGATCCCGGCGCCGTCCATGCCCAGCAGTACGACCTGGCGCTGAACGGCTGGGAGCTCGGTGGTGGATCGATTCGGATCCATCGTCGCGACCTGCTTGAGCGCGCCTTCGCGTTGATGGGCCACAGCGTGGAGGGGATGCGCGACCAGTTCGGCGCCCTGCTCGATGCGCTCGAATATGGCGCACCTCCACACGGCGGCATCGCGATCGGGCTGGACCGATGGTCCGCCCTGCTCGCCGACCAGGACAACATCCGCGAGGTGATGGCTTTCCCCAAGACGCAATCCGGCAGTGACCTGATGATGGGCGCGCCGTCGCCGATCACTCCCGAACAGCTGGCCGAGCTGTCGCTGCGCGTCGTGGATCACGACCGAGAGAAGTCCTAGCCATGCCTCGGCGACCGATCCGCCTGATCTTGGCAATCGGACTTGGTGTGGCGGCCCTGGCGGCAGGCTGCGTGAATTCAGCGGCCGGGGTACTCCGGAAGCGGCGGCGGCCTTCAACTCGGCACACCCACGAGAGACAGTGATCGACCATTACCGAGCGGAATGGACGGCTGCCGGCTGGACGCTCAACCCGTCATCGCCTCTCGCCTCTGAGCCGCCCGCGGGCGAGGACAGTCCCGACTTCGTGTTCGGCGGCGCGAGCGCCCACAAGGACGGCATGACCTACTCGATCACGGCTCAGCTGGAGGGAGCAGAGACGCTCTACCTGCTGCTCGTCGGCCCAGATCGATGACGCCTGCAATTGACAGTCGCGGTGTAATCACGCAAGGGGGCGAATGCAGAGGAGGAGAGGATGTCTCTGAAGCCGGGCGCAATTCTGTTGCTCGTCGCGGTTGTGCTGTTTCTGCTTGCGGCGTTTGAGTTCAAGGTCGGCACGTTGGACCTCGTGACGCTCGGCCTGGCCGCGTTCGCGGGCTCGTTCCTGCTCGAGGGCTGGAAGCGCTAGCGTCTAATCGGTCGGCGGCGGGAAGCTTCCATCTGCGTCATGCGTCTCGCCGCCGGTCAACGCCGGGTTGAAGACACAAACGAGATGGAGGTCGGTCCGCACGCGGAGGGTGTGGCGGTCGTGCTGGTCGAGCGCATACATCGACCCAGGCCGAAGGATGTGCTGCTCACCAGTTAACAGGTCGGTCAGCTCCGCCTCACCCGCCATGAGGTAGCAGGCCTCGAGGTGATGCTTGTACTGCAGGGTGAGCTCGGTTCCTGCCGCCACGGTGGTGTCGTGCAACGAAAAGCCCAGCCCGTCGCGTCGTAAGAGGAGGCGGCGGCTGCGCCAGCCCTCGCCCGCGACATCCCGGTCACTCCCCACCACATCGTCGAGGGTTCGCACGATCACCGATCCACACCTCCATGTCCCAGCGTCGTAGACTGCCGCCCGTGGCGCCCCGCTTGATCGCCGCGATTCGGCACTCCGCCGTGATCGCAGCTCTGCTCTCGTTCGTGTGGCCCGGCCTTGGTCAAGGCTGGGTCGGTTCGCGTCGTCGGGCGCTGATGTTCGCGGTGCCGATGATGCTCCTGCTGGGCGCCGGCGTGGTGGTCATGATCGTGCAGGGCAAGGCCCGCTCCCTGGGCCTGCTGCTCCAGCCGAGCGTTCTGCTGCCGCTCATCGCGCTCAACATCGCCGTGCTCGTCTACCGCCTCTTCGCAATCGTGGACGCGTATCGAGCGGCGGCGCGCCGTTGGCCGCCGATCCCGGATTTCCGGGCCGCGCTCGGACTGGTCCTCCTGGGCACCCTGCTGGGCAGCACGCTCCTGATGCACGGCTGGCTGGGGTTCGTCGGCATCAAGGCGTATGACACCGTGGTCGCCATCTCCCACCCGTTCGGCAGCGCGACGCCGGTCCCCGCCGCCAGCCGGCTACCCGGCGAGACGCCCGGCCCGACGCCCGAGCCGACGCCGATCCCCACTCCAGAACCGGCGTGGGGTGACAACGGGCGGCTCGATCTGCTCCTGGTCGGGGGAGACGCCGGCCCCGGGCGCTTCAGCCTGCGCACGGACACGATGGTCATCCTGAGCATCGAGGTCAGGACCGGGCGCGCTGCGCTGTTCGGGCTGCCGCGCAACCTCCTGAACGTCCCGCTGCCGGACGGTCCGGCCCAGGCCTTCGACTGCCGGTGCTATCAGGACCAGCTGAATTCGCTCTACACCTACGCCATTGCTCATCCCGAGATCTTCCCCGGCCCTGATGAGGAGCGCGGCTATCGGGCCGTCCAGGAGGCGATCGCCGAGCTGACCGGCCTCCAGATCGACGGGCAGGTGGTTGTCACCCTCGGCGGCTTCATTCACGTGGTGGATGCGCTGGGTGGGCTGGACATGACGACGAAGGACTCCATCTATGATGCGACCTATCCGGATCCCTTCAGCATCAAGCGCGATGTCACCGTCTACATTGCGAGAGGCTTCCACCACTTCGACGGCTGGCATGCGCTGGCCTACGCGCGTTCGCGCCACCAGGACAACGACTACAACCGGATGAACCGGCAGCAGGAGGTGCTGCTGGCGCTCCGCCAGCAGCTCGACCCGTGCACCCTCATCCCGCGCATCCCCGAGCTGCTCGACATCGCCCGTGACTCGCTCTGGACCAACATCCCGATCGAGCAGCTGCCGGACCTGTTGGCGATCGGAGCCAGCGTTCGCCCCGGCACCATCGCCACCTACCAGTTCTGGCCACCGGCCATTCAAGAGAATCTGGACTTCGCGAGCATCAGCCGGGTGCGGTCGATCGCGCGCACCGCGTTCCTGATGCCCTTGGCAACGCCGGCGCCGTCGTCCAGCGAGACCCCCACATCCGGCTCCGGGTCGGTCTGCTAGGAGACCTGGTCCGATGAGCATCTACCTCGACCATGCCGCCACCACGCCGCTCCGCGCCGAGGTGCTGGAGGCGATGCTGCCCTACCTGACGAACCACTTCGGCAATGCGTCAAGCCCGCACGCCGCCGGCCGACGGGCGCGGCAGGGACTCGACGAGGCCCGGGAAGGGATCGCTTCGATCCTGGGCGCCAGGCCCCGCGAGATCGTCTTTACCGGCGGCGGCAGCGAGGCCGATAACCTCGCCATCAAGGGTGCCGCCTGGGCGGCCAGCGCCAAGGGACGGCACATCGTCACCAGCGGCGTGGAGCACAAGGCGGTGCTGCATGCCTGCGCAATCATGGAGCGCTCCGGCTTCGGGGTGACCGTCGTCCCGGTCGACCGATTCGGCCGCGTTGACCCCGCCGCGGTCGAGGCCGCCATCAATGAGCACACCAGCCTGGTCTCGATCATGTACGCCAACAACGAGGTCGGCACGATCCAGCCGATCGCGGAGATCGGTGCCATCTGCCGCCGTCACCGCGTCCTCTTCCACGCCGATGCAATCCAGGCCGCGGGCTTCCTTCCACTCGACGTCGACAACCTGGGAGTCGATCTGCTGAGCCTGGCCGCGCACAAGGTGTACGGGCCCAAGGGGGTCGGCGCGCTGTTCGTGCGGCAGGGGACGGCACTCCTGCCGCAGATCCAGGGCGGCGCCCAGGAGCGGCAGCGGCGCGCTGGAACGGAGAACGTGGCCGGCATCGTCGGCTTTGGGCGGGCCCTGGAGCTGGCCCAGGGCGATCGATCGGCCCGCGACGCCGAGAATGGGCGTCTGGCCGGCCTGCGTGATCGGCTCCTTGTCGGCATGCGGGAGCTGGACGGGGTGGAGCCGAGCGGCCATCCCAGCGAGCGCCTGCCGCATAGCGCCAGCTGGCTGATCGACGGCGTCGAGGGAGGAGACCTGGTGGCCGCGCTGGACCTGGAGGGCGTTGAGGGGAGCACGGGCAGCGCCTGCACCAGCGGCTCCGCCGAACCGAGCCACGTCCTGCTGGCGATGGGGATCGACGCCGAGCGTGCCCATGGTGCGCTGCGCCTGACCGCCGGCCGAGGTACGACGCTCGACGACATTGAACGAGCGACCGAGGTCCTGCGCTCGACCATCGGCCGCATCCGTGAGCAGGCCGCGCGACCAAACACCGTGGCATCGGCCTGATGGCCCGCATCGTTGCCGCCATGAGCGGCGGCGTGGACTCGAGCGTTGCAGCGGCGCTGCTGGCGCGCGACGCGGGCCAGAGCGGTGACGAGGTGGTCGGCGTCTGGATGCGGCTTCACCCTGACGGTGGCGAGGGGTACGAGCAGAGTCGGAGCTGCTGCTCGCCCGACGCGCACGACGACGCCCGCCGGGTCGCGCAGCTGGTGGGGATCCCGTTCTTCGCCCTCAACCTGGAGCGCTCGTTCGAGGAGCGGGTGATCGACGCCTTCGCGGACGGCTACCTCGCCGGCGCCACTCCGAACCCATGCCAGGCCTGCAACCAGTACATCAAGTTCGACGAGCTGCTGCGTCGCGGCCTCGCCGCGTATGGCGCCGACCAGGTGGCGACCGGCCACTACGCGCGAGTCGAGGAGCGGGACGGTCACTTCCACCTCATGCGTGCGGCCGACGCCAACAAGGATCAGACCTATTTCCTGTGGGTCCTCGACCAGGGCCAGCTGGCGCACACCCGCTTCCCGCTCGGCGAGCTGACCAAGCCCGAGGTACGGCGGATCGCCGCCGAGCTGAAGCTGCCGACCGCCGACAAGCCGGAGAGCCAGGAGATCTGCTTCGTGCCCGCCGGCGACTACCGCGAGCTGCTGGCCGAGCGGCGCGGATACCTCGGCGAGCCGGGCCCGATCGTCGACACCGGTGGCGAGCGGATCGGCACCCATACCGGGTACGCGCACTACACCGTTGGACAGCGGCACGGCCTGGGCGTCGCGCTCGGCGAGCCCGTCTTCGTGCAGGAGGTACGCCCTGCCTCGAACACGGTGGTAGTGGCCAGGCGCGACGAGATCGCCGCGCGCAGCTTCGCGGTCGAGGGGCGCCGCTTCGTGGCGGGGGCGCCGCCGGCCGATCGCTTCAGCGCATCGGTCCGCATCCGGCACCGTGGAGCGGAGGTGCCGTGCGAGGTCACCGTGATCGGGGATGAGCGGCTCCTGGTCGAGACCTCCGAGCCGGTCTGGGCACCGGCGCCGGGGCAGGCGGCGGTCCTGTACGACGGAGAGGAGTGCCTCGGCGGCGGTCGCATCGCCCGCGCGACATGACGCCCTGGATGGTGCTCACCGCCTTCGTGGCGGCGATCAACCTGACCGTCTTCACCGCTCTCCGCGGTCGCTGGGACCGGCGGCTGCTGATCCTGGCGCTCGCCTCGCTGTTGGGCACCGCCGCGGGGAACGCGATCGGGGCGCGAACCGGCCTCGAGCTGGTGCGGATCGGCGACTTCCACCTGCTGGCCGCCTGCCTGGGTGCGCAGCTCGCCATGCTGGCCACCGATCTGCTGGCGCAGCTCGGACCTTCGCGGCCGCCCCCCGAGCGCCCTGCCCGCGGTGGTCGGGACGGGGAACGGACGGATCGTTAGAATCAGCGGACGCAAACGCTAGGGACGGACCGAGAGCATGAAAGATTCCGGGTTCGGCAGCTTCCTCGCAGGAGTCGTGATCGGCGGACTGATCGGTGCCGCCATCGGCCTCCTCCTTGCCCCGCGAACGGGTGACGAGATTCGCGAGCAGGTCGGTGAGTTCGTCGGCGAGAAGAAGGCAGCCATCGGTGAGGCGATCAGCGAGGGTCGCGCGGCGGCCGAGAAGGCACGCGCGGAGATGATGTCCGCGTACGATGCCGGCGGTGGGGAGCCTGCGCCGGAGGGCGCTGCCTCCTGACCGGCCATTCGCGCGCAATCACGCACGAGGAGTCGAGAGCCGGTTGTCGCCGGCTCTCGTGGTGAGTACGAGGTCACGGGCAGGACCGATGCCGGAGCTGCAGGCCGCCGAGATCCGCGAGCGCTTCCAGCGCTTCTTCGAGGCGCGCGGCCACACCCGCGTGCCGGCGGCTCCGCTCCTTGCGCGCGACGACCCGACGCTCCTCTTCACCAACTCGGGGATGGTCCAGTTCAAGCGGGTGCTGACCGGCGAGGAGAAGCGCGACTACACGCGCGCCGTCGACGCGCAGCCATGCCTGCGGGTGGCCGGCAAGCACAACGACTTCGAGCAGGTTGGGCGCACACCCCGTCACCACACCCTGTTCGAGATGCTCGGCAACTGGAGCTTCGGCGACTATTTCAAGCGCGAGGCGATCCACTGGGCGTGGGAGTTCCTGACGGTCGAGCTGGGGATTCCTGGCGAGCGCATCGCCGCCACCACCTATACCGATGACGACGAGGCGCGCCGCATCTGGAGCGAGGAGATCGGCCTTCCGCCGGAGCGGATGGCGCAGTGGGGCAACATCGCCGCCGGCGACGACCACAACTTCTGGTCGATGGGCGAGACCGGCCCGTGCGGGCCGTGCAGCGAACTGCACTACGACCGCGGCGCCGAGCTTTCCGAGGGGCCCGAATGCGTGCCCGACCATTCGGAGACCTGCCCGCGCTGGCTGGAGATCTGGAATCTGGTCTTCATGCAGTTCGACCGATCAGTCGACGGGACCCTCACGCCTCTGCCGTTCCCCAGCGTCGACACCGGGATGGGACTGGAGCGGATGGCGAGCGCCGTGCAGGGGGTCGACAGCAACTACCTGACCGACCTTTTCACCCCGATCATCGACCGGCTGGCGGAGCATCTTGGCCACGATCCCCAGAGCGTCGAGAGCGAGCGCTTCAGCTACCAGGTGGTCGCCGACCACAGCCGGGCGATGACCTTCCTGATCGGCGAGGGACTGAGGCCGTCGAATGAGGGTCCCGGCTACGTGCTGCGCCGGATCATGCGGCGTGCCGTCCGGCACCTGCGCCTGATGGGGATCACGCAGGCGGTGCTGGCCGAGACGTGCGGGACCGTCATCGAGGTGATGGGCGGCGCGTACCCGTATCTCGTCGCGAATCGGGAAGAGATCCTGGGCACGGTCGACGCCGAGGAGCGCAAGTTCGCACGCACGCTCGAGGCGGGGAGCGAGCGGCTCGCAGCGCTGGTCGACGCGGCGGGGCCGAATGGCACCATCGCCGGCGACGAGGCGTTCCGGCTGCACGACACGTTCGGCTTCCCGATCGACCTCACCGTGGAGATCGCTGCGGAGCGTGGCGTGACCGTGGACCGCAAGGGGTTCGAGGCCGCCATGGAGGAACAGCGCGATCGCTCGCGGGGCTCCCGCGCCGGCCGCTTCGCGCCACTCCCGGGCGTCGAAGGGCTGCGCAGCGAGTTCACCGGCTATCCCAACGAGACGTCGGCAGATGGCCTGGCTGTCCTGGTGGTTGCGGAGGGCGAGGGATCGACCCAGGTCGTGCTCGACAGGACGCCGTTCTACGCGGAGGGCGGCGGCCAGATCGGCGATCGTGGCGAGCTGGTCGGAGAGCGTGGAAGGCTCGTGGTGGACGACACGCAGCGCGTCGGCGACGCGATCGTGCATGTCGGGCGGCTGGAGGGCGCGCTCACCGTCGGCGACGTGGTCAACGCCCGCGTCGACGAGGAGCGACGCTGGGGGGCGGCGCGCAACCACACCGCCACGCACCTGCTGCACCGCGCCCTGCGCGACGTCCTCGGCGAGCAGGCAAAGCAGGCCGGCAGCTGGGTTGGGCCGGATGGGCTGCGCTTCGACTTTCCGGCGGACGCGGCCACGCCGCGGGAGGGGCTGCGCGACGTCGAGCGTCAGGTGAATGCTCAGATCCGCCGCAACGCATCGGTCACACCGACCGAGATGTCGCTGGCCGAGGCCCAGGCGATCGGCGCCGACATGTTCTTCGGCGAGAAATATGCCCCCGAGCGGGTTCGGGTCATACGGGTCGATGGCTACAGCGCCGAGCTGTGCGGCGGCACGCACGTGGCGGCGACGGGGCAGATCGGCTCCTTCCGGATCACGGGTGATGCGAGCATCGGCACCGGGTTGCGGCGAATCGAGGCGGTGAGCGGAGCGGCGGCCGATGAGCTGGTCGCCTCCCGGCTCGAGGCGCTGCACACGGCGGCCCAGCTGCTCGGCGCCGCCGAGGACCAGGTCGCGACTCGAATCGAGAGTCTGCAGGCGCGGCTGCGAGAGGCGGAGAAGGGTGGCAGCAACGCCAGCACCACGCGACTCGATGCCGTGCAAGCCCTGGCGGGTGCGCAGCAGGCGGGTGAGGCGAAGGTCGTCGTCGAGCGCTACGCCGATGCCGATGGCGCCGCGCTGCGGGCTCTCGCGGATGACCTGCGCGCCGCAACGGGTCGCTTCGTGGCCGTCATCGCCGGTGAGCGCGGAGGGCCGGCGATCCTGGTCGCCGCCAGTCGCGACCTCGTCGAGGAAGGGTTCGATGCTGCCGCAATCGTGCGCGAGGTGGCGCCGATGATCGGGGGCGGGGGCGGCGGGCGCGCAGAGCTTGCCCAGGCGGGTGGCAAGGACCTCGCCGGCCTGGACCAGGCGCTGCGCGAGGGCGCCCGCCTGGCGCTCGAGGCGCTCCAGCGGATCGAGAACGGCTGACGGTGCAGGACCGGCTGAGGAGCCTCGTCGAACGCCTGACCAGGGTCGGTGGGCGCTCGGCTGCCGGTCCGCCGGCGCTCGTCGCACTCGATGTTGGGACCGAGTTCGCCAAGGCCCTGGTGGTGGCCATCACGCCTGACGAGGAGGGGCGGCTGGTCGGATCGGTCCGGGGCTCGGGACGGCAGCGTCAGGGCCTCACCCACATGCAGTCGGGCACCGTGAGCGACATTGATGCGGTCGTCGCCAATTGCTCACGCGCCCTGGGCGAGGCGCGGGAGATGGCGGGCATGCAGGCGACCTCGGCCGTGATCGGCATCGCCGGCGAGCTGGTCAAGGGCACGACCTCGAATGGCGCGGTGCACCGCGAGAATCCACACGCGCCCATGACCGAGGCGGAGCTGCAGCAGATCGTGGAGCAGGTGCAGATCGAGGCCCTGGCCGACGCGGAGCGCCGCATCGCCTGGGAGAGCGGCGTCGAGCGCCTGGACGTGCGCCTGGTGCACGCTGCGGTGGTCGAGCTCAAGATCGACGGCTACCCGGTCAGCAATCCGATCGGCTTCACCGGCGCGCAGCTCGAGCTGTCGGTCTTCAACGCCTTCGCGCCGATGGTTCACCTTGGTGCCCTGCAGTCGGTGGCGAGCCAGCTTGGTCTCAAGCTGCTTGGAGTGATTGCCGAGCCGTATGCGGTGGCCACCTGCCTGGATCCCGGCGAGCTGGGGGATGCGGGCGCGGTCTTCGTGGACATCGGTGGCGGGACGACCGACGTGGCCCTGGTGCGCCACGGCGGGATCGCGGGCACCAAGATGCTGGCACTCGGCGGGCGGGCCTTCACCAAGGGGATCGCTGAGCGCTTTGCCCTCTCCTTCTCGCGCGCCGAGGCATTGAAGCTCGCGGCCGCGGACGGGGAGCTGCCCGAGCAGGTCGACCGGGCGACGCTGGCCGAGGCGCTGGCCGACGATGCGGCCGTGTGGCTGGGCGGCGTCGAGCTGATGATCAGCGACCTTGCCGAGGGGGAGCTGCTGCCCGGCCGTGTCTACCTGTGCGGCGGGGGCGCGGAGCTGCCGCAGATCGTGGCCGCGCTCGACGGCGATGAATGGTGGCATCGGCTGCCCTTTGCGCGAAAACCCCAGGTTCGTCCGCTCTCCCCGGCAGATGTGGTGGGCCTCCACGATGCGAGCGGGCAGCTGGCGACGCGCCAGGACGTGACCCCGATGGCGCTCGCGCACCAGGCCCTCATCCTCGACGCCAGCAGCAGCGCGGCCGAGCGTGCGATGCGCGCCGCCGTGCGGGCGATGCAGCTGTGAGCCCCGTGGACGGCGAGCCCCAGCTCCTCTACCTGGAGCCCGACGACGAGATCACCTCGGTGGTGCGCCGCCTGCGTGGGGCCGATGCCGGACGCGTCGTGCTGGTCGCTCCCGGCCGCAGCCGCGCGACCTCGAGCGTGGTGGCGCTGCGCCTGCTGGGGCGTGCCGCGGCCGAGACCGGTCGCTCCGTGGCGCTGGTGGCCGATGCCTCGACGCGGTCGCTTGCCGGCGAGGCTGGCATCGCCGCCTTCGCCTCGGTCGCCGACGCGACCTCGCCAACGCCATCCCCCGCGGAGCCGATGACTCCCACCCGTGCGCCAATTCACGTGGTCCGCGGCGCGGGCGGCGCACGGCCCCAGCCTGCAAGGCCGATCCCTGCCACCGACGGCATGGAGGAGACGGTGGCCGTCCACCTGCCACCGCCGTCTGGGGCTCCGGGTGCACCGGGTCGCGGACGCCGGCGCACTCGGGGCCTGCCCCGCTGGCCGTGGCTGGTGGCGCTCCTCGCCGCGGCTCTTGCGGCGGGCGCCGCGCTGCTGCCCGGGGCAACCGTCACGATCACGCCCGCCACGACGCCCGTTGGACCGGTCTCGATTCCGGTCACGGTCGACGTTGCCGGGCACGTGGCCGCCGAACTGGAGTCCACCGAGCCCGGCACGGCAACGGGTGAGCGGCTGGAGGAGGTTCCGGCCAGCGGGGTCGTCACCTTCTTCAACTGGAATACGGTTGCTGTGGAAGTCCCCCGGGGCACGCACGTGTCGGTCGGTGGGAACACCGCGTTTGTCACGCTCGAGCGGATCGTGGTTCCGCGCGGCAAGTTTGGAGCGCCGATCGAGCCGGGTCAGAAGAGCGTCGCGGTGGCCGCCGTCGTGGCTGGCCTTGGGGGGAATGTCGCAGCCGGTGCGATCGACACGGTGGACGACGATGGGGTACGGCTCTTCCTGCGTGGATTCCCTGACAACCCGAACCGCTTAGTGACGAACTCCGAAGCCACGGCCGGCGGCGCGGAGACACCGCACACCGTGATCCAGCAGGAGGATGTCGATGCTGTCGTGGCCGCCATCGAAGCCGACCTCCGGTCGCAGCTGGACGCGGCGCTGGCAGGAGATGCGGACCGCCTGTTCGCCGCGGCCACGGCCGAGGAGGTACCGAGCATCGAGGTACCCGACGACCTGGTCGGCAAGGAGGACGAGGCCACCTTCGAGCTGCGGGGGACGCTGACGTTCGATCGCGCGTACGGTTCCCGTGCCGAGGCCGAGTCAACAGCTTCTTCGGCGCTCCTGACGCTTGGCGAAGAGGTGCCGCCGGGAACCGCCATCGTGGCCGACTCGATCCAGGTGGAGCTGGGGCCGGCGACGCTGGCCGGAGGGCGGCTGGACCTCACGGCTTCGGTGACGGCCGCCGCAGCCGCTGAGATAGACCAGGCCCAGGTGCGCGACCGCATCGCCGGACTGACCGTCCCCGAGGCCAAGGCTGAGCTCGCCCCGCTTGGTGACGTCGACGTCGACCTGTGGCCGGCCTGGGTGGATCGGCTCCCTCGGCTGACCTTCCGAATCGACATCAGGGAGGAGGTCCAGACCCCGACCGAGTCACCCGGCCAGGCGCCGGCCCAGTCATTGAACTGATGACAGCCGTCATCGGCCTGGACCACGGCAGCCGGCGCATCGGTGTGGCGGTCGGCAACGAGGAGACCCGGCAGGCCTTCCCTCGTCCGGCATTGCTGCGCGGCAATGTGGCTACCGACCTGGAGCAGATCGCCGCGCTGGCAGGCTCCGAGGGCACGAGCCGAATCGTGGTGGGCCTGCCCCGCAACATGGACGGCAGCGAGGGGGCGCAGGCGGCTGCGGCACGGGCGTTTGGGGAGCAGCTGACCGCCATCGGCCTGGAGGTCGTCTTCGTCGACGAGCGGCTGACCAGCTGGCAGGCGGGGGAGCAGCTGGCGGCCGCGGGGCGCCGGCCGGAGCGGGGATCGGGCGAAAGGGACTCGGCGGCGGCGTGCCTCATCCTGCAAGAATGGCTCGACCGCAGGAGACCAGATGACCCGACAGCCTGATCCCCGCTGGAACAAGAACGAGCAGCGCAACGCTCGGATCCGCGAGCTCCGCGACCAGCGCGACGCGCCGATGCGGCGGCGCCGCACGTTCCAGCCGCTGACCATTGTCGCCTGGTTTGGCGCCGTCATCGCGCTGGCCGTCGTACTGCTCTTTGTGGGCTTGCTGGCCCTCTCGCCCCGCCTCTTCGCGTGGGTGGAGGAGCATCCCGGCTCGATCGAGCACGGCGTCGTGCGCGACTTCGTGGAGTGGTACCGCCCCAACGCCCTGGCCGATGAGCCGGCCGGGGAGGATGGACGAAGGATCACGGTCGAGGTCGTGGCGGGCACCAACGATGCAGAGATCGGCCAGCTCCTCTTCGACAAGGGCGTCATCAGCAGCCAGCTCGCCTTCCAGTACGCGGTGCTGCAAGCCGAGCGCTCCGGCGAGCTGCAGGCCGGCGTCTATGACCTGTCGCCTGCGCTGCGCCCGTCTCAGATCGTGGCCGCTCTGAAGCAGGAGGCGGGCGAGGAGGTCACGATCACGCTCGTCGAGGGCTGGCGTCTGGAGCAGGTCGTCGGCTATCTGGGCACCACGAAGCTGACCATGAACCTGGAGGAGTTTGCGGCGCTCGCGAAGGCCCCGCCGGCCGACCTCGTCGCCCAGTTCGACTTCCTGGCCGATCTGCCGGAGGGCCGCAGCCTCGAGGGCTATCTCTACCCGGACACCTATCGGGTTGACGCCAATGACCACGCACGCCAGGTGCTCGAGAAGCTGCTCGGCACCTTCGGGGAGCGACTGACGCAGGAGATCCGCGACGGGATTGCCGCACAGGGGCTGACGATCGACCAGGCGGTGACCGTGGCCAGCATCGTGGAGCGCGAGGCGGTCCAGGACCCTGAGCGGCCGATCATCGCCGGCGTCTACCTCAACCGCATCAAGAACCCGACCGCCGGCACGGTTGGCCTCCTGAATGCCGACCCGACCCTCCAGTACGGGCTGGCCACGGCCGAGTTCGGGTCGCGGCCGATCTCCGAGTGGCAGGGGATCGAGTGGTGGCCGCAGCTGCAGACCGCGGGGGGCGAGGTGGTGCTCCCCGAGGAGCTGGCCGGCTACCAGTCGTACCGGGTCAAGGGGCTCCCGCCGTCGCCGATCGCCTCGCCGCGGATCGCCTCGCTCGCCGGCGTGGCCGCGCCCGACACGAGCGGCGGCTACTTCTACTTCGTGGCGGCCTGCCCCGGCGGCGTGCGCGACGGGTCGCACTATTTCGCAGCGACCCTGCCGCAGCACAACGCCAACATCGCCAAGGCCAACGCCGAGTGCCCCGCGGCGTGATCGGAGTGCCGCATGATTGACACCGGCGATATCAAGAAGGGCGTCATCATCGAGCTGGACGGGCAGCTGATGAAGGTGCTGGACTGGACGCACATCAAGATGGCGCGTGGATCGGCGCAGGTGCGAATGAAGCTCCAGAACGTCCGTCGCGGCGACATCGTGGAACGGACCTTCCAGGCGGGGACCCGCTGGCCGCGCGCCCGGGTGGAGCAGCGCAAGGTCCAGTACCTGTATGGCGACGGCGATTCGTTCCACTTCATGGACAACGAGACGTACGACCAGTTCGCGGTCAGCGCCAAGCAGATCGGCGAGGACGCTCGGTTCCTGAAGGAGGGGACCGAGGTCTTCGTCAGCATGTACGACGCCGAGGTGCTCGGCGTCGACCTGCCGGTTGCCGTCGACCTGCGGGTGACCCAGACCGATCCGGGCTTCGCCGGCGACACCGCCACCGGCGCCAAGAAATCCGCCACGATGGAGACCGGTTTGGCGGTCCAGGTGCCGCTCTTCGTCAACGAGGGCGACATGCTGCGCATCGACACGCGGACCGGCGAATACATGACCCGCCTGAAATAGGCCCGATGACGCCCGATTCCGATCAGCCCACCCTCTGGGAGGCGCCACGCCCGGCGCCACGCATCCTGCGCGTCTCGGACCTCAACCGCCGGGTGCGAGTCTTGCTCGACGGCGACCCTGCGCTGGCCGACGTGTGGGTCGAGGGCGAGGTCAGCCAACCCTCGTACCCGCCATCGGGGCATTGCTTCTTCGTCCTGAAGGACGCCGCCAGCCAGGTGAAGGCGGTCCTCTTCCGCGAGGAGCTGGCCAGCGCCACGGTGCGTCCCGAGCATGGCATGCACGTGATCTGCCACGGCAAGGTGCGCGCCTACGAGCCGCAGGGCAGCTACCAGGTCTACGTCGAGTCCATCACGCCCGCGGGGGCTGGGGACCTGCACCAGCAGTACGAGGCGCTCCGAACCAAGCTGGCCGCGGAGGGGCTCTTCGACGAGGGTCGCAAGCGCCCGATCCCTCGCTGGCCGCGGCGGATCGGGGTGGTCACCTCGCCGGTCGGCGCCGTGTGGCGCGACATCGGCAATGTGATGCGCCGGCGCTACCCGATCGCCGAGCTGGTCCTGTCACCGACGATCGTCCAGGGCCCAACCGCATCGGGTGCGATCGTGCGCGCGCTGCACCGCCTCTACACGGACGAGCGGATCGACCTCGTCATCCTGGCCCGCGGTGGCGGCTCGCTCGAGGACCTGTGGTCGTTCAACGACGAGCGCGTGGTGCGCGCCGTGATCGAGGCGCCGATGCCGGTGGTGGTGGGGGTCGGGCACGAGTCGGACGTGACGCTCGCCGACTTCGCCGCTGACCTCCGCGCGCCGACCCCCTCTGCGGCTGCCGAGCAGGCGGTCCCGGACCTCGCCACCTTCCCGGCCATCCTGGATCGCCTGCGTGACCGTGCCTCGGCGGCAATGATCAGCGGCCTCGCCGATCGCGGCAGCTTTCTGGGCCAGGAGGGGCGTGCCCTCATCCGCCTGCTGCCCGATACCGCTGCCGCCCGTCAGCGCGCCGCCGAGCTCGTCGACCGCGGCCACCGCGCGCTGAGCGCACGGACCTCCCACGAGCTGACGCAGCTGCGAGGCCTGGCGGACGCCCTGCGCGCCCTCTCGCCGGCGGCCACCCTGGAGCGTGGCTATGCGGTGGCCCGGCTCGCCGACGGCACGATCGTACGCGACCCTGCCCAGGCCAGGCCGGGGGAGCCGCTGGAGGTGGTGGTGGCCCGCGGTACGATCCGCACGCGCGTGGAGACGACCGCCGGGTCGGACGAGGAGGTGCTGTGATGACCGAGCCAGAGGCAGCCGCTGATCTTGCCGCGCGGCCCTTCGACGAGCTCGTCGCCGAGCTGCAGCGCATCGTCCAGGCGCTGGAGGCCGGCAATCTGCCGCTCGAGGAGAGCATCGCCCGCTACCGCGAGGCGTTGCGCCTGCACGCCGCGGCCGAGCTCCGGCTGCGGGAAGCCGAGCTGACCATCAGCCAGCTTGGGCGAGGGATGGGCGCCGAGGCCAGCGACCAGGCGCCCACCACCGAGGGAGAGGGTTAGCGGCATATACTTTCGCGCGCCAACGCGTAGCGGAGAGCTCCTTGCCGATCCTCGACACACTGAACGACCCCGCACAGCTGCGCGGGCTGAGCCCCGCGCAGCTGGAGGCGCTTGCCGGCGAGCTCCGCGAGAAGATGATTCGGACGGTGCAGCACACCGGTGGCCACCTGGCCAGCTCGCTGGGGGCGGTCGAGGTCACCCTCGCCCTCCATCGGGTGATGAGCTCTCCCGGTGATCGGATCGTATGGGACACCGGACACCAGGCCTATGCCCACAAGTTGCTGACCGGACGCCGCGATCGGTTCCATACCCTGCGCCAGCTGGACGGCGTGGGCGGCTTTCCACGCCGCAGCGAGAGCGACCACGACGTCTTCGACGGGGGCCACGCCGGGACGGGGGTCAGCATCGCGGTCGGGCTGGCCGCGGCGCGCGACCTGCGCCCCGGCGACGATCCGGCGCGACGGCAGCGGATCGCGGTCTGCGTCGGGGATGCCGCCATCCAGAGCGGCCTGACGCTCGAGGCGCTCAACCATCTCGGCGACGACCGGCATCGCCTGCTGATCGTGCTGAACGACAACGAGATGAGCATCAGCCCGTCGGTGGGCGGGCTCTCGACGCGACTCAACAAGCTGCGCCTGAGCCGCGCCTACCAGGAGACGAAGTCGCTGACCCAGCGGGTGCTACCACGCATCCCGCTCATCGGCCGCCCCTTATTCAATGCGCTGGCCTTCACCAAGGAGGGATTCAAGCGCTCGTGGGCCAAGGTCGGCTTCTTCGAGGACATGGGGATCACCTACATCGGGGTCCTCGACGGCCACAACCTGGCCGAGCTGGAGCACAGCTTCGAGCGGGCCTTTGCCCTGCCCGGACCGGTGCTGGTCCACGTCAAGACGGTGAAGGGGAAGGGCTATGGGCCGGCCGAGATCGACAGCATCAGCTTCCACGGCGCCAGCCTGCCGCCGATCGACCTGTGCCTGATCGACCCCACCGAGGAGCCGCTGCCGCCCGAGGGCGAGCCCGGGCGTCGCCCGAAGACGTACACCGCAGCCTTCGCCGAGGAGCTGGTGCGGCTGGCGACCGATGATGATCGGATCTGCGCCATCACCGCGGGGATGCCGACCGGGACCGGGCTGTCGCGCTTCGGCGCGCGCTTCCCGTCGCGCCTCTTCGACGTCGGGATCGCCGAGCAGCACGCCGTCACCATGGCCGCCGGCCTGGCGCTCGGCGGGAAACGACCGGTGGTCGCCCTGTATTCGACCTTCAGCCAGCGCGCGTACGACCAGCTCGTGCACGACATCTGCCAGAACGACCTGCCGGTGCTGCTGGCGATCGACCGCGCCGGGCTGGTCGGGGAGGACGGCACCAGCCACCAGGGCATGTTCGCCCTCTCCCCACAGCGCGCTCTGCCGAAGCTCGTCATCGGCTCGCCCAAGGACGAGCAGGAGCTGCGTGACATGGTGGTGACCGCGTTCGCCCACGCCGGACCGATCAGCCTGCACTACCCGCGCGACCCCGGCGAGGACCTGCCGGACCGCGACGGATCGGCGCTCGAGATCGGGCGTGGCGAGGTGCTGCGCGCCGGTGGCGACCTGCTGCTGGTCGGCTTCGGACCGATCGTGCAGCGGCTGTCGCGGGTGGCCGAGACGCTCGAGCGCGACCACGGCCTGGCATCGACCGTCATCAACGCGCGCTGGGCAAAGCCGCTCGACGAGGAGCTGATCGCCGCCCAGGCGGTGGGCCGGCGCCTGGTGGTGACTGCCGAGGAGAGCGCCGCCATGGGTGGGTTCGGCGACGGCGTTCTCGACGCCCTCAACCGGGCAGGCGTCCGCGTGCCGCTCCTCAAGATCGCCCTGGCCGAGGGGTTCGTGCACCACGGTGCCGTCGAAGACCTGCGACGCCAGCAGCGGATCGACGTGCCGGGGATGCTGGCCCAGATCCGCG
The DNA here is from genome assembly GCA_040902225.1 of Chloroflexota bacterium. Classification (NCBI taxonomy): domain Bacteria; kingdom Bacillati; phylum Chloroflexota; species Chloroflexota bacterium. The sequence goes on from JBBDXT010000004.1 coordinate 569,723, forward strand.
AGGCGCTCGGCCTCGAGGCTCCCGCTGAGGCTTCCCTCGAGTCGACCGCTGGCGATCCGTCGAGCGCAAGCGCCGCCTGACCGGCGTGACCCGGGTCCGCCTCGATCAGCTGCTCGTCGACCGTGCCCTGGCGCGGAGTCGCGCCGCGGCCCAGGCTCTGCTGCTGGCAGGCGAGGTGGAGCTGGCGGGCGCCGGCAGCCGCACCCTGAAGCCCGGCCAGCTCGTCGATCCCGAGGCGCAGGTATCGGTGATCGCACGCCGTCGCTGGGCATCTCGCGCCGGCGAGAAGTTGGACGCAGCGCTGGACGCGTTCGCGATCGATCCCGCGGGCAGGGCGTGCCTCGACGCCGGCTCCTCCACGGGTGGGTTCACCGACGTGCTCCTCGACCGCGGCGCCCGGATCGTGTACGCGGTGGATGTCGGTCGCGGCCAGCTGCTGGACCGCCTGGCCCGCGATCCCCGGGTGGTCAGCATGGAGCGCACCAACCTGCGGACGCTGCGCCGGCTTCCGGAGCCGATCGACCTCGCCACGCTCGATCTCTCCTTCATCTCGCTCCGCCTCGTCCTCGCGGCGGTGCGCGAGCTGCTGCGGGACGAGGGCCAGGTGATCGCCCTGGTCAAGCCACAGTTCGAGGCCGGGCGAGACGCCGTCCCGCGTGGCGGCGTGGTGCGCGACCCGGCCACCCACCGTGCGGTGCTGCTGCAATTCTGCGAGGACGCGTCGGGCGCGGGCTTCTCACCGGCCGCGGTGATCGGCTCGCCGATCGTCGGCGCCGACGGCAATCGGGAGTTCCTGGTCCTGCTCTCCTCCGGACATGAGCCTCGGCCGGGATGGTTCTCGCAGGTGGACACGGTGGCGCCCTCGCCCGTATGACGGGCGCGGTACGATGGCCGCCATGAAGCGCAAGCCGGCCGCGGCTGCCGAACAGCTGAGCGTCTTCGAGGAGCTGGCGGCTCTGCCCGAGCCGATCCATGAGCCGGCGCCGGACACGATGCGCCAGATCGTCTCGCTGCGGATGCCCGACGCGCTGCTGGAGCGGGTCGAAGAGGTGGCCCGGGGGCGCGGCGTCTCCCCGTCGAGCCTGATGCGCGCGCTGATCGCGGCGGGATTGGATCGGTCATACGCCGCCGTGACCCCGGACGAGCTGGCGGCGGAGCTGGCCTCACTGCGGAAGGGGATCGACGAGATCGTCACGAGGCTGCGGACGAGCGAGTGAGCCGTTTCGGTTTCGCGTTCAACCCGACCAACCCACAGGCCCGCGCCGCGCTCGAGCGTGCACGGGCGTGGTGCGCCGCCAACGGGGTCGAAGCGTGGGACGCGGAAGCCGACGATGTCGATCGGATCGCTGCGGAATGCGTGGGGAGCGAGCTGATCTGCGTGCTCGGCGGGGACGGGACGTTCCTGCGCGCGGCGCGCGGCATCGGCGACTCGGCGGCACCGACCCTGGGCGTCAACCTGGGGCGCGTCGGGTTCCTGGCCAAGGTCGAGACCGACGACCTGGAGGAGGCGCTCTCCAAGGTGGCGAGCGGCGACTTCGCGCTCGAGGATCGATTCCGAATCGAGGCCACGCTGCTTCGAGCGGACGGTGAACAGCTGCGGCATGCCTGCCTGAACGAGGTGGTGGTGGCGCGCGGGACCCGGGTGCGAATGATCCAGGTCGAGGTCGAGGTCAGCGGCAGCCACCTGGCGACCTGGGTCTCCGACGGCGTGGTGGTTGCCACGCCGACGGGCTCGACCGCATATTCCTTCAGTGCCGGCGGCTCGGTGCTCGATCCCCGGCTGCGGAACATGATCATTACCTCGGTCGCCGGCTACCTGTCGCCGCTGCGCAGCGTGGTCGCGGGCGAGGAACAGGTCGTACGACTGTCGCTGCGCCAGGCGGTCTCGGGCGCGACGATCAGCATCGACGGGCAATGGGATCTGCCGATGGCGGTCGGCGAGACGGTGGAGGTGCGCGCGCTGCCGGTGCCGCTGCGCATGGTCGAGCTGAGCGGCGGCACGCCGTTCTACGACCTGCTGCGCACCAAGGCCTCCCTGCTGCCGTACTGACGCGACGCATGGCCGATGCGGCCGTCGATCCGGCACTGGACGCCGCCATCCGCGCGTTCCTGGACGAGCTGCAGGTGGAGCGCGGCCTGTCGCCGTTGACGGTGGCCGCCTATCGGCGCGACCTCGCCCAGTTCGCGGCGGTCGCGGGAAGGTCCTGGCGCCACGACCCGGAACCGGTGCGCGACTTCGTGAATGCGCTCCGGCGCGATGGGCGGCGGCCGAGCACCCAGGCGCGCAAGGTGGCGGCCATCCGCAGCTTCTATGGCTTCGCGCTGCGCGAGGAGCTGGCCGATCGGGACGTCGCCGCCCTGCTCGATGCTCCCAGGGCGGGAAGCTACCTTCCCGATGTACTGAGTGCGGAATCGGTCGCCAGCATCCTGGATGCGCCACCCGCCGATGACCCGGTCGGGATCCGCGATCGGGCGATTCTCGAGCTGCTGTACGCGTGCGGGCTGCGGGTCAGCGAGCTGACCGGCCTGGACACCGACCGGCTGGACCTTCCCGGGCTGCAGGTGCGCGTCATCGGGAAGGGCAACCGAGAGCGGAGGGTGCCGATGGGGGAGGAGGCGCGTGAGCGCATCCATCGCTACCTGGCCGGCCCACGCGCGACCTGGGCGGGGCGACGACCCAGCCCAGCCGTCTTCGTCAGCCAGCGGGGCGCACGGCTGGCGCGCGAATCGGTCTGGCGCCTGGTGAAGCGCTGGGCGGCTGCGGCGGGGGTCGAGGCGCGGGTGACGCCGCACACCTTTCGGCACAGCTTCGCCACGCACCTGCTCGAGGGAGGAGCCGACCTGCGGGTGGTTCAGACGCTCCTTGGCCATGCTAGCATCAGCACCACCCAGCTCTACACGCACCTGACCGGAGAGCGCCTCCGCGAGGTCTACGCGCGGGCGCATCCACGAGCCTGACCAGAAGCGGAGCACTCCGATGAGTTACGCGCGGAACCTTCTCAGCCGGGGCGAGGAGGTCGTCTTCGAGAGCCGCCAGCACTGGTTCGCGGTGCTCGGCGAGACCTGGCCCTTCGTGATTGCGGCGGTCCTGGCTTTTGCCGTGCTGATCTGGAGCTCGAGCAGCGACTCGACCCAGCTGCTCCAGATCCTCCAGATCGTGTCGCTGGTGGCACTCATCGTGTCGCTGGCACGCGTCGGGCTCAAGGTGTGGTCCTGGCGCAACCAGGAGTACCTGGTCACCACCAAGCGCTTGATCAAGGCCGAGGGCATCTTCAACAAGGCGATGTCCGACTCGAGCCTCGAGAAGATCAACGACGCGCACCTGACCCAGAGCTGGATCGGACGCATCTTCGACTTTGGGACGCTCGACATCCTGACCGCCGCCGACGAATCGATGGGGATCCAGGACTACTACATGCTTGCCGACCCGGTTCGTTTCAAGATCGCGATGCTCAACCAGAAGGAGAAGGTCGAGCACCCGGACCTGGCGCCCCCTCCGCGCATGCAGGCGCCCAGCACCTCGCCGGCCATGCAGCGCGCTGAGCCGATGGCGCCGCGCGCCGGATCCGATCGCGTGGCCCAGGTCCCGATGGAGGCATCCGCCGCGGCGCCGGCGGCTCCGGCGCCGCCCGTCGCGCCCGCCGCTCCGAATGCCGAGCCGCCTTCTGCCGCGGAGCAGCTCACCGCCACCCTCGAGAGCCTCGCCGCGCTGCGCGATCGTGGCCTCATCACGCCCCAGGAATACGAGGCCAAGAAACGCGACCTGCTGGAGCGGATGTAGGTGGAGGAACCCCGCCGCTCGTTCTCCGACGGGGTCTACGGAGCGGAGCTGGAGCGGCGCATCGATGAGGCGGCGGCGGTCATCCGGGACCGCATCGGCGTCGTCCCACAGCTTGCGTCCCCGCGCCTGGCGATCGTCCTCGGCTCCGGGCTGGGGGGCGTGGTTGAGCTCCTCGATCCCGAACCGCGGGTCGTCATCCCGTACCGGGAGATTCCGCACATCCCGGTGGCCACCGTGGCCGGGCATGCCGGGGAGCTGGTCGCCGGCCTCGCATCGGGGATCCCGCTCCTGCTCCTGTCCGGGCGCGCGCATGGGTACGAGGGCTGGTCGCATCGGCAGTCGACCATCCTGCTGCGCGCGTGCCTCAGCCTGGGCATCGGGACGCTGGTGGTGACCAACGCATCGGGTGGGATCAATCCGGCATTCGATCCGGGTGACGTGATGCTGATCGCGGACGTCGTCAACCTGTCCGGCGACAATCCGCTGGCGGGGCCCAACCTGGACCGCTTCGGTCCGCGCTTCGTTTCCATGACCGATGCGCTCGACGCGAACCTGCGCGCCCTGGCGCGAACCGCGGCCGAGCGAGCCGGGGTCACCCTGCAGGAAGGCGTGTATCTGATGCTGGCGGGGCCAAGCTACGAGACGCGCGCGGAGCTGCGCATGCTGCGTACCCTTGGCGCCGATGCGGTCGGCATGTCGACCGTTCCGGAGGTCCTTGTGGCGCGGCACCAGGGGGTGCGGGTGCTTGGCTTCAGCCTCGTGACCAACAAGGCGACGCCGGAGATGGAGGGCGAGGTGACCCACGAGGAGGTCCTGGCCATGGGCCCGATCGGTGCTGCGCGTCTCACGGCGGTCCTGGGTGAGCTCCTGCCGGAGCTCGGGTAGGTGCTCTTCGGATCGCTCACGCTGGCGGAGCTGGTGGGGATTGCCATTGCGCTGGTGTTGGGCATCACGTTCCATGAGTTCAGCCACGCGCTGGTCGCGGACCAGCTTGGCGACCACCGGCCGCGGGCCCTCGGACGGGTCAGCCTGAACCCGCTGCGGCACCTCGATCCGCTGGGCTCGCTCTTCTTCCTGCTCGCCGGCTTCGGCTGGGGCAAGCCCGTCCCGGTGAACGCCTACGCCCTGCGGCCCGGGAGGACCGGCCTGACCTACGTCGCGCTGGCCGGCCCGATCGCGAACTTCGCGGTAGCTGCCGCGGTGGCCGTCCTCTTTCGCGCGTTGCAGCTGGCGGGACTGCTGGATGCTCCCTTCCTCCGCGACGTGGTGGCGCTGACGGTGTACTTCAATATCGCGCTCGGCCTGTTCAACTTCATCCCGATCCCACCACTGGATGGGTACAACGTGGTGCTGCCGCTGCTGCCGCCGAGCCAGTCATTCGTCGTGCAGCGCTACGCGCAGTACGGGTACGTCGCGCTGCTCCTGTTGCTGGTGCTCTCCTACGGCCCGGGCAACGGCCCCCTCGGATGGCTCTTCGGCATGGCGTCGACGATCGCGGGGCTGATGCTTGGGACATAGGGTTGCGGAGTTCATCGGCCATCTGACGGCTCGCGTCGATCCGGGCGAGATCGAGCGTGCACGCCCCCTCCTGCCCGATACGGCGTGGCCGCTCTTCGCGGGGATGCCCACCGCCGACCGGCGCCACGCCCTCGACGTCGCCGCACGGCTGGTCGCCTCCGGGCAGCGGGAACCGGACCTGCTCGCCGCCGCGCTGCTGCACGATGCGGCCAAGGGCCACCGCATGCGCCTGTGGCACCGCGTCGCAGGCGTCCTGCTCGAGGCGGTCGCTCCGCGAGCGCTGCGGCGCCTCGCCTCGCCGGATCAACGATCGTGGCGCTACCCGTTCCACCTGTACCTGCAGCACGCAGCGCTCTCCGCCGACGCGGCCCTGGCGGCAGGCTGCAGCCCGCGCGCCGCGGCCCTGATCCGCGGTTCGACCGACCCGGCTGATGCGCCGCTGGCCGCCGCCCTGCGCCACGCGGACGAGGGCCGCTGACGCCATGTCACAGTTCGAGCCGATCGAGATCGTGCAGGCATCGGTCGACGCGATTGCGGTCGACAGCGCGGGCGCGACGGGGCCTGGCTTCGAGGTCCAGCTGCCCACCTTCTCGGGCCCGCTCGCGGTCCTCCTGCACCTGATCGAGTCGCGCCAGCTCGACGTGCTGACCGTGCCGCTGGCCGAGCTGGCGGACGCCTACGTCGCCCACCTGGCCGAGCATCCGGTCGACCCCGCGCAGCTCGCCGAATTCGTGGCCGTGGCTGCCCAGCTGATCCTGCTCAAGTCTCGCAGCATGCTCCCGGGCGAGGTACTGCCGATCAGCGCGGATGCGACCGACGAGCCCGATGAGGAGGAGCTGCGCCGACGCCTGGTCGAGTACCGGGCCCTGCGGGACGTGGCTCGCGCCCTGGGCGAGCGAGACCTGGTTAAGCCGATGCAGCGTCGCGAGCCGCGGGAATCGGATCTGCCGGTGGCCAGCCTGACGCCACTGCCGGTCGCGCTGCTGGTCGAGGCGATGCGGGCCCTGGCGGCGATCCCCGAGCCGGAGCCCGCGCCGCCCGAGATCGTGGCCCGTGAGATCACGATCGCGATGCAGATCACGGTCCTGCGAACCGCGCTGGCGGCCGGCGGCCGCGTCGTGCTCCAGCAGCTGCTGGCCTCATGCCGATCGCGCACCGAGGCGACGGTCACGCTGCTGGCAACCCTGGAGCTGGTCAGGCGTCGACAGGTTCGGGTTCGCCAGCGCGAGCTGTTTGGTCCGATCTTGCTGGAGACGATGGCATGACCGCGGCCGACGAACTCGGCGCCTTCCTGGAGGCGCTGCTCTTCATCGCCGAGCGACCGCTGAGCAGCATCGAGCTGGCCGAGCTGGCCGGCGTGCCGCGCCAGGAGGGCGAAGCAGCGCTCGCGAGATTGGCCCAGGACCTCGCCGCGGACCACCGGGGGCTGCGCCTGCAGCGCATGGACGACGCCTGGCAGCTCGCCACCGCCCCCGAGGTCGGGGAGCGGCTCGCGACCTATGCGGCCCGCGAAGAGGCACGCGTCACGCCGGCGGCGCTGGAGGCGCTGGCGGTGGTCGCCTATCGGCAACCGTGCACCCGCGGCGAGGTTGAGCGCGTGCGCGGCGTCGACTCGGACTACGTGCTCCGATCCCTCCTCCATCGGCGCCTGCTGGTCGAGATGGGCAGGCGGGACACTCCCGGCCGCCCGATCCTGTACGGAACGACCTTCGCCTTCCTCGAGCGCTTCGGCCTTACCTCGCTCGACGACCTGCCACCGATCGAGGAGGGCAACCCACCGACGCTGCCGGCTGCCGAGCAGCCGGAGCCGGTCGATGCCGGCTGAGCGGATCCAGAAGCTGCTGGCGCGGAGCGGCGTCGCGTCGCGGCGCGGAGCCGAGGTCCTCATCGCGGCCGGGCGCGTCACCGTCAACGGCCGGCCGGCGCGCCTCGGCGACAGCGCCGACCCTGGCGCGGACCAGGTGGCAGTCGACGGCAAACCACTGCCGGCCGCGTCGGCGACCGTTCACTACGCCGTCCACAAGCCTATCGGCCTCCTCTCGTCGGCGCACGATGAGCGTGGCCGTCGCTCGGTCGTGAGCCTGATCGATGCCGCGGGGGCCGCCCGCCTCTGGCCGGCCGGGAGGCTGGACGTCGATTCCGAGGGCCTGATGGTGCTCACCAATGACGGCGACTGGGCCAACCGCGTCCTCCACCCGCGCTACGGGGTCGAGCGCGAATACGCGGTGCTGGTCGATCCCACTCTGACGCGCTCGGACATGGAGGCGCTCCTGGCCGGTGTCGAGCTCGACGATGGACTTGCGCGGGTGCTGGCGGTCCAGCTGGCGCTGCCTCCACCGGAAGTGATCCGATCCTCCCCCGAGCGCGGTCGGTGGTTGCGGCTGCGGGTGGGGGAGGGTCGCAAGCACGAGGTCCGGCGACTCTTCGCGGCAGGCGGATACCGTGTCGAACGGCTGGTGCGAACCCGCCTCGGGTCGCTCTCCCTGGACGGCCTGGGCGAGGGGGAGTGGCGCGCGCTGCGCCCCGCCGAGGTGGAGGCGATGGCAGGCGCACGACCGAAGGTCAGGGCGGCCATTGCGCGCAAGCCGCTCACCGTGGCCGTGGACGGGCCGTCCGGCTCCGGCAAGAGCACGGTCGGGTACGCGCTGGCGCGGCGCATCGGTGCGACCTTCGTCGACACCGGGCTGATGTACCGGGCCCTGACGCTCGCCGCCCTGGAGCGGGGCATCGATCCCGCTGACGGCGAGGCACTGGGTCGCCTGGCCCGGGAAGTGCGCATCGAGGTCCGCCGGCCACGCCACGAGCAGACCGATCGTCGCGAGACGGTGCTGCTCGACCGGCGGGACGTGACGAAGGAGGCCCGCGCACCACGGATCGATCGGGTCGTCTCGTCGGTCAGCCGTCACGCCCCCGTGCGCGACGCGATGCTGCACGTCCAGCGCTCGGCCGCCCGACGTCACGACACGGTGATGGTCGGCCGCGACATCGGCACCGTGGTCCTGCCCGACGCCACGCTGAAGGTCTTCATGACCGCCGCCGCCTCGGTGCGCGCCGCGCGCCGCGCTGCCGAGATGGGGCGTCCGGATCGCCTGGATCGCTACCTGACCGAGATCGAGGAGCGCGACGCGGCGGACATCGGTCGCGAGGTTGCGCCCCTGCGCAAGGCGCCCGGGGCGCTGGTGCTCGACACCGGCGAGGTGGAGGTCGAAGCCTGCGTTGACGCCATCGTGGCGCACCTGCCGCCCCGACCTCCCGAGCGATGAGCACCTGGTTCTACTTCCCCGGCGCGGTGATGACCGCGTGGCTGAAGTGGCTGCTGGGCGGCGGCCACGTCGAGGGGATCGAGAACGTTCCGCGCTCCGGCCCGTTCATCATGGTCAGCAATCACACCTCCAACCTCGACCCGCCCTTCATCGGCGGCGCGATCGGGCGTCACATTGGTCGCCCGATTCATTTCATGGCCAAGGTGGAGATCGACGACTGGCCGCTGATCGGCTGGCTGGCGCGCGGGTCCGGCGTCTTCTTCGTGCGGCGCGGAGCGGGCGACCGGGGTGCGCAGCGAATCGCGCTCGAGCACCTGGCCGCCGGCCGGCCGATCGGGATCTTTCCGGAGGGGACTCGGTCCCGGACCGGCGTGCTGCGTGAACCGAAGGTCGGCGTGGCGTTGCTGGCCATGCGCAGTGGCGCGCCGATCCTGCCGGTGGGGATCAGCGGCAGCGGCAAGATCTTTCCCGGGCGCAGCCGGTGGCCGCACCGCACCCGCGTCGACATCTGCATCGGGAAGCCTTTCCAGCTGCCGCATCAGCCGACCGGGCGCCTCGATCGTGAGGCCATGACCGAGGCGACGGAGCGGATCATGCGGGAGATCGCGGCGCTCGTGCCCGAGTGGCAGCGGGGTCGATATCGGCCCGGACCGATAGAATCGGGGGAATGAGCACAGCCGTTCGACCCGAGGTTCGCATCGCCGAGCGCGCCGGCTTCTGCTATGGCGTACGCCTGGCGATCGACAAGGCGAAGCACGCCCGCGACGAGGGCAAGGAGGTCACCACACTCGGACAGCTGGTGCACAACCCCGGCATAAAGGCCGATCTGTCGGACCGCGGAATCCGCACCGCCGATCTGGCCGACCAGGTCGAGGGCGGGACGCTCGTCATTCGCGCTCACGGCGTCCCGGCGACGGAGCTGGAGCAGGTGCGTGGCAAGCCGGACCTGGAGGTGATCGATGCCACCTGCACCTGGGTCCTGCAATCGCAGAAGGCGGCCCGCGAGCTCGCTGAGGCGGGCTACACCGTGTGCATCATCGGCCACGAGGACCATCCCGAGGTGAAGGGCGTGCGCTCCTACGCCGGTGAGCGCCACGTCGTCGTCGACGACATGGACCGCTCCACCTGGGAGCGGGTGCCGCACACGAAGAAGATCGGCGTCCTGTCGCAGTCGACCATCCTGCCCTTCAAGCTCGAGGAGTTCGCCGCTTTCTGCCTGCGACGGTGTCACGACCTTCGCGTGGTCAACACCGTCTGTCCGGTGACGCTGACGCGCCAGGCCGATTCGGTGGTGCTGGCCGGCGAGGTCGACGCGATGATCGTGGTCGGCGGCAAGAACAGCAGCAACACCAAGGAGCTGGCCGTCAAGTGCGCGGAGGTCTGCGCCGATACGGTCCACGTCGCCGACGCCGATGAGCTCGAGGCCGAGCACCGCGACTGGGTAAGCGGCAAGGCGCGGATCGGGATCACCGGCGGGACTTCGACTCCGGAGGTGGACCTCGAGGAGGTCCGCGACCGGATCTACGCCCTGACCGGATAACGGCAGTTCCTTCGCAATGACCTCCCGGTAATCACAACGACCTGATCGGTCGTCGATCGCGTTGCTTTGATGACGGCAGGCTCATGGTTTGACGTGTTTGGCGCGTTACCTCGTCTCCTTCATTACCCTGGGGTCATATGTGCGGCGGCTGACGTGGCCTCGGTGGGAGCAGCAGCAAGCCATCCCCGTCGAGCGGCATCCCGGTTCGGATCGAGCGCCACACCGCGGCGGATGACCTCTGCAGTACGGGTGCGATTGCCGGGCGGATGGTGGCCAGGACGGACCGCGAGCGGCGCGTCCCCGGCACCGCCAGAACGAGCCTCACCTGCCTGCCGAACTGCTGCGCAAGCGCCGCGCGCTTGAGCTGAGCGGCTCGGAGTTGTGCCTGGAGGTCAACCAGCCCACCCTCCACTTCGATGTGCAGGATCTCGTCGCGTCCCACCAGGACGAGATCGGCGGCACGTCGATCTCCACCGGCGACCGGGTGCTCCATGCGCACGCGCCAGGATCCATCTGTCTGCGCCACGATTGCCTGGACCGCGCCGAGCTGGCCGCGATCTCGCAGCGGGACTCCATCGGCCGGGAATAGCCGGAGGCTCAGATCGTGTCCAGCCGCGGCGGCGAGGGCGCACGCGGTGGGCCAACTTGGCCGCTGCCGCCCATGCTCCACGCGGCTGACCAAGCTCTGGCTGACCCCTGCGAGCTCCGCGAGGCGTCGTTGCGAAAGGCCCCCGGCGGTACGCGCCAATCGCAGTTCCATGCCGAACCGCCTGGCCAGCGACTCGCTTCGCGCACGGCCAGCCCTGGCGTGCCGTGTTGACCGAGGGCGCATCGGCCGAGCATGCGACGGGCCGCTTACGGGCCGCTTACGGACCGCTTACGAGCCGATTCGCCGGGCCTCCTCCGCAGCGGCAGGCGGGGCCGGCTCGAGCAGGCGCCGCAGGCGGCGTCGCAGCAGCTTGTAGGACAGGTGGCGCTGCGCGATCTCGAAGTTGCGACGGGCGATGCGGCGCTGACGAGCCGGATTGGCGAGCACGGCGCGCACCGTCGCGACGGTCTCATCGGTGATGGCGCCGTCGATCTCGATCAGCTCCATGCCGAGCGGCGCGATATCCGCCACGTAGACCGGGTATCGGTTCACGAGCACCGGCTTGCCGTGGAAGACGGCCTCGATCAATGCGTTGCCGAACCCCTCGTACAGGCTCGGATAGGAGATCAGGTCCGCCGCGACATACGCGTCGCCCAGGGTGTGGGCCGGGCCGATCGGGATCCCCTCATGGTCGGGCTCGAACCGATCTGCGGCGTACTGCAGGCGGACGCCGGCACGTGCCGCCTGGAGCTCGAGCTGTACGAGGTACTCGAGTCCCTCGTCGCCGGCCGGGCTGGTGATCAGCAGCACCGAGTCGCGGTCGCCGAGTCGTCCGACGAGGTCGATTGCCAGCTCGATCCCCTTGCGTGGAACGACGCGGGTGGGCTGCACCACGAGCAGTCCGGAGTCTCCCATCCCCAGCTCGCGTCGCATTCGGTTGCGCACCTGCCGGCGGTGGGGCGGCAGCGGCTGGTTGAAGTCGAACACGTTCGGGATGACGAGCGACTCCAGGCCCCGTCGTCTTCGAAGCTGCGCCCCGGCAAGGCTGTTGATGCTGACGTGGCGGACGTTGGGAAGATCCGGAGGAAACGCGCTCTCCAGGATCTCGGGTACGACCGACCCCGCGAACCGATCGCGCTCCCACCAGTAGTCGTGGTGGTGGCCGATGGTCGGGATGCCGATCTGCTCAACCAGCCGGCGCAATGCGACCCCCAGCGGAAGGTGCATCGGGATTGCCCAGGCGTTCTCGATGATGAGCGCCTCGAGCCGGTGGGCGGCGAGCCAATCGCGCAGGGGCGGCAGGAGCTGGCCTGCGAGCCGCTCGATCTCGCCCAGCACGGAGTCCGGGTCGCTGGCGGGGTCGAATGCCGCCGCCGTGACGCGTGCGGCCGGCGGGTAGGCGAAGTGCATGGCGGGGATGAGGCGCGCGTTCGAGCGGAGGGCATCCAGCTCGCCGGCGCACAGGCGCACCTCGTGTCCCAGGCCGAGGAGAACGGTCTCCCACTTGGCGGCTTCGAAGGTGACCCCATCCACCCCGGCCAGCCGGGTTCCAACGATCCCGATCCGCATCCCGGCCATGCTACCCGTACACTCGGGGACATGTCCCTTCCCGTGGTCGCCATCGTCGGCCGCCCCAATGTCGGCAAATCGACCCTCTTCAACCGGCTGGTGGGGGAGCGGGTGGCGATCGTGGAGGACATCCCGGGCACCACGCGCGACCGGGTCTACGGCGTCGGCGAGTGGAATGGGCGCCGCTTCACCGTCGTGGACACGGGCGGGCTGGAACTGGACCCAGGCACCCACATCGAGGAGCGGGTCCAGGACCAGGCCCGGGTGGCGATCGAGGAGTCCGACCTGGTCCTGTTCGTGGTGGATGCGGCGGCCGGCATCGCCCCGCTCGACCACGAGGTGGCCGATCGCCTCCGGCGCGCCGGCAAGCCGACCATCCTGGTCGTGAACAAGGCCGACAACCCTCGACGCGAACACGAAGGCGCGGAGTTCTACGCCCTCGGGTTCGAGCCGACCATCGCCGTCAGCGCGCAGCACGGCCGCAGCACCGGCGACCTCCTCGACCTGGTGGTGGACGCCATCCCCCCGGCGGAGCCCGGCGAGGCGACGCCGGAGGCATCGGTGTATGACGAGGCGGGCCTGGCCGAGGGCGACCTGGCCGAGCTGGCCGAGACTGAGATGGGGCCGCCCCGGGTGGCCATCGTGGGCCGCCCCAACACCGGCAAGTCAACGTTCATCAATCGCGTGCTGGGCGAGGAGCGGATGATCGTCTCCGACCTGCCCGGGACCACCCGTGACCCGGTCGACTCTGCAGTGCTGGTCGACGGCGAGCCGATGATCCTGGTCGACACCGCCGGCATCCGGCGCCGTGGCTCAGTCGATCGTGGCATTGAGCGGTACTCGGTCCTGCGCGCCATGAAGGCGATCGAGCGGGCCGATGTCGCGGTCGTCATGGTCGACGCCACCGAGGGGTACACGGCCCAGGATGCCCATGTCGTCGGCCACGTGCTCGAGGCGAGCAAGGGGATCGTGCTGGTCCTGAACAAGTGGGACGCCCTGGAGAAGGATGGCCACACCGCCGATGAATGGCTGAAGACCCTCCGCCGCGAGGCACCCTACCTCGCCTGGGCCGACATCGTCTTCGCCTCCGCCCAGACCGGTCAGCGGGTCGAGCGTATCCTGCACGAAGCGCGTCGGGTGGCCGAGGAGCGCTTCCGTCGCATTCCGACCGGGGAGCTGAACCGCCTGGTGACCGATGCGGTCCGTGCTCACCCTCCGGCGCACGTCCGCAATCGGCAGCCGAAGATCCTGTATGCCACGCAGGTGGCGATCGGTCCGCCGACCTTCGTCGTGTTCGTCAACGATCCGGAACTGATCCACTTCAGCTACCGACGCTACCTCGAGAACCGGATCCGGGCCGAATACGGCTTCCTCGGCACGCCGATCAAGCTGATCTTCCGGCAGCGCGTCTCCGAGGATGCCGCGCGACGCTCCGCTCGCCCCCGCCGGGTCGTCCGTTCCAGCCGACGCTGAGCATGAAGCCCCGGATCCTCCTCTATACCGGGAAGGGTGGCGTCGGAAAGACGAGCGTGGCCGCGGCGACCGCCCTGGCCTGTGCGAAGCGCGGCTATCGCACCATCGTCCTGTCGACCGACATCGCGCACAGCCTGGGCGACGTCTTCGGGGTCGAGCTCGGGCCGCAGCCGAGGGAGATCTCGCCGAACCTGTGGGGCCAGGAATCGGACGTCTACTTCAACGTCGATCGCTACTGGGGACGCATCCAGGAGTACGCCGCCAGCGTCTTGCGCTGGCGTGGCCTCGACGAGGTGCTCGCCGAGGAGATGACCGTGCTGCCAGGCATGGACGAGGTCGGCAGCCTGCTGTGGATCGCCGAGCACCACGACTCGGGCGACTACGACGTGATCGTGGTCGACGCTGCGCCGACCGGTGAGACGCTGCGCCTCCTCTCCCTTCCCGAGGCGGGAAAGTGGTGGATGGAGAAGATCGAGCCGATCGGGAGGCGGATCACCAAGCTGACCGGACCGTTCATCCAGCGGGTGGTCGGGATGCCGATGCCCGGGGATGAGGTCTTCAATGCGGGCGAGGAGCTCTTCCGCCGACTGGAGCACATGCACGACCTCCTGATCGACCCGGATCTGACATCGGTGCGCGTCGTCCTGACGCTGGAGCAGGTCGTGATCAAGGAGGCGCAGCGCTCCTTCACCTACTTCCACCTCTATGGCTACCCGACGGACCTGGTCATCGCCAATCGGGTCCTGCCCGATGAAGTGGGATGGAAATACTTCCGGGGGTGGTACGAGCGGCAGCAGCGATACGGCCCTATGGTCGAGGAGGCTTTCGCGCCGATCCCGATCCTGCGTGCCCCGTTCCTGGATCGGGAGGTGATCGGGTTGCCGGTGCTCACCGAGCTGGGCGAACAGCTCTACGGCGACGCCGATCCGACGATGCAGTTCTACGTCGGTCGCCCGTATTCGGTGGCGCGCCAGGACGGCGAGTTCATCCTGTCGGTTGAGCTGCCGTTCGCGACAAAGGAGCAGATTGCGCTGTCGCGGCACGCGGATGAACTGGTGATCGACGTCGGTACCTGGCGGCGCAACCTGGTCCTGCCGCGCATCCTTGTCGAAGCGACCACACTGGGCGCCAAGTTCGACGACCATATTCTCAAGATTCGCTTCGCCGCCCCGCAGCGAAGCACGAATGGAGGTGGAAAGCGTGGCAGAAACGGATAACGCGTTGAATGCCGACCTCGAGGCGCGCATCGCCGACCTCGAGCGCCGCATGCCGCGCGGCGAGCGTCGCGAGAGCCTGGAGACGGCCTTCTGGGCAGTGATGCGCAACGTCTTTCCGAGCGAGACGCGCAGCCACATGAAGGCCGCCGGCCGCGAGCAGCTACTCGCCGCCCGGAGCTACCTCGATCACTGGATTGCCAAGATGGAGGCAGCGCACGAAGAGGAGAAGCCGGCGGCGCGCGAGAGCATCGAGGTCGAATGACCGACCAGGTGGGGGTGGTTGGCGCCGGCGCCTGGGGCACCACGCTCGCCATCAAGCTCGCCGCCGCCGAGCGACCAGTCACGCTCTGGGCGCACACCGCCGAAGCGGGTGAGGAGCTCGCCTCCCTCCGCGAGAACCGCCGCTACCTGCCGGGGGTCGTCTTTCCGCCGAACCTGCGGGTGGCGACCGACGATGCGTACCTGGCCGAGCCGCATCGCTCGTTCGTGCTGGCCGTCCCCTCCGCGCACCTGCGTGAAACGTTGCAGCGCCTGCGCCCCGCACTCTTCGCCGAGGCGTCCCTGCTGAGCGTGGTCAAGGGGATCGAGCAGGGGACGCACCTGCGCATGAGCGAGGTCGTCGAGGAGGAGCTGCCCGGCCGTCGGGTGGCGGCGCTCTCCGGACCGAACCTGGCGCAGGAGATCGCGGCCGGCCTCCCGGCGGTGAGCGTGGTTGCCTCGCCCAATGCCGAGCTGGCGGCGGAGTTCGCCAGGCTCCTGGGGAGTGACCGCTTCCGCCTCTACACCAATCCGGACATCGTTGGCGTCGAGCTCTGCGGAGCCCTGAAGAACGTCGTCGCCCTCGCCGCGGGATTTGTCGATGGGCTCGGCTTCGGCGACAGTGCCAAGGCGGGCATCATCACCCGCGGGCTGGCCGAGATGACGCGGCTGGGGGTCGCGGCCGGCGGGCAGCAGCTCACCTTCGCGGGCCTGGCCGGGGTGGGCGACCTGATCGCGACCTGCATGAGCCCGCTGTCGCGGAATCGGCGCGCGGGCGAGCTGATGGCGTCCGGTATGTCATGGGCCGATGCCGCGGGACATCTGAACGGCGTGGCGGAAGGGGTCGACACGGTTCGCGGCGCGCTCCAGCTGGCGGTCGAGTGGGGCGTCGAGATGCCGATCGCGGAGCAGGTCGCCGCGGTCGTTCACGAGGGGCGTCCGCCGATGGACGCCGTCACGGAGCTGATGTCGCGGGTTCAGAAGGATGAGCTGAGCGGCCTCCGGGCATAGGTCGCGGGGTAGACTCCGTCCGTGGCGCCGCGCTATGTCCCCGAGGACTCACTGCAGAGTCCGCGCTTCACCGGTCCCTCTACCTTTGCGCGGCTGCCGCACGTCAGGACAGTCGAGGACGTCGA
Source organism: Chloroflexota bacterium (assembly GCA_040902225.1). Classification (NCBI taxonomy): domain Bacteria; kingdom Bacillati; phylum Chloroflexota; species Chloroflexota bacterium. Next base: position 586,067 of record JBBDXT010000004.1, read on the forward strand.
CGTGGCTATTGTCGGCGTCCCGTTCGACACCGGCGTGACGTATCGGGTCGGCGGTCGCTTCGGCCCGAATGCCGTCCGCGCGGCGAGCGTGATGCTTCGGCCATATAACGCGAACCTGGACGTGAAGCCGTTCGAGGTTCTCTCGTGCGTGGACTACGGCGACGTGGCGATCGTACCCGGCTACACGCAGCGCAGCTATCAGCTGATCGAGGAGGCGGTTGCGCCGATCGTCAAGGCGGGAGTCGTCCCGCTCCTGATCGGCGGCGATCACGCCTGCACCCTGCCGCATCTGCGCGCCACGCGATCCCTGGGTCCCGTGGCCGTCATCGATTTCGATGCGCACACCGACGCCTGGGACGGCTACTTCGGCGAGAAGTACAACCACGGCACCTGGATGCGACGGGCGATCGAGGAGGGACTGGTCGACGCCGCCCATTCGATCGAGGTCGGCCTGCGCGGGTCGCTCTACGGCGCCGAGGACTGGACCGGCCTGCGCACCGAGCTGGGGCTGGAATACCTGACGACCGAGGACGTCTTCGCGCTGGGTCCGATGGTGGTCGCCTCCCGCATCCGGGAGCGTGTCGGCGATCGGCGGGCCTTCATCACCTTCGACATTGACGTGGTGGACCCGGGGTTCGCCCCCGGCACCGGCACGCCCGAGGCGGGCGGACCATCGGCGCATGACATGCTGGCCGTCCTGCGCGGGCTGACCGGGATCGACTTCGTCGGCTTCGACGTGGTGGAGGTGATTCCGGCCTACGATCCTGCCGCACAGACCGCGACGTTGGCGGCCAACCTCGCCTACGAGATGCTCTCCCTGGTCGCGCTCCGACGCGCTGGCGCCTGAGGCCGTGCCGGAGGACCCCAGGCTCGAGGCGCAGACCGATGCCACCGGGCTTTGCGTGGCCACAGGGCAAACGAGCGGCCGCCTGCTTCACCTTCGACGTCGACGCGGAAGGCGCGCGTTGCGAACGACAAGGTCCATCGTCACCCGCCCTCCGGAGGTCGCGCCAGCGATGCGACGCGACGCTGCATGATGGCGCCCCTGCGACGCCCGGCGCACGCTCTTTTCGCACGAGAGCGGCTCTGGCACCCAGCTGCGCTCGGCCCGTCCGAGGTTATGGTCGGGCGGACTTGGGATGGCCGTCTGGACGGTCGAGGTGGGCGAAATATGCAGCCAGTGGACTCAGCCTGACCGGTTTCCACCCGAATCACGTCACTGCTAGTCCGCCCTGACATGACGGTGTCTCCGCCAGGCGGCACCCCGGCGCCTCGTCCCGGCCCGTGGCTCGATCCCAACGGACGCATCCTATACTGGGGCGGCGTGGTCGTCGGGGCGTAGCGCAGTCCGGTAGCGCACTTGAATGGGGTTCAAGAGGTCGCTGGTTCGAATCCAGTCGCCCCGACCATCAACCCTGGCTCTCAGCTTGGTGCGTCGGCGAGGAACACGCGCACGAGGCCGTGAAGGCCGTGCTGCTCAAGGACGGAACGTTCGCGAGCCTTGGCGCGACGCACGACGCGGCGCCTGATCACCTCCGCATACTCGGTCGTCGCAGCGATGAGAGCGGCCATGGAGAGCAGCCTGGCGAGCATCACGGTGTCCGCGGTCATGCTTGAAACGATCCGACCTGGGCCAGGCGCCCTCAAGAGGACGATGGTCATGGCCCGGTGAGCGGCCCTAGCTCACGTCCCACATGACGGCGTCAATCAGGGGACGATAGACCGAGTAGCTGAATTCAGCGCCGATGGGGAGATCCATAAACTTGGTCACTTCCCGGTTCAATCGGCCCCATTCGCTCTTCTCGTCGCGGGCTCCTTCGTGCATGGCATCGAAGGTGGCAAACGAGTCGAGCCGCAAGAGCACGCGGTACTCGCCGGCGTGCTTCTCCGAGGACATGGACACGACGTAGGTGCCGAGATACTCAATCCCGGGAGGTACGCTCTTCTTGAGGGCAGCGTCGTTATCGGTGATCCATTTCTGGAACGCTTCCTCCTTGCCGCGCTTGATGTTGAAGCCCTGCTCAGAAATCAACGACATTTGAGAACTCCTTGCTGCCAGGGGGGCACGCGCATCGGTGAAGTATGCGCTCGCGAGCCGCCTTATCCTTCGGGCGGGAGGAGATAGAGGGGAATGCTCAGCATCTCATTCGGCAACCCAGTCGCGGGCCGAATTCGTCCACCCGGCTCGCCGTTCATCGTCGGCATGTTTCGCGTGACCGCGAAGTTCGAGCAGATCGACGACGACCACCCGACACCGCACCAGGGCGTCGACATCGGCGACGGCAGGCCCGGCGGCGAACCGCGAGCCCGGTCCGGGTCGACAACCGCAAGGGTCTGGTGCTTCTCGACCGCACCCGATTCCGGTCCTCCCCGTTCATCGAGGCGGCCAACATCATCGTCGAATTCGCGAAGGATACCGAGGTCGCTCCCGACTTCATCGTGAACGGTGGCTTGGCAAGTGGTTCGGCAAAGTGGTACGGCGCCTGGGGCAAGACGCCGAACGCACGCCAATCGTCCGGACAGCAAGACGCCCGGCCCATGCGGGCCGGGCGTTTGCGAATCGCTACCGAGACGCTCGCGCGCCCCGGTGGGGATCGGTGCTAGGCGGCAGAGACCTTGCCGGCGCGGGGACCGCGCGGGCTGGACTCGACCTCGAAGTTGACCTTCTCGCCACCGACGAGACGATCGAACTCAAGGGAGCGATCGAGCCCGTCACGGTGGAAGAAGTACTCCTTGCCGTCATCGGCCGCAATAAAGCCGAAGCCGCGGTCGGAGACGACCTTCTTGATGGTACCTGCGGTCATGTGGACCTCGTTCTCTTCTCGAAGTGAGCCGACGACGCACGGCCGGCTCGAGAAGGAACCTGACGACCACGCGGGAGACTCCCAAGGGGGGAGAGTGCCTCCAGTCTACCGTGGATCGCCGATTTGTGCTCAGCGACCGCCCAGCGCGGTCGCGTAGGATGGCTGGACCCGATGACAGACGCACTCGGCATTACTGCCGCCACCTACGGCGTCCTGATGGCGGTTTCGCCCCTGCTGCAGATCCGCCGCATGCTCGAGACGCGCTCCTCAGCCGACGTCTCGCTCGGCTACCTGTGGGTGATCGAGATCGGCTTTGGGCTGTGGATCGCCTATGGGCTGTCGCTGCCCAACCTGGCGATCGTGATCCCCAACTCGGTTGCGCTCACCGTTGGCCTGGCCACGATCCTCGTGGCACGCCACTTTCGTGGATCGGGGCCGATGTAGCATCCCGCGGTGGATCCAGCGCTCGCCCTGCCCTCCGGTCCGCCCTACTCCCTCCGCGCTCGACTGCTGACGACGCTGGCCAGTGGTGGCCTGCGCTACGAGCCCGATGCCAGGATCGAGGTGGATGGCGGGGGACGGCTCGCGAAGGTCGAGCGCTGGCATGACGATGCGGACGCTGGGTCGGCGCTGGACCTGCGGCCATGGGTCCTGCTGCCCGGCCTGATCGACCTGCATGCCCATCTCCCGCAGCTGCCCAACGCGGGAGTCGGTGCCGGGCTGGACCTCCTGACCTGGCTCGAGCGATACATCTTCCCGCTCGAACGCGACTTCGACGTCCCGACGGCTGAGCTGATCGCACCCGCTGCCTTTCGCGCCTTCGCGCGGGCCGGCACCACCACCGTGGTCGCCTACGGGGCCCTGTGGGTCGAGAGCCTGGACGCCTGCTTCGACGCTGCTGAGGCGCACGGCATCCGGGCGGTGATCGGCAAGGTGATGATGGATCGGCTCAGCTACGACACCGATCGGGATCCGTCCGAGGTGCTCGAGCTGTCGATGCGGCAGTCCACCGAGCTGTGCGCGAAGTGGCATGGGCGTGACGATGGGCGGCTGATGTACGCCTTCACGCCTCGCTTCGCGGTCAGCTGCTCGGCCGAGATGCTGCGTCGCTCCGCCCTGGCCGCCAGCGAGGCCGGCGCCTACTGGCAGACCCATCTCGCGGAGGACCGCCAGGAGATCGCGGAGGTGGGACGGCTCTTTTCCGAGGCCACCGACTACACCGATGTCTACGACCGGGCCGGCGGACTCACGCCCCGCGCGATTCTGGCGCACGGGATCCACCTGTCCGATCGAGAGGTGGCTCGGCTGGCCGAAAGCGGCGCCGTGATCGCCCATTGCCCCAGCTCGAACCTGTTCCTGGCCAGCGGCGCGATGCCGCTGGCACGCTATCTCGCCGGCGGCGTCCGCGTCGGACTGGGCTCCGACGTCGCAGCGGGACCCGATGCGTCCCTCTTCAGCGTGATGCGCGCCGGGGCATACACCCAGAACGCCCTGCGGGCCGCCGGTCTGAGCGACGCGGCAGCGCTGAGCCCTGGCGACTGGCTCCGCCTCGGAACCCTGAGTGGCGCCGAGGCGCTCGGCCTCGAGGACCGCATCGGCTCCGTCGAGGTGGGAAAGGAAGCGGACCTGATCGTGGTCGACCCCTCGGTGACGCTCCCGCTCGAGGGCGTTGGCGCTCGTGACGAGGAACTACCGGACGAGATGCTCAGCCGGCTCATCTTCCGGGCGCATCCGTCCATGGTCCGCGGAGCCTGGGTGCGTGGGCGTCTGCTGGCCGCCTGATCCGGCTCGCATCGGCTAGGCTAGCGGCCATGAGCATGGACCGAGTCCTCCAGATCCTCATCAACGCGGGGGCGCTGTACGCGGCCGTCTTCGTGGTGGGTGGGATCGAATTCGTCGGCGAGTGGTGGAAGCTGCTGCTGGTGGCGCTCGCCTTCAGCCTGCTGAACACCTATGTCCGCCCGATCCTCCGCATCCTGACCCTCCCGATCAGCGTCATCACGCTGGGCATCTTCCTGCTGGTCATCAACGCGGCGATGCTGCTGGTCACCAGCGCCATCAGCGACCAGCTGACCCTTGGATTCCACGTCGCTGACTTCGGAGCCGCCTTCCTTGGGGCCATCGTGGTCGCGATCGTGGGCTGGATCCTGTCGATGGTGATCGGCGCCGCCCGGATGCCCACCAGGGCCCTCTGACGAGCAGGGCCTCAGGGGGGATCGGCTTCGCTTTCGTCCTGGCGGCCGCGCTGGCGATCGTGCTGACCGGGCCGCTCCTCCTCTTCAACCCGTGGCTGGTCAGCGCCGAGCAGGCGCGCCACGGCGTTCCCCAGTCGCTTGGCACGGATCAGGCCAACGTCGACCGGGTGACGGTGGCCATGCTGCGCGACCTGTTCGTGGACGGAGACTTCGCCGCGAGCCTGGATGGAGACGCCCCGATCCTGGATAACTCCGAGCGCAGCCACATGTCCGATGTGGGGGCCATGGTCCGAATCCTGGCCGGCCTCGAGGTCGCAGCGATCTTCGTCCTCGTGATCACCGCATGGTGGCTGCGCGGCGAGCCGGCGCGCCGCGGCCGGCTCCTCCTCAGGGCGGCGCTTGCCGTCGGCGCCGTCGCACTGGCGCTTGGGCTCTTCTTCGCTGTCGCCTTTGACACGGCCTTTGCGGCCTTCCACGCGCTCTTCTTCCGCGAGGGGACGTGGCAGTTCGGCCCCGAGTCGAACCTGATTCGCCTCTTTCCGGAGCCCTTCTGGTTCGAGACATCGCTGCTGGCCGGTCTCGCGATCGTGCTCGGATCTGGGCTGGCTGCCTGGCTGGCTCGTGGTGGGATGAGGTCAGGCTCGGCCCGGCGCTGAGGCTCGGCTACACTCGCGCGCATGGGCCCGTCGATTCGCATCGGCCGTATCTTTGGCGTCCAGATTGGCCTGCACCCCTCGTGGTTCGTGATCGCCCTGCTGTTGACCTACACCATCGCGGAGGGCCAGCTGCCGGCCGTATACCCGAATTGGGACGGAGTGCTGTACTGGGTCGTCGGCGCGGTGATCTCCCTCCTTTTCTTCGGGTCGGTGCTTGCCCACGAGCTGAGTCACGCCCTGGTGGCGCGCCGTTTCGGTCTCAAGGTCAAGGACATCACACTCTTCATCTTCGGTGGCGCGGCGAGCCTTGAGGGAGAGACGAAGCGGCCGCGCGATGAGGCGCTGATCGCGGCGGCCGGCCCATTGACGAGCCTGGCCATCGGCGCCATCCTGTTCGCCATCGGCCTGGCGATTCGCCAGCCGCAGCTGGGGGCGATCGTGGGATGGCTCGGCTTCATCAACGTCACGCTCGGCATCTTCAACCTGATCCCCGGCTTCCCGATGGACGGCGGGCGGATCCTGCGCGCGATCCTCTGGAAGCTGCGCGGCGACCGAAGCGCCGCGACGCGCAACGCCGCCGGTGTCGGGCGCCTGTTCGGATACCTGCTCATCGCGGGCGGGGTGTTCTTGATCTTCCAGGGGGGAGACGTGCTGTTCACCGGCGTCTGGTTCGCGTTGATCGGCTGGTTCCTCTCGAACGCGGCCGAATCGACCATCGCCCAGGTGAGCGTCGAGCATGCGCTGCGCGGGATCAAGGTTCGCGAGGTGATGGAGAGCGATCCTCCCTCGATCGCGCCCAACGAATCGGTCGCCGACCTCGTCAACGAGCGTCTCATCCGTGGCGAGCATCGGTCGTTCCTGGTGCGTCATGACGATGGGGGACTGGCCGGCATCGTCACCCTCTCGGACGTGCGCCGCATGCCCCGCGAGAACTGGGAGGCGGCCAGGGTGACCGACATCATGACCCGCTACGCCGACCTAGCTACCATCGGCCCCGACGCCGAGCTGGAGGCAGCCCTCAAGCTGCTCCAGGAGCGGGAGGTGAACCAGCTGCCGGTGGTCACCGATGAGGGTCGCACCGTGGTCGGGCTGCTGACCCGGGCGGGCATCCTGCGACTGATCGAGGCACGGATGCGCCTGGGTGTCTGACCCGATGCTCTCCGTCGAGGAGGCGCGCACCCGGATCCTGTCCCGCGTCCGATTGACCGAGCCGGAGTCGATCCCGCTCCGCGAGGCCCTCGGTCGCGTGCCGGCCGTAGCGAGCGTCACCGCCGCGGTTGACGTGCCGCCCTTCGCAAACTCGTCGATGGACGGCTTCGCCCTGCACGTCGCCGATGCCCCGGGTGAGTTGGCGCTTGCCGGCGAGGTCGCAGCCGGGGCGAGCTCGCTGCCGGCGCTGCAGCCGGGCACGACCGTCCGGATCATGACCGGCGCGCCGATCCCGCCGGGCGCCGATGCGGTCGTCCCCCTGGAAGAGGCGGAGATGGTCGGCGAGGATCGCGTCCGCCTGCCGATGATGGAGGCAGGCACCTACGTGCGCGCCCGCGGGCACGACACGCGCCGCGGCGAGCACGTGGAGCTCGCACTCGAGCCGCTCTCCCCGGCGACGATCGGGGTCCTGGCTTCGCTGGGGATGGGGCAGATCGCCGTCCGGCGGCGTCCACTGGTCGCCATCCTCTCCACCGGCGACGAGCTCGTGGCGCCCGGGGGGACACTCGGCCCCGGCCAGATCCACGATGCCAATACCGTGTCGCTGGCCGCCGCCGTGGTCGAGGCAGGCGGTGAGCCGATCATCCTGCCCCGCGTCGTCGACGAGCGCGGAGCGATCGAGGCGGCGCTCCAGGAGGGAGCAGCGGGCGCGGACCTGCTGGTCGTCAGCGGCGGCGTCAGCGTGGGCCGCCACGACCATGTCCGGGCCGGGATCGAGCGACTCGGCCATCTGGCCTTCTGGCGGATCGCGGTCCAGCCCGGGAAGCCACTCGCCTTCGGGTCGATCGGGGATCGACCGGTGATCGGCCTGCCGGGCAACCCCGTGAGCGCACTCGTGACGTTCGAGCTCTTCGTGCGGATCCTGCTGCGCGGAATGCTCGGACTGCCCGGCGACGGACGGCTGCACGTCACCGCGCGTCTCGACGCGACCGTGCCCAAGGACCGTGAGCGCCGGGCGTACCTGCGTGTCGTCCTTCGACCGGACACTGATGGCTGGCTGGCCAGCCCGGCCGGCGGGCAGGGGTCGGCGCAGCTTCGCTCGCTCGCCGCTGCGGATGCCCTGCTGGTGGTCCCGGAGGGGGAGGCGGCGGGAGAGGCCGGCGCTCGCTACGATGCCGTCCTGCTGCGAGGAGTCTCGTGAATCCATCTCACCTGGGCCCGGGCGGCGCGCCACGGATGGTCGACGTCGGGGGCAAGCCGGTCACCGCCCGCCGCGCGGTCGCGACGGCCAGCGTGCGGATGCGGCCGGAGGTGCTGGGCACGCTGCTGGATGCCGGCGGCCCGAAGGGGGATGCCTTCGTCGTCGCCCGGCTGGCCGGGATAGCTGCGGCCAAGCGCACCTCGCAGCTGATTCCGCTGTGTCACCCGATCGCGCTCGACCGGGTCGACGTGGAGCTGACTGCCGAGCGCGATGCCGGAGTCGTCACCGTCCGGGCCGAGGCACGCGCCACCGCACGCACCGGTGTCGAGATGGAGGCGCTGACCGCGGTGAGCGTGGCGGCGCTGACGCTGTACGACATGGCCAAGGCGTTGCAGCGCGACATCGTGATCGAGCACATCGAGCTGATCGCCAAGGAGGGCGGTCGGAGCGGGGCGTGGTCGAGGGAATTGGACGACGCTGCCCCAATCGCGGCCACCGCTGAGCACCAGGCCAAGGTCATCACCTGCTCGACCCGCGCCGCGGCGGGGGAGCGCACGGACGAATCCGGCCCGGCGATCGTCTCCGCGCTGCGCGAGGCGGGCTTCGACGTTGCGCCCGAGCCGATCCTGCTCGCGGACGACGAGGACCTGATCGCCTCGACGCTGGCCCGACTGGCCGATGCCGGGGCGCGGCTGATCGTCACCAGCGGGGGCACCGGGCTGACGCCGGGTGACCGCACCCCTTCTGCAACGCTCCGCGTCGTGGACCGCGAGATCCCCGGCCTGGCCGAGCTGATGCGTGCCGCCGGCATCGCATCCACACCGATGGCCTCGCTGTCGCGGGGCGTGGTCGGGGCCCGCGGGACGACGCTGATCGTCAACCTTCCAGGGTCGCCGCGGGGCGCGATCGAGTCGCTGCAGGCGGTCATGCCGGTCCTGCGGCATGCGCTCGAGCAGCTCGCCGGGGGAGATCACTAGCGCGGCTTGGGCCGAATGCCGATAGGGACCAGGAACGACCGCATTTCCCTCGGCTCGTGTCGAAATATGCCGCCCGCGGCATCCGAATGACCTGCCTCGACACCTCACTGGTCATTGCTAGTCCGCGCGGGCATGACGCCGGGGGAGCCGGGTAGCCGGGTAGCATGGCCGGCATGGAGGTCGGGATCCCGTTCTACCCCCTGATCGTGCTGCCGGCCACCGTCGCCATCGCGCTCTTCTGGCGCCGCGCCGGCCGCCACCTGGCCGTGCTGCGCGCCGGGCGGCCGATTGACCGACTCGACCAGCCCCTGCGCCGAATCTGGGGCGTGATCGTCTACGTCATCGCCCAGCGGCGGCTCCTCAACGAGCTGGGCCCGGGGCTGATGCACGCCTTCATCTTCTGGGGATTCCTGGTCCTGCTGGTGACGACCGGGAACTACTTCACCAACGGGCTGGTGGAGACGATCCTGCGCTGGCCGCTCGGCGGCATCGGCTGGATGGCCGCGGTCGCCATCGCCAACCTGTTCATCGGCCTGGTGCTGGGCGCCCTGGTGTATGCCACCTGGCGGCGGGTGGTGCAGCGGCCCGCCCGCCTGGCCCTGAGCCGGGACGCCTTCATCATCCTGGCCATGATCCTGGGGGTCGTCGTCAGCGAGGTGGCCGGCGACGCCCTGCGCTTCGTGGCCCAACCGGACGATCCGGCGCGCGTGGCGGCGATCCTGGCTGGCCCGGTCTCCCTGGCCCTCGAGCCGATCGGGCCCGATGCCGCCGCGACCGGCTTCGGCATCTTCGCCTGGCTGCACATCGGCTTTGTGATGGCCTTCGGCACGTACCTGCCGTACAGCAAGCACCTGCACATCGTGACCAGTGAGCCGAATGTCTACCTGCGCAACCTCGAGCCGCGCGGTGCCCTACGCAAGATGGACCTGGAGGCCGAACCGGCGCCGGGCGAGGAGCTGGTGTTCGGCGCCAAGGGCCTGAAAGACCTCACCTGGCGGCACCTGCTCGACGGGCTGTCGTGCACCGAGTGCGGCCGCTGCATGGAGTTCTGCCCGGCCTCGATGACCGGGAAGACGCTCTCCCCCAAGCACTTCATGGAGGGCCTGCGCGACCAGATCGTTGCCGCCGAGACCGCCCTGGCGGCGGCGGCCGGTGCGCAGCGCGCGGCGAAGGGCGGCGCATCCGGGGGAGTGGAGGCGTCCGAGAGCGCGCTGAGCCTGGCTCGCGAGCGAGCAGTTGACGCGCTTGCGCTGCCCCTGGTCGACCACGCCATTCCGGAGGAGGCGGTCTGGCAGTGCACCACCTGCGGCTGGTGCGTGGAGGGCTGCCCGGTCCTGATCGAGCACGTCGACAGCATCGTCGAGATCAGGCGCAACCTAGTGCTGGAGGAGAGCCGCTTCCCCAAGGAGCTGAACGCTGCGTTCCGAAACATGGAGACTGCCGGCAACCCGTGGGGACAGCCGCCCAGCGCTCGACTCGACTGGGCGAAGGGGATGGACGTGCCGGTGCTCGGGGCGGACGCCAGCTCGCCGGAGGCCGGTGCCGCCGCCCATCGCGGGGTCCTGTACTGGGTCGGCTGTGCCGGTGCCTTCGACGATCGAAACCGCAAGGTGGTGCGAGCGATGGCCGCCCTCCTCAAACAGGCCGATGTCCCGTTCGCCGTGCTCGGGCCACGCGAGACGTGCACTGGTGACCCGGCGCGCCGGGCCGGCAACGAATACCTGTTCCAGATGCTGGCCGAGGAGAACGTCGCCACGCTGACGATGGCCCACGACGAGCACAGCGTCCGAACCATCGTGGCCAGCTGCCCCCACTGCTTCAACACGATCCGGAATGAGTACCCGCAGTTCGGCCTGTCTGGCGTGGAGGTCGTTCACCACACCCAGCTGCTGGACACCCTGATCGCCGATGGCAGGCTCCGGCCCGATCGCAGCAACGAGGCGGTGGTCGCCTATCACGACGCGTGCTACCTGGGCCGCTACAACGAGGTATACGACGAGGGTCGGCGCGTGGTGGAGGCGGTCCCCGGCCAGTCGGTGGTCGAGATGGAGCAGCATCATCGCAAGGGGCTGTGCTGCGGCGCCGGCGGCGCGCGGATGTGGATGGAGGAGCGTGAGGGCCAGCGGATCAACCATCGCCGCACCGAGCAGGCGCTGGCAACCTCGCCGTCGGCGATCGCCACCGCCTGTCCCTTCTGCCTGGTCATGCTCCGCGACGGCGTGACTGACCTTGACCGCGCTGATGTCGCGGTCCGCGACGTCGCGGAGCTGCTCGCGGACGCGACCGACGCCTGGTCGCTGGAGGTTCGCGATCAGTCGTTGAGCCGCGGATTCCGCAGGATCTGGCCGTAGGCACCGCCGCGGGCGGCCCGGCCCGGCCGCCAATCGGCTAGCATCGGAGGCTCAGAAGGGAGGGACAGGTGGCCGTCGTCGAACGCCGAGAGGTAGATCGCGCCCGGGTCAAGGCGATCGTGGAGCGCGAGGAGGCAGCGTATCGCGCGCGCACGCCGCGCAGCGCCGAGCTCCACAAGCGTGCGCTCGAGTCGATGCCGCTCGGTGTCGCCAGCTCGTTCCAGACCTACGACCCGTATCCGCTCTTCATCACCGAGGGCCACGGCTCACGCATGTGGGACGCCGATGGAAACGAGTACCTCGACTTCGACATGGCCCTTGGCGTGCTCGCGGCTGGCCACTCGCATCCCGCCTTCGTGGAGGCGATCCAGCGACGAGCGGCGATCGGCACCGCCTTCACCTTCCCGATCGAGGAGCAGGTGCTGGTTGCCGAAGAGCTGAAGCGACGCTTCCGCGCCGACCTGGTCCGCTTCAGTAACTCGGGCACCGAGGCGACCATGGACGCCATCCGGGTGGCGCGCGGATTCACCGGTCGCGAGAAGATCATCAAGTTCGAGGGCGGCTATCACGGCCACCACGACGATGTTCTGATCAGCATCCAGCCGCCGCGCGACATGATCGGCGACGTGGATGCCCCCAACAGCGTCCCGACCAGCGCCGGGATCCCACGCAGCCGGATCGCGGAGACGGTCGTCGCGCCATTCAACCAGCCCGAGATCGTGGAGAGCATCCTGGAGCGCCACCGCGGGGAGATCGCCGCGATCATCGTCGAGGCGGTCCAGTTCAATATCGGTGTCGTGCCGCCCGAGCCGGGCTTCCTGGAGCGGCTGCGGGAGCTGGCGACCGCCCACGGCAGCGTTCTCATCTTCGACGAGGTGAAGACCGGGGTCGTGATCGCATACGGCGGCGCGACGGAGTATTTCAACGTCCTGCCTGACCTCTTCTGCCTGGCCAAGAGCATCGGCGGCGGGACGCCGATCGGTGCCTTCGGCGGCCGCGAGGAGGTGATGCGCGTGATCGAGGGTGGTGCCAAGGCGCCGCTGATCGAGACCGAGCTGGCGCACTCGTCGTTCGGCGGCACCTCCCGGGTCGCCCACATGGGCACGATGAACGGCTCGCCGCTGGTGATGGCGGCGGCACTGGCGGTGCTGACCAAGGTGCTGACGCCCGATGTCTACCCACGCCTGCAGGCGATGGGCGATCGGTTGACGGCCGGAAGCCAGGAGATCGTCGACACGTACGGGCTGCCGGGCTACGCCATCAACGTCGGGCCGAAGGGGATCGTGATGTTCGCGCCGCAGCGGGTCACCGGCTATCGCGACTTCATCGGCCTGGATGACGAGCTGTGGGCATCCTCGTTCTGGTTCCTCGCCAACCGCGGCATCCTCATCCCGCCCGCCCCCGACGACCAGTGGACGCTCTCGGTGCAGCACACCGACGACGAGATCGACCGCTACCTGGCGGTCTTCCGCGAATGGGCGATCGAGGTGGCCGGCTGACGAGTCGTGAGGCGTATCGGCTCGCGTAGGGAGCATCGGGATGCTTGAGCGATGGGCGAGGCCCTGGGCGCGTCTGTGGAACGGCACCGCGGGGGTGATAGACGCCATCTACCGCCGCCTCGGACGCACCGGGAAGCTGCTCCAGGACTTCCTGAACGGATCCTGGCTCGGCCACTCGCTGCACCCGGTGCTGGTCGACGTGGTGGTGGGCGGCTGGACGGCGTTGGTCCTGCTCCAGGTGCTGAGCTGGCTCGGCGTGGGCGACATGCGGGTCGCGATCCTCTGGGTCCTGGGGCTCACCTGGTTGACGGGCCTGTCGGCGATCGTCACGGGGCTGACCGACTTCAAGGACACCGCCACCGGGGACGAGCGCCACGTGGTGGGCCTCCACGGCCTGATCAACATCACCGCGACCGCGGTCCTGACTGGCGGGTTCGTGGCGCTGCTGGGCGAAGCGGACGCGATCGCCGGCTGGCTGATCGTGGCGGGTTTCGGGGTGCTCAGCGTCGGCGCCTTCATCGGCGGCCACGTCGTTTTCAAGTACGGTTACATGGTCAACCACAATGCCTTCTCGGGAGGCAAGAAGGCGAAGGAATTCACCCCCATCCTGCCCGCGGCGGACCTCGCCGAGGCGACCCTTACCAAGGCGATGCTCGGCCCCACCGCGCTCGTCGTGGTGCGGCGCGGCGACCTCGTCTTCGCCCTCAAGGAGACCTGCTCGCACGCGGGCGGGCCGCTCTCGCAGGGCACGCTGGCTGGGTACACGATCGTCTGCCCCTGGCACGCATCCGCGTTCCGCATCAGTGACGGCGCAGTGCGGCACGGTCCCGCCGCCACCCGCCAGGTCGCCTATCGCGCTCGGATCAGCGGCGACCAGGTGGAGGTCCAGGGACCGATCACCTAAGCAGCCGGTCAATTCGTGCCCGCCGGATACGGGCCCGACGGCCCTGATTCGGTATCCTGCTGACGCTGTCTCCGCACACCCGTCCGGTGAAAGGACCCGCGTGACCTACCGCCCCACCGCTGATCACGATGAGCTGCGCGCCGTGGTGCGCGAGCTCGCTGACAAACGCGTGGCGCCGCGCGCCGCCGAGATCGACGCCACGTCGGAGTTTCCGTGGGACCTCAAGGAGCTGCTCGCCAAGCAGGACCTGCTGGGCATCTCCTTTCCGGCGCGATTCGGGGGGACGGAGCTCGACAACATCTCGCAGGCCATCGTGGTCGAGGAGATCGCGCGGGCGGATGCCACCACCAGCCTCATCGTCCTGGTGCAGAAATTGGGCTCCCTGCCGATTATGGTTGCCGGCACCGAGGAGCAGCAGGCGCGCTACTTCCCGCGCCTGGCCAGCGGGGAGTGGCTGGCTGCGTTCGGCCTGACCGAGGCCGGCGCGGGGAGCGATGTTGCCGGCATTCGGATGCGTGCGCGGCTCGACGGCGACGACTACCTGCTCAACGGCAGCAAGCGCTTCATCACCCATGGCTCGATCGCCAACCTGGTCACCATCTTTGCCGTGACCGATCCCGAGGCCGGCGGGCGCAACGGGCTGAGCGCCTTCATCGTCGAGACCGACAGCCCGGGCTTCTCAGCGCCGCGCCTCGAGCACAAGATGGGGATCCGGGGCTCACCCACCGCCGAGCTGCACCTCGACGACGTCCGGGTCCCGGTCGGCAACCGGCTCGGGGCAGAGGGAGAGGGGTTCGCAGTGGCGATGGCCACCCTCGACCGATCGCGCCTATCAATCGCGGCCCAGGCGGTCGGCATCGCCCAGGGCGCGCTCGATTTCGCGGTTGGCTACGCGGCACAGCGCGAGCAGTTCGGCGCACGGATCGCCGACCTGCAGGGAATTCAGTTCATGCTCGCCGACATGGCCAGCGGCGTCGAGGCGGCCAGGCAGCTGACCTATGCCGCCGCGGCCGCGGTGGACGCGAATGCCCCCGACCTGGCGTATTGGACGAGCTCCGCAAAGCTGATCGCGGGCGATATGGCCATGCGCGTGACCACCGATGCGGTGCAGGTCCTGGGCGGTTATGGCTATGTGAGCGAGTACCCTGTCGAACGCATGATGCGCGACGCAAAGATCACTCAGCTGTACGAGGGAACACAGCAGGTTCAGCGAATGATCGTGGCGCGCCAGCTCCTGCGACGGGCGGGCGTGCCCCGGCCATCCGGGTAGTAGGGGAGTTCGGACCATCAGCCTGAAGATCGTGGTCTGCATCAAGCAGGTGCCCGCGACCACCGCCGAGAAGCGCTACACCGCCGACTTGCGGCTGGACCGAGCCGCCGCAGAGGCGGTGATCAATCCGCTGGACGAGTACGCCATCGAGCAGGCGCTGCGACTGCAGGAGTCCGGCGCGGTCGAGTCGGTCGGCTTCCTGTCGATGGGCCCCGAGCAGGCTGCCGAGGCCCTGCGCCGTGCGCTGGCCATGGGCGGCGACGACGCCACCCTGGTCACCGATCCGGTCCTCGCCGGGGCCGATGCATGGGCAACCGCACGGGTCCTGGCAGCCGCGCTCGACAAGCTGGCTCCGGACGTGGCCCTCATGGGGATGGCGTCCGATGACGCACGGGGCTCACTCGTCCCCGGCGCGGTGGCTGCCCTTCGCGGTATGCCGCTCCTCTCCTATGGCTCGGAGCTGCGCATCGAAGGCTCGTCCGCTCGCGTCCGTCGCCTGACGGCTGACGGGTTCGACATCGTCGAGGCGCCACTTCCCGTGGTCGCCAGCGTGACCGACCAGGTCGGCGAGCCGCGCTACGCATCCCTGAAGGGGATCATGGCCGCCAAGCGCAAGCCGATGGAGACCTGGGGCCTCGCCGACATCGGCCTCTCGCCCGATGAGCTCCACGGTGCGGCGCTGACCCGGGTGGTGGAGGCGCGCAAGCCGGAGGCCAAGTCGCCGACCGAGCGCGTCGAGGACGTGAGCGCCGACGAGGCCGTGACACGGATCGCAGATTGGCTCGCCGCCAGGAAGCTCATCTGATGAGCAATGACGTCGCCTTTCTCGCCGAATTCAGCGGAGGCTCGCCGACGCACGCGGCGCTCGAGCTGGCTGCGGGCGCTGCAGACCTGGCGGAAGGGAGCAAGGGCGCGGCGGTGGCCCTCGCCTACGGTCCCGGTGCGGCCGATGCAGGGGCGCTCGGCGCCGCCGGGGCGTCCCGCGTCCTCGTCCTGGGCGATGAGCCATCGCCCGCCATCACGCACGCCGCTGCGGCCGCTGCCGTCGTTCGTGATCTCAACCCGCTTCTTCTCCTTGCGCCTGCGACACCAAACGGCCGCGACTTGGCAGCCGCCCTGGTGGGCCTGGTGGCGCTCCCGGCATTCGGGCCGGTTCGCGCGGTGCGCATCGAGGCGGGCCGCGTGCGGACCGAGCAGGCCACCCTTCAGGGGACGGTTATCACCGTCAGCGAGCCGACCGACGACGCCGGCCAACCGGCGATCGTGCTCGTCCTGCCGAGCACCTTCACGCCGCGCGAAGGCGGAAGCGGCGCAGCGAAGGTCGAGCCCGCCGCAGCGTCCGAGGCGGGGCCGCTCGGCGCGGCGCGCATCGTCGAGTCACACCCCGCCGAGGCCGCGGTCGCCAACCTCGAGGAGGCGAGCGTCATCGTGGCCGGGGGACGCGGTGTCGGCAGCGCCGACGGCTTCGCGCCGCTGCACGAGCTGGCGGCTGCGCTGGGTGGTGCGGTCGGCGCCAGCCGTGCCGCGGCCGACGCGGGCTGGGTCCCGTACCAGCTCCAGATCGGGCAGACCGGCAAGGTCGTCAAGCCGGCGCTGTACGTCGGGTGTGGGATCAGTGGCGCGATCCAGCATCGGGTTGGGATGCAGACCGCCGAGAACGTGCTGGCCATCAACAAGGATCCCGACGCGCCGATCGGCGAATTCGCCGACCTGTTCGTGGTGGGAGACCTGTTCACCATCGTCCCGAAGCTCACCGCCGAGATTCGGCGCCGAAAGGGACGCTGACCACCATGGGACTGCTCGGCAGACGCCGGCCAAAGCGCGTGCACGGCCGGGAGCTGCAGGCATATCGGCGCGACCTCGCCGAGCTGACCACCATGATCGACCTGGAGCTGACCACGCTCGGTGACCTGGTCGACGCGTTGCGCCGCCGCGATGCCGATCCTGACGAGGCCGTGGTCGACCTGCAGGCCGGCGAGGAGAAGCTCGACCTCGCCGCCGAATCCCTGCGCGAGATGCTTGCGCCCATGGAGCTGCATGGGCTTCACGCCGAATACGAGGGGAGCCTGGAGCGCGCGTTGCGCGGGATCGTCACCGCGGAGCGCGGCTGCGGGATCACCCGGCTGCCCTACCGGCGACTCGACGATGAGGAGCCGCTCATCTATTGGAAGCGCGGCCATCTGAACATCCTCCATGCTCGCCTTCGGATGCAGGAGGTCGTTGCCACGCTGCTGACCTGGGAGCCGGGGATGCCGGCCGAGGCCACCGTCGCGGCACGCCTCGGCCGCGCCCGCTAGGTCAGAATCGCCCGCGGAAACGGGCAGATCAGGGCACATGTTGTGGTATGCTCCCTGCCGGTACCACCACTGGTGTAGTCCGCACGGGGAGCCTGCATGCTCTGTCCACGCTGCAACGAGTCGGGCACGCGGGTCATCGACTCGCGCGACCTCGAAGGGGGAAGCACGATCCGCCGCCGGCGGGAATGCGAGCAGTGCTCGTATCGGTTCACCACCTACGAGCGGCCCGAAGGGGCCCGCCTCACCGTCCTCAAGCGCGAGGGGAGCCGCCAGGAATTCGACCGGGGCAAGCTCCAGGCGGGGCTGATGCGGGCGCTTGAGAAGCGTCCGGTGACCCTCGCGCGGGTGGAGCAGGCGGTCGACGACATCGAGAGCGGCCTCCGCGCGCGCGGCGAGCCCGAGGTCACCAGCAAGGAGATCGGTCGCCTGGCGACCGAGGCGCTGCGCGACATCGACCAGCTCGCATACATCCGCTTTGCATCGGTCTATCACAGCTACGAGGACATCTCGACCCTCAAGCGCGAGGTCGACCGGCTGATGAAGCAGCGCACGCCCGCGGACGGCTAGTGGTCCTCTCCGACCGAGACATCCGGGCCGAGATCGCCGCCGGCCGGATCGTGATCGATCCGTTCATCTCCGAGGCCGTGCAGCCGTCGAGCGTTGACCTGCACCTCGACCGACGCTTTCGCGTCTTCCGCAACAGCCGCTACCCGTTCATCGACGTGCGAGCCGATCAGCCCGAGCTGACGGAGCTGGTCGAGATCGGTGGCGATGACCCATTCATCCTGCACCCCGGCGAGTTCGTGCTGGGGTCAACCCTCGAGCGGGTCGCGCTGCCGAACGACCTCGTCGCCCGATTAGAGGGGAAGTCGAGTTTAGGGCGGCTGGGCCTCCTCATTCACTCCACGGCCGGCTACGTCGACCCCGGCTGGGAGGGGAACCTGACCCTCGAGCTCTCGAACGTGGCCAACCTTCCGATCACCCTGTATGACGGGATGAAGATCGGCCAGATCAGCTTCCAGCGCCTCTCGAGCCCGGCCGAGGTCGGTTACGGCGACGCGAGCATCGGGAGCAAGTACCGCGGACAGCGGGACCCGACGGCCAGCCTGTACCATCGGGACTTCGAGCGAGGCCGCATCAAGCGCTGAGCCCGGCTGATATCCGGAGTTCGACGTAACCGAGCCACTCTTCGCCATCACGCCTGCCCGCCAGGCACGCATCTACGCCGGCGACGTCCGCGTTCGCGTCCTGCGCGCGGGCTGGTTTCGGCCCGATGCCGGCGGTTTCTTTGGCGTCGTCCCGCGACCGCTCTGGTCACGAATGGTCGAGGCGGATGAGCGTGGCCGGATCCTGTGCCGGCTCAACCTGCTGCTGGTGGAGGCGGGCGGCAAGCGCGTCCTGATCGAGACCGGCACCGGCGTCCGCATGACCGACAAGGACCGCGACATCAAGGGGGTCGAAGGGGGCGATCCGGCGGCAGCCCTGCGGGCCGTGAACGTCGATCCGGCGAGCATCGACTTCGTGGTGGTCAGCCACCTGCACTACGACCACGCCGGCGGCATGGTCGACGTCGACGGTCACCCGAACTTCCCCGAAGCGCGGTATGTGGTGCAGCGCGACGAGTCGGAGGCGGCCCACGGCGACGAGCTGCGCCTGGCGGGGATCATGGAGCGCGACCAGCTCGACCTCGTGCGCGCGGCCGGCCAGCTGGCGGAGGTGTCCGGCGAGGTGGAGCTTGTCTCCGGCGTGAGCGTGCTGCCGACCGGCGGCCACACCCGCGGCTCGCAGGCGGTGCTGTTGGGAGTCCGCAGCGAGGGACGCGAGGAGGATCTCGGTGAGCATGCGATCTTCTGGGGCGATCTGATCCCCACCCGCTGGCAGATCCCGGTACGCTGGACGAGCGCCTTCGATGACTACCCGATCCAGGCGATCGAGGTTCGAAACGAGCTCGTGACGCGCGCCGCCGCGGAGGGCTGGTGGTGCTACTTCACCCATGACCCCGGTGAGCTGCCAATCCAGATCGAGGCGACCGCCAGGGGATTCCAGGTCAGGAGTGAACCTTCGTGAAGACCCGTGTCAGCATCCTCCTTTCTCTGGCCCTGACGTTGGCGGGTTGCGGCTCGGGCTCCACCGAATGGACGCCGCTCCCCTCCGGAGCCGAGCCACCTGCGGCCTGTGCTCGGGCCGATGCCGACGGCGTGATCGCGATCTCCGCCGATCAGCTCCGCTTCAGCGCCCCCTGCATGGTCGCCCCAGCCGGCGTCGCGTTCATGATCCGCTTCACGAACGATGAGTCGGACGTGCACAACGTGGCGATCTACGCGGACCGCTCCAAAGCGGCCGCAGTCATTGTCGGCGACACGATCAGCGGGCCGAACAAGACGATCGACTATCCGGTCGAGGTGCTGGCCGCGGGCGAGTACTACTTCGATTGCACGATCCATCCCGCGATGAACGGCGCCCTGTACGTGCGCTAGGCGGGTCCCAGCAGCTCCTCGATCATCTCCAGCATGCGCGCCGGAGCCAACGGCCCGATCACCTCGCGCACCACCGTCCCGTCACCGTCGACGAAGTAGTGCCGCGGCAGGCCGGCCCGCGGCGACCAGCGGTAGAAGTTGTCGAGGCTCGGGTCGAGCAGGATGGGGTAGTCGATGGCGTAGCGCTCAACGAAGTCAGCCACTGAGGCGCTTGACTCTCCCCAGTCCACGCCCAGGACCAGCAGCCGGTCGCCGTAGGCATCGGCGAGGCGCTGCATGGCCGGCATCTCGGTGCGGCACGGCTCGCAGTTCGTGGCCCAGAAGTTGACCCAGGTGATGCGGCCCGCTCCCTCGGCGAGCGTCCAGTGGCGGCCATCGAGGTCGTCAGCCGAGATCGACGGAGCAGGGCGGCCGACGAGCGTCCCCTGCGTCCCGGCATCGTCGTCTCGCAGCAGGGGAATCGCCGCGAGGACGGCGAGAGTGACGGCCACGAAGCCGATCGCGATCACCCATAGCAGGGAACCTCGGCGCGCCCGTAGAAAGCCCACCGATCAGGCACCCAGCTCCGCAAGGAGCGCATGGAGGTCAGGAGCGGTGATCGGCGCTTCGAGGCGGTCGATCCCGTCAACGCCGATGACCGGGACGCGGAAGCCGTAGCGCAGCACGAGTGCGTCATCGGCCTCGATGTCGATCCGTGCATACCCTTCGCTTCCCAGCATCTCGTCGAGCAGGACGCGGGACTCGTCGCAAAGGTGGCAACCGTCGCGCTCGTAGAGGGTCACCCGCAACGGTCCTGCCATGGCCCGATGATAGGATCTCCGAGGCGCCGCCCCCGTAGCTCAGCGGATAGAGCGAGGCCGTCCTAAGGCCTGCGTCGGGGGTTCGATTCCCTCCGGGGGCGCTTCCAAGTAAGGCCGAGCCGAAGAACGGGCGGACCGGAGCGGCCCCACACGATTTGCTACCCTCCGCCGATGAAGCACTTATCGCTGTTCCTGGTGGCTCTTCTTCTGGTCGGTTGTCGCTTGGCTGGCGCGCCTGGGGCGTCCACCTCGCCCGAGGCGTCGACACCGTTTGTGGGGCCTGTCTCCCCAACCCCCGGGCCGCCTGCCTCACCCGAGTCGAACACGCGGTCGTTCACGCCCATGATCGAGTCGCCCGAGATCGGGGTGGACTACGACGTCTACCTGTCTCTCCACTGCGGATACGCGAACGTCCAGCAGGTCGGGTTCGGGGGGACGGAGTGGAGTTTCACGGAGAACGGATCCGCCGATTCGATCTTCGTGGAGGGAACCCTCCGGCTGGTTTCTGCCGACTCAGCTACGCTGACGGTGGATGGGGTTGCTCATCCCTTGGTCCCAGCGACCGATGACGGGGGGCCCATCTGCATCTGACCTAACCGCCGCGGGGGCGTGAGTCGCGACCGTTCGACCAGGCATGCGGCTCCGACACCCGCAACACGCAGGCGCCTCGCCACGCTGCCCGCGTCCGGCGGCTCCGCCGTGGTCTTCCTACGGTGACGGGCTGGCGTACCAATCGAGGGGGTCGGCTTTACTTAGTGAGCCCTCGATTCCCTCCGGGGGCGCCATCACCGACTGTTTCCCCCGCGGCATGAGCGACTCCACGCGTGATACGCGCCTGCAACGTTCTCCACCGCACCATCGGACAGTCTCGGGTGGGTCGCCATGGCTCGCCCGTTTGTTGGAGGAGATAGAGCCCATGAGTCAGACCAATGTGAACGTCCCGGGCAGCAACTCGGACGGAATGGGGGCCGGCATGATCGTCGGCCTGATCCTGGGAGTGATCGTCGTCGCTTTCCTCATCTGGTGGTTCCTGCTCAACGGCGGAGGCGGGGGAACGCCGGCGGATAGCAGTGCGCCGCTGCAGAGCGTCGTGGAGAGCATCCTGCCGACCGGCAGCTGAGCAGGCTCCCATATTCGGGGTGGGTACCGCGTCCTACTGGGCGGTCGCGGTACCCACTCCGTTCAGCATCACGACCCCGGTGATGATCAGGCCGATGCCGACCACCTTCACTGTGTCGAGCGTCTCGCGGAACAGGAAGAAGCCGATCACCACGATCGCGGCCGTCCCGACACCGGACCAGATCGCGTAGACCACACCCAGGGGGATGGTTCGCAGGCTCATCGACAGCGCGTAGAAGCTGAGCGCATAGCCGGCAACCACCACCACCACCGGAATCGGCCTGGTGAATCCGTCCGACAGCTTGAGCGAGACCGTGGCGATGATCTCGGAGCCGATCGCGATGGCGAGCCACAGCGCGGGATGCATCGGTCTACCTCGTCAGATGAAGGTGAACAGCCCCGCCATGCGGGCGAAGGCATTGGTCAGGATCAGCACCCCCATCGCCATGATGAAGAGGCCGGAGGCGACCTGTACCCAGCGACTGTGGCGTCGGAGGGCGTTGAGCAGCGGCCGCATGCGAGGCAATGCCACCGCCGCGGCAAGGAACGGGACCGCCAGACCGGCCGAATAGGCGACCAGCAGCAAGGCCGCCACCCAGGCGTCCTGGCTCGAGGCGCCCATCGTCAGGATGACACCGAGAACGGGGCCGATGCAGGGCGTCCAGCCGATGCCTACCAGTGCACCCAGCGCGAGGGCCCGCGCCGAACGGGCGGCGGGGAGGATGTCGGCACGTACGCCCACGCGCATGAAGCGGTCCAGCACGGGACCGAAGATGCCCGTCGTGACCAGCCCGATCCCGATCACCGCCACCCCGGCCAGTTCGCGGACCCCCTCGATCCGGAAAAGGACGCTTCCGAACAGGCCGACCGAGGTGCCGAGCAGGACGAAGAGGATGCTGAAGCCGGCGACGAACAGGAGCGCCTGGCCGAATACCGGGCCGCGCCAGGTGTGCGCCGCCGAGCCGGATCCGGCGACCGTCGCCGTTTCGCCGAGGAATGCGAGGTAGACCGGGACGAGCGCAAGCACGCACGGAGAGACGAAGCTCAGGATGCCGGCGACGAAGGCGAGGGCCAGGCTGACTTCCATCAGCGGACCAGGAAGGCAGCCGGGTTGGCCCCCGGCTCCAGGGTGATCGGCTGGGCGATGATCCAGAGGCTCAGCACGGTGTAGCCGATCATGAGCAGGACCAGGGGCAGCCCGGCCAGGATCGGGCGGCGTGCCGAATCTTGCAGGGCGCGGCGATGTGCGAGCACCACCGCGGCGACATGCCCCAGCACGATGGCGCCAACGGACAGGTACCAGACCGCGCTGATCGGCAACCAGTCGAGCGGCGGCGCGACCGTCGAGAGGGGATCGGAGATGAGGATTGGAATCCAGACCGCGCCCTGGATGACCAGAGTCAGGTAGTGGGCGATCAGATAGCCACCGGCGATCGGCAGCAGCGTGGCCGCATAGGCGCCGACGACGCTTCCGAGCGCTGACGGTTGCCGGTCGGCGTCATGCATGCGAAGGGTCACCCACGAGGCCAGGATGAAGATTCCCAGGAATGCGAGCCAGACGACCAGCAGGAGGATCGTCTGCACCGCCAGCACGGTGTTCAGCGCCCCGATCACCGGAAGCAGGGAGGTAAACAGCAGGTTCATGGCCGATCCGAACGGCGCCGTCTCCTGCAGGCCGTCGTAGGTCACCGCCGAGAGGACCAGCACGATGAAGGCCGCCTCTGACCAACCCGCCCTGCCTACCTCGGTCAGCCCCGCAAACCATGGGCGCAGCTCCGGACGGCGCTCTCCGGGCTCGGCGGCGACAGCGCACTCTGTGCAGTCCACACAGTGAGCGGGATCACATTCCTCGGAGCATCCCTCGCAGGTCTGTGGTACTACCACGCGCCGCCCGATCGGCCCGACGCGGCCGAACCAACCCAGGTACAGCTCAAACAGCTCCGCGTTGTGCAGCCAGGCGACGCGGCCGAAGAGGACCATACCCAGCAGCGTGAGGACGGTATATCCACCGAGCAGGACCGCGATCGTGGTTGGCGCTGTGCGATCCGGGAGGATGAGCTCCGCCCAGATGGCGAAGCTGAGAAGGAAGACCGCCGGCCAGCGACCCAGGGCGGCGGGGTAGCCCAGTCCGGCGTCCAGGTGGTCGAAGCCGATCAGCCTGGACAACCGCTCCAGGCCCGTGAACAGCGTGCGGAACGGGCTCATGGCGGGCCAGGGATTGCCGATCAGCACGCCGATGATGGGCAGCCCCACCCACATCCCGATCCAGAAGAGAACCGCCGGGAACGGAGAGATCGGATCCACCACGAGGCCGAGCGCGATCGTGCCGAACCACCAGGCCAGCCCGACCACTTGCAACGCGACCAGCGACCTGCTCGCCAAGGCCGGGCTCAATGGGCGGGTTGGGTATGCCGCCACCCGCCCAGCGGGACGCACGACCAGAACTGCCACCACGAAGGAGAGGGCGACGGTTGCCCCCGCCGCGGTCAGGTACAGGCCAAGGGGGACCGGGAGCGTGAAGACTCCGCCGAGCGCGTGCGCCGCCACCGGGAGTGGGGCCAGCGCCAAGAGCGCGGCGGCGATCAGTGGCGCGCTGGCGAGTCGCCTACCCCTCATGGACGGTGAGCAGTCCGACCTCGACCTCCGAATCATCGGCAGAGTGCAGCTCGATCACGAATTGGCCAGCCCGGTTGGCGGTGAAGGTAAAGGTCGCCGTGCCCCCCGCCTCGACCGTGACCTCGTCGTCGTAGCCATGGAGGTGAAGCTCTCCGCCGCGCTCGGAGGCGATCTCGATCGTCACTTCCTGGCCCTTGCAGACGTCGATCGATTCCGGGTCGAGCCGCTCGCCGCTCAGTGAGGTCTCGCGCTGCACCGCGCTCGCGTCGCAGTCGTCGGGCAGGTGAGCCTGCTCCACACAGCCAACGATGACCGCCGCGAGCAGGAGCAGGGCGATGGCGGTCCTCATCGCGCGACGTCCGTCCAGGTGGCGAGCAGGTCGTTCGCTGGTCCATCAGTGGTCATTCACGGAGAGCGTAATCGAGAACCCCGTATGCGGGTTGCGTCACTGCCCGCCTTCATTCCTCGGCGAAGAAGGGATCGTCGCCGAACAGCTCCAACCAGCGTCGCCGCATCTGGCGCACGGTTGCCACCACGGCGGCGTCGGAGGTGCCCGGCGGCAGCAGGCTGACGATCGCCGCCTGCACCGGTTCGCTGCCCTCCATCCCGAGCAGAGCGAGGTAATCGCGCACCCGCTGTGCCGGGGTCTTGCCGTGAGCGCGCGTGCGTACCAGCACATCGGCCTCGTGATCGAGGGCGCCCTCGTACTCGACCTCGCTCCGCTCGATCTCGGCGAGCAGCGCGGGGACGTGGTCGAGCCGAGGGTCCGAGTACGCCCAGCGCACGAACGAGTCGATCGCCGCTGGCTGGCGGTCGTGATGGCGCGCGTGGAAGGCCTGGAGATACTGCTGCCGCTCGGTCTCCGAGCGCGTCAGTGCGATCTGCGCCACCTGCCGCATCTCGGGTGTCCATCGGCGTAGAGACTCGACGAACTGTCGGAGGGTGAGGCTCCCCGCTGGCTGCGGCCGAAAGCGGTGA
Source organism: Chloroflexota bacterium (assembly GCA_040902225.1). Classification (NCBI taxonomy): domain Bacteria; kingdom Bacillati; phylum Chloroflexota; species Chloroflexota bacterium. The sequence goes on from JBBDXT010000004.1 coordinate 611,360, forward strand.
TCATGGGTCGGCTGCACGGGCCCGTATACTAGCCCCCGCATGCGCCGCCTGACCTCGCGGGGCCGGCTGCCGCGCCTTGTCGCAGGCTTCGCAGCCATCCTCCTGGCCTTCACTTCGTCGCTGCCGGCGCATCCCGCCTCCGCAGCCGGTCCGGCATTGCGCTATGTCGGTGGCGAGCCCGCCACGCTCGATCCAGCCTTCATCGGCAGCGCCGGCGATGTGCAGTTTCTGCTTCAGCTGTACGCCGGCCTGACACGCCTCGACGAGGACGGCAAGCCATACGCCTCGCTCGCCGAATCGTGGTCGATGAGCGACGACGGTCGCACGTACACGTTCCGCATGCGATCCGGGCTGACCTTCAGCGATGGCAGTCCGCTCGATGCCACCGACGTGCGTCGCTCCTGGCTCCGGATCCTGGACCCCGCCACGGGGTCGAGTGCGCCGGACGTGCTCAGCGTCATCGAGGGTGCTGTCGAGCGACTTGCCGGCGGCTCGGAGGATGGCGTGGCCGTCGAAGCATCCGACGCACGGACGCTGACCGTCCGGCTCAAGCACGCCGCCGCCTACTTCACCGCGATTGCAGCGACTCCCACGGCGTTCGTCGTCCCACGCACAGCGACCGGGACCGACGACAGCTGGCAGTCGATCGACAACTCCATCGGCTCCGGGCCGTACGTCGCCCGCGGGACCGATGGCGCCGATCTGGTCCTGCGGGCCAACGATCGGTACGTCGCCGGCCCACCGCCGATCACCGAGATCCGCTGGGTTACCGATCTGACCGGGGACTCAGCCACCGCCTTTGCTGACGATGAGGTCGATCTGGCCAGCGTCGGGTCGTTCGATGCGGGATGGCTCGCCTACGACCGCGATCTCGGGCCGTTGCTGCACCGCTCGGCGGCGCTCGGCATCCAGTATTTCGGCTTTGACACCACCCGGCCTCCGTTCGACGACGCGAGGGTGCGCCGAGCGTTCGCCCTCGCCCTGGATCGGCCGCGCCTGGTGACAAACGCCGAGGGGAGCAGCGGCACGCCGGCCTCGAGCGTGGTGCCGCCGGCGCTGTGGCCGGACGGGCTCGAGGACGACCACGTGACCGATCTCGACGAGGCGCGCCGCCTCCTCGATGCGGCTGGATACGAGGATCGGACCCGCCTCGGCACGATCACGGTGAACGGCTCCGGCCTGGGTGTCGGACCGGCCGTGGCGATCTGGGAGCAGGAGCTGGGCGTGCAGTTCGCGGTTGAGACGATGGAGTTCAACGACTACCTGAAGGCGTTGGTCGTCGATGCAACGCAGGTCTTCACCATCAACTGGATCGCCGACTATCCGTCCCCGTACGCGCTCTACAGCCTCCTCCTGCTGCCCGATGCAACGAGCAACTACGGCCACTGGGACGATGCCGAATTCGTGCGGCTGCTGGAGGCGGCATCCGGCGCCGAGAGCGAGGCAGACCAGGCGATCGCCTACCGCGCGGTCGACGACCGGGTCGACAGCGAGGTACCCGTCATTCCATGGGCCTATGGCGCCGGCTGGTGGCTGGTGCGGCCGGGCCTGCGCGGGCTGGGCAACCTGACCACTGGCCTCCTCGACCTTGGGAGGGTGTCGTGGGAGCCGTAATGCGACGCGGCGCCCGGCTGGCGACGATCTTGCTGGCTCTGACGATCGCCCTGCCGCTTCCGACTGCCGCATTCAGTGGCTTCGGCTCCATGACCGCGAGCGCGACCTACGGGGGGCAGATGCGCTTCGCCGTTCAGCTGCCCGGTGGCCCGCCCGACCAGCTCGAGCTGCTGCTGCGCTTCGCAGGCTCCGACTCCACGGTCGTCGCCCCGGTGGACCCGGGCCCGTCGAGCGCGGAATATGTGTGGGATACCGGCACCCGGCACATCACGCCGAACACGTCGATCGCATATCGATGGCGGGCGACGACCGGCGAGCAGGTGAGCCTCAGCCCCGAGAAGACCCTCCTCCATGACGATGACCGGCCGGGACTCGACTGGCATGCGGTGCGGATCGGAGCCGCCACGGTGCACTGGTACGGCGGGGCCGAGACGCTGGCTCGCCATTTCGGCTCTGTCTCGGCGGACGCTGCCGCGACGGCGGAGACGCTCCTCGCTCACGACCTGGCTGGCCCGATCGACATCTTCGTCTACGACTCGCGCGACGACTTCTTTGGCGCCCTGGGATCCGGTGCCCACGAATGGACCGGCGCGGCGACGTTTCCGGCCCTGCGCACGATCTTCATGTGGCGGCGGGGTGGGTCGAACAGCTATCTCGAGACGACGATGACCCATGAGGTGACGCACGTTGTCTTCCAGGACGCCACCACCAACCCATTCCACGAGCCGGCCAAGTGGTTCAATGAGGGCCTGGCGGTGTGGTCCGAGGACCAATCGGCCAGCGGACATGAGGGTGCCGTCCGATCGGCCGCCGATGCGGGTGCTCTCCTGGCCTTCGACGGCATCACTGAGTCCTTCCCGATCGGCGATCAGGCGGCGCGCCTCGCGTACGACCAGGGGGCCACGATGGTGGAGATGATCATCGACACCCACGGCCGGCAGGCGATCGCCGCCATCGCCGCCGCATGGCGGGATGGTGCGGGCGACGACGAGGCGCTCGAAGCGGGGACCGGAGTCCCTGTCGACGAGCTGTATGACGCCTACTTCGCGTCGTTCGGTGTCCCGGCGCCGACCGCAGTGCAGCCCGCACCGATCCTGCCGTCGAACGTCGACAAGCCGCCTCAGCCGGAAGTCCCCGCCCCTGCCGGCGAGAGCGCCGCTCCCTCAGTCTCCCCCGTGCAGGAGCCCGTGGATTCGAGTGGCGATGTGGGCTGGATCCCGGCCGTGGCCCTCATCGGGTTAGGGGTGGGGGTCGCCGTGGCCCTCGTCGCAAGTCGGCGGCGACTCCACGCACAGCCATGAGCATCCGTCGCAGGCGACTGCTGGTCAGCCCGCAATGGGCGGTCAGCATCGCCGGGGCGCTGGCGGTGATCGGCTTCGTCGGGTACGCCCAGTGGAACGGGTCGCCGGAGAGGGCCCAGTTCACCACCTCGGTCCAGCAGGTGCTCGCGGACCAGGTCTCGCAGCTCGAGGAAGAGCAGGCGGAGCTTCGTGGCCAGCTCGCCGCGGCAGAGGCGCAGGTGCTGGAGTTCCAGAAGGCTTCCACGACCTCGACATCGGCCCTGGCGGAGGTGAATCGGCGCCTGGAGGATGCGCGTCTGGCGGTCGGTCTGACGCCCTTGCGAGGGCCCGGGGTGGTGATCGAGATCGCCGACTCCAACCGCGTGATCCCCGACGGCGAGAATCCCGCCAACTACATCGTGCTGGTCGACGACCTGCGCGACATCGTGGTCGCGCTCTGGGCATCGGGCGCCGAGGCGATCGCGATCAACGGCGAACGGCTGGTGGCGACCTCGTCAATCTATGGGGTGGGAGCATCGGTGCTCGTCAACACCGCATTTCTTTCGCCCCCGTTCCGGATCCAGGCGATCGGTGCCGAGGGCCTGCTCGACCGGTTCGCTACGAACCCAACCTTCCTGGGTCGCGTGGCTCAGCGCATCGAGGTGTTCGGGCTGGAGTTCGCGAGCCAGACGGCGGATGCCATTGAACTGCGAGCCTTCGTCGGCAACACCCGATTCCGCTGGGCTGTCCCGGCCGAAGAGCCGCCCTGATGAAGAGTCGCGTTGCGCAGGCGACCCTCTTTGCAGTGGCCATGCTGATCGGGCTGCTTGGGGTTGGCCAGCTGAATTCCCAGGCGCGCCCGATCGAGATCAGCCGTCTGTCGGCGCCCGAGCTGTCGACCCTGATCGAGACGCTCACCGCGCGCAACCGCGAGCTGCGCTCCGGCCTGGCCGACATCCGGGAGCAGCTGCGCCAGTACGAAGTGTCCGGTCCGCAGGGCGAGAGCGCCCTCCAGGTCAGCCGGGAGGATCTCCGACGCATCACCGCCTTCGGCGGACTGGCGGCGGTTGACGGGCAGGGGATCGTGATCGATGTGGACGGCAACCTCGATGCGATCGCGCTCAATGACCTGGTCAACGAGCTTCGCAACGCGGGCGCGGAGGCGATCGCGGTCGATGACGTACGGATCACGGCTCGCTCGGTGGCGACGGAGGGTCCGCGCGCGCTCGAGCTCGACGGGGTCGAGATTGGGGAGCGGTTCTCGCTGCGCGCGATCGGGTCGCCGGACGGGCTGCTTGGCGCGATCGAGCGCCCTGGGGGGATCATTTCGCAGCTGGAGCTGTTCATCAAGGCAACCATCCAGATACGGCAGGCGGAGTCGTTGGAGCTGCCGGCGACCGCCCTCTCGTTGCAGCCGGTGGTCGGCAAGCCGGTCGAATGAGGAGACGATGCAAGAGCTGATCGACCTGGCCCTCGACGTTGCGCGAAGCGCGGGCGCGGGGTATGCCGACATTCGCATCGTTGAACGGGGGACCGAGTCGCTGACCGTCAAGAACGGGAATCTCGCCGAGGCGAGCTCCAACCGGTCAGCCGGATTCGGTGTCCGGGTCCTGGTCGACGGGGCGTGGGGATTCGCCGGCAGCTCGCGGATGGAGCGGGCCGAGGTGGAACGCACGGCCCGCGAGGCGGTGGACATCGCGCGGGCAAGCGGCCTGGCCTTGCGGGAGCCGATCGTGCTCGACGACTCGCCGGCGGCCGTGGCGGTATACCGCACCCCGTATCGCGAGGACCCCTTCGAGGTGCCCCTGGACGAGAAGCTGCGTCTGATGTTCGAGGCCGATGCGGTCATGGGCAAGGTCGCGGGCGTCACCCTGCGGACAAGCAGCATGGATTTCGGTCGGGAGCGCAAGACCTTCGCGTCGAGCGAGGGCGCCCGCATCGAGCAGGAGATCGTTGATTCCGGGGCCGGGATCGAGGCGATGGCCTTCAACGAGCACGAGGTCCAGCGCCGCAGCTACCCCCAATCAGCGGGGGGTCAGCACGTCACCGGCGGCTTCGAGGCGATCCGCGACCTGCACCTGGATGACAACGCCCAGCGCATCGCCGAAGAGGCGGTCGCACTGCTGGATGCGCCGCAATGCCCGTCGGGCGAGATGACGCTGATCGTCGACTCACCGCAGCTGGCGCTCCAGGTGCACGAGTCCTGCGGCCATCCGATCGAGCTGGATCGCGTGCTGGGTATGGAAGCGAGCTTCGCGGGGACGAGTTTCCTGACCATCGACAAGCTCGACAAGCTGCAATACGGCAGCGAGATCGTGAACATTGAGGCCGATGCGACCGCGCCCGGGGGGCTCGGCACCTTCGGCTTCGACGACGAAGGAGTGGCCGCCCAGAAGGTCCCGATCGTGACCGCCGGGCGCCTCGTTGGCTATCTCACCAGTCGCGAGACCGCCCCGATCATCGGTCGCCGCAGCATGGGCAGCAGCCGCGCCTCCGGCTGGAACGTGATTCCGCTGATCCGCATGACCAACGTCAACCTGCTGCCCGGCGTAGCCGGCACGCTCGACGACCTCATCGCGGACACGTCCGAGGGTCTCTTCGTCAGCACCAATCATGCGTGGAGCATCGATGACCGACGCCTCAACTTCCAGTTCGGGACGGAGGTCGGCTGGCTGATCAAGAACGGTCGGCTGACGCAGATGGTCAAGAACCCCACCTATACGGGGATCACGCCGCGCTTCTGGGGCAGCTGCGATGCGATCTGCAGCCCGTCTGAGTGGACCCTGTGGGGCGTCCCGAATTGCGGCAAGGGGGAGCCGATGCAGACCCACGGTGTCGGCCACGGCGCCGCCCCCGCCCGTTTCCGTGGGGTGGAGGTCGGGGTCGGGCGATGGTAGAGCCGGGCGGCCGGGATCCGGCGGCGCTCGAGTCGCTGCTGACCCACGTGCTCTCCCTGGCGACCGACGCCGAGGCGGAGGCGATCTTCACCGAGCGGAATGCGGCACTGACCCGCTTCGCCAACTCGCGAATCCACCAGAACGTGGCCGAGCGTGATGCGACCCTGCGCATCCGGTTGGTGCGCGACGCTCGCACCGGGGTGGCCAGCACCAACCGACTCGACAATGATGGGCTGCAGGAGGCGGTGGAGCGCGCTTCGGCGACGTTGGCGCTTGCAACCCCGAACCCGCATGGTGCACCGCTGGCCGACCCCATTCCGTCCACTGCCGATGCTGAGCTGGGCTTCGTGGCCGCCACCGCTCGGGCCGATCCAGAGCTGCGTGCCGCGGGCGCCCGCGCTGTGATCGCCGCCGGCGATGCGGCGCACCTCGAATCCAGCGGAGCCTTCTCGACCGAGACGGCCACCCTCGCCGTTGCCAACTCGCGCGGCATGCGGAACACGCACTCGGTCACACAGGCCAAGCTGCTGACGGTGATGATGGACGGCAACGGCGCGTCGGGCTACGCCCAGGCGACCGGCCCGGATGTTCGCGCCTTCGACCCGGCGGCGGTGGGCGAGGAGGCAGCGGACAAGGCATCCCGGAGCACCGATGCAGTTGAGCTCGAGCCCGGCGAGTACCCGGTCATCCTCGAGGAGTACGCGGTCGCGACGATCCTCGAATACCTCTCCTGGATGGGTTTCTCCGCCCTGGCCGTGGAGGAGGGGCGCTCGTTCATGGACCTCGGCCAACGGATCATGGGGCCGAACGTCTCGATCTGGGACGACGGCCTGGATCCGCTCGGGCTGCCGACCGCGATTGACTACGAGGGCGTCCCCAAGCAGCGGGTCGACCTGATCAGCGACGGCGTGGCGCACGCGGTGGTCCACGATACCGCGACGGCGGCTCGCGCAGGGGTCGCCTCGACCGGGCATGGTCTGCCCGCACCGAATGCCTTTGGCCCGATGGCTTGGAACCTGTTCATGTCCCCAGGCTCGAGCGCCAAGGAGGTGATGCTGTCAGGCATCGAGCGCGGCGTGTGGGTCACGCGTTTCCACTACGTCAACATCATCCACGCCAAGCGGGGCATCCTGACGGGCATGACCAAGGACGGCACCTTCCTGATCGAGGACGGCCGGATCACGCGCCCGATTCGCAACCTGCGATTCACCCAGTCGATCCCCGAGGCGTTCAGCGCCATCGAGGCCATCGGCTCCGAGACCCGCCTCGTCGCGGCGGAGTACTCCGGCATCAACGCGCGGGTGCCGGCCCTGCGGCTCGCGAAGTTCGCCTTCACCGGAGCCACCGGCGCCGAGGCTCAGGGCTAGTTGTGGCCGCGGTCGACCTGCGCATCGGCGACCGGATCGCGCTGCGCAAGGCCCACCCGTGCGGCGCCCGGGAGTGGCGCGTGACCCGCATCGGGGCGGACATCGGGCTGGTCTGCGAGGGCTGTGGCCATCGGATCCTGATGGACCGGCTCGACGTCGAGCGCCGCTTCACCGCGCACCTCGAGCGCGGCCCGCGGACGGAGGACTGACCGATGGCCCACATCGAGCTGCCTCCACACGTTGAGCTGCCGGCCGATCTGCCGGTCTCCGAGCCTTCCGGCTCGGTATTTGCGAATCGCTCGTTCGTCCTGTTGTGGGTGGCCCAGGTGCTCAGCCAGCTGGCCAGCAACATGGTGCTGGCCGGACTCATGGCCACGGTGGTGCTGGCAACCAGGTCGAACACGGCCAACGCCGTCCTGATCCTCACCTTCCTGGTGCCGGCGGTCGCCTTCAGCGCCATCGCCGGGGTCCTCGTCGAACGCAGCGATGCACGCCTGATCATGCTTGCCTCGAACCTTCTGCGCGGTGGCGGGATCGTCCTCTTCCTGCTGGTCGGCAGCAACGTCGGGCTGATCTTCGTCATCAACCTCCTGGTCGCGACGGTGACCGCCTTCTTCGTGCCGGCCGAGCTGACGGCGATCCCGCGCCTCGTCGATCGACGGCAGCTGATGGCTGCCAACTCGACCTTTGTGCTGACCATCAACGCAACCTTCGCCATCGGCTTTGGCTTCCTGGGCCCGCTGCTGCTGACGACCGCAGGAGTGGAGGCCCTGTTCATCGTGGTGGCGGTCATGTTCGGCCTCGCTGCGCTCGCGATCGTGCCGCTGCCGGCCGTCCCACCCGAGAAGCACGCGGAGATCGGAGTGAGGGAGACCGGGCAGGCGCTCACCGTGGTCTTCGACCAGCTGAAGGAGGGCATCGCCTTCGTGCGCGGCCATCGAGCGATCGCCTGGTCGCTGGCCTATCTCGGGATCGCTGCCAGCCTGATCGCGGTGATGGGTGCCATCGGGCCTGGCTTCGCAACGGACATCCTGCTGCTGCGGCCCCAGGACTTCTTCTTTGTGATGGGTCCGGCGGGCATGGGCGCCGTGCTTGGAATCCTCCTGCTGAACGCATACGGCGGCAAGATCCCGAGACGGCTCCTCATCGACTGCGGTCTGGTGGCAATGGGCGTGACCCTGATCGCCCTTGCGCTGGTGAAGCCGATCACCGTTCTCGTGTCGCCTGCCCTGGAGCCGATCGAAAACAACCTGCCGGCCGCCCTCAGCCCGCTCCTGTCGCTGATCGCTCTCGTCGTGGTGATCGCGATCACGGCCGGTGTGGAGTACGCGTTTGTCGCCATCCCGGCTCAGACCGCCCTGCAGGAGGACCTGCCGGTGGAGGTCCGTGGCCGGATCTTCGGCATCCTCAATACCCTGCTGTCGGTTGCATCCTTCCTGCCGGTTCTGGTCGCGCCAGCTGCAGCCGACCTGGTGAACATCGCCTTCAAGGGCGCTGGGATCCCGGTCGTGATGGCCATCCTGGGACTCGTCACGCTGGGGCTGGGAATCGCCTCATGGCGCCGGAACAGGGCCGCGGGGTTGCACCGCGCCGACCCGGCAGGCCCCGCCGCGGCATGACGACGCGGGTCCTCGCCGCATCCATCCTGGTCGCTTCGGCCGTCATCGCCTGGATGGCGATCACGTTCGCCGTCGTGGCGCGCGCTCTGCAGGCGGCGATCGCCATCTCCCTGGTGTACGTCGCCTATCTCGCGCTGCGCGGCTACGGGGCGATGCGTGACGCGCATCGTGCGACGGCTACTCCGGGCGATCAGCCATGGGTCACGCTCCTGGTCGCCGCCCGCAACGAGGCACCGGTGATCGCCGCCACGCTCGCTTCGCTGGCGGCACAGGACTACGCACAAGCCGGGGAACGCCGCTTCGACATCGTCGTCGTGGACGATGGCTCGACCGATGAGACCGGGGCGCTGGCCCGCCATGCGGCCAGCACGCAGCCGGATCGGATCCAGGTCATGCGCCGCGAGCCCGGGGTCGGGCCCAGGACGAAGGCGGCGGCGCTGGCCTTCGCCCACGCGCACACGCGAGGCGCGGTGATCGGGGTGCTGGACGCCGACGCAGGCGTGTCCCCCGAGTTCGTGACCCGGGTCATGCGCGCCTGGCAGGCCGATCCGGGTGCGGCCGCCATCCAGGCCCAGCGCCGGGTCCACAACCGCGGCCACGGCTGGTTCGCCGCGGCACAGGACGAGGAGCTCCTGATGGACATGGCCAGCCAGTGTGGCCGGCGTGCCACCGACGGCACCGCCGAGCTCCGCGGCAACGGCATGTTCGTGCGGCGCGATGCGTTGGAGCGGCTCGGCGGCTGGAACCCGACCGCGCTGACCGAGGACCTTGAACTCTCGACCCGCCTCGTTGCGGCGGGGGAGCGGATCGCCCTGGCTCCGCAGGTGGAGGTCGGAGAAGAGGCGGTGACGACGCTCCCTGGCCTCTGGCGGCAGCGGCTGCGCTGGGCGGAGGGGAGCATCCGGCGCCTGATCGAGCTCGGGCCTGGCCTGCTGCGTGCAGAGCACGTGCCGCTCAGCCGGAAGCTCGATTTCCTGGCATTCACCGGCGAGTTCGTGATTCCTCCGCTCTTCGTGACGACGATCATCGCCAGCCTGCTGACCATCCCGCTGCCACGCGCCGCCGACTGGACCGTCCCGGCGTCCCTCTTCCTGGGGTACGGGATCGGGTCGTTCCTGCTTGCTCTCGCCGGGCTGGCGGCGCAGGGAGAGCGGGGGCCTGGGCTCATTGGACGAGCCGGCAGGGGCTCACTCTTCCTGTCGCACTGGCTGCTGGTGGTGCCCGCCGCCCTGCTGCGGATCGCGGCCGGCCGGCATGCGACGAGCTTTGTCCAGACGCGCCGCACCGGGCACCAGCCAAACAGATAAGCGGCCACGCATGAACGTGATGCAGGGTCGCATGGCGGAGCGTAGGATCGCGGCACGCGCTCGCCCGATGGCGAACGGATGGAGGCGATTGGCATGGCGGAGCACCCCGACGACCCACAGGCGTTTCACGTCGACGAGGATCCTCTGCAGCCCGTAGGCCCTGGACTGGATACGCCGCTGGCTGCGTCGTTCGATCCCACGCGGCTGGACTTCGGCCACTACGCCGGCAGGACGCTGCAGGAGCTTGCCAGCGTCGACCCGGACTACCTGCGCTGGCTGGTGCGCCATCCTTCGGGGGTGCGGTACCGGGCCGAGATCCATCGGGTGCTCGGGGTCGCGCCGTATTCCACCGACTGGAATCGCTGAGCGCCGCCGAGGCAGGCATGGCCGGCATCGAGCGACGGAGCTTCAACGAGCCCGACGAGGTCTATCCAACCGATGACGGGAGCCGCGCCGAGCTGATCCAGATCGGCGACAACATGGTCATGCGCTCGGTGATGCAGCCCGGCTGGAGCTGGGAGCAGTACGTCAAGCCGATGGGCGACGATCCCTCCTGCCCAATGGAGCATCGAGAAGTGATCCTGTCCGGTCGCATCCGCTACCTGATGGACGATGGGACCGAGGTGATCGGCCGGGCGGGGGACTACCTCGAGATCTCGCCGGGTCACCTCGCCTGGGTGCTCGGCGACGAGCCCTGCGTCACGATCGACTGGTAAGCCCAGATGTCCTGGACGGTTCGCTCGGTGATCGCAATGGTGCTCTGGGTGATTGCCGGCCTGCTGACCCTCTTCTTCATCTTCTCGGGCTGGTGGATCTTCGCGCCGTTCGCCTTCGCCAGCGGAACCGGCGGCAACGTGCTCATCCTGCTGTTGACGATCGCTGGCCTGGCGCTCGCCGCACATCTGATCGGGCGCCGCGCGCGCAGCTGATCCAAGCGCGCGGTGGACCCATCCGACTGACGGCGGCTTTCCACTGCGCCGACTACTTCGCCCATTTCGCGCCGGATGCGACGTTCGTGTTCTATACGACCGCGGCCTTCCTCGGCGCGCGCGCCGAGTACGAGGCCGAGTTCGACCGCTGGGAGGCGGACGGCTTCCGGGTCTTGTCGTGCGACTCGAGCGACCAGCGCGTCCAGGTGGCCGGCGATGCCGCGGTCTTCACCCATCGCGTTGCCACCCGCGCCATCATCGGCGGCGAGGAGGTCGCCTCCGACGAGCGCGAGACCATCGTCTTCCGGCGCGAGCCGGACGGTCGCTGGCTGGCGATCCACGAACACCTGTCCGCGACCCCCGCCGCGTCCTGCCCGTCGATGGCTCGCGCGATCGGCGTCGTCGGCGTCCAAGTCGCGCCGCGCCCGTACGACGTTGAGGTAACCTTGGACAAGTTCAGCCACGAGGTCCGCCGCCTGGCAGCGGCCTTCCCGGCCCTCGACCTGTATGTCTTCCCGGAGCTCTATCTATCGGCTCTCGGCTCCTACGGTGACGATCCGCCCGCGGGGTACGCGGCGAGCGTCGCCGAGCTAATCCCAGGACCGCTCGCAGAGCGAGTGGCGGACTTGGCGAGACAAGTCGGCAAGTGGATCGCGGCCGGCTCGGTCTACGAGCGGGCCGGCGACCGGATCCACAACACGGCCCTCGTCGTTTCGCCCGCCGGCGAGCTCGTTTCGACGTACCGAAAGCTATTCCCGTGGATGCCTTACGAGGAGACCGACCCGGGTGATGCGTACGCGGTCTTCGACATCTCGGGGGTGGGTCGGTTCGGGCTCGCGATCTGCTACGACGGGTGGGTGCCAGAGATCCCACGTACGCTGGCCTGGCTCGGCGCCGAGGTCATCCTCCAGCCGACCGCCACGCGGACTGTCGACCGGGAGCAGGAACTCGTCCTCGCCCGGGCGAATGCGATCGTCAACCAGGTCTTCGTCGTCTCCCCCAACAACGGCGGGATGTTCGGCGGCGGGCGCTCGGTCATCGTCGATCCAGAGGGGCGGCTGATGGTGGTCGGTGGGTCTGGCGAGGAGTTCCTGACCCAGGTCCTCGACCTCGACGCGGTCACCACGACGCGCGAGTACGGGACGGCCGGCCTGAAGCGGCTCTGGAAGCAGCTCCGCGACGCTCCGCCGCCACTCGCCGGCCCTTACCGCCATGGCTTCGCCGCAGGGCTGGTCATGGACAGGCTCGGACCGCTGTCGGGTCCCGGCTCAGGAAGTGCGACTCGCCGCGACGACGCGGGATCAGGCTAAGCACCGGCGGATGGTTCCGGCGTATCGGCCGCGTCTCCCGGCGGGGATCGACGAGCTCCATTGATGATTCGTCCGACTCAACTGAGCACGAGACTGGACGAATCGGTTGGCGGCTAACTCGGCTGTTTCGAGCAGTGGCTTGATGTGCTGTAATACGAATCGGCTCGGCTGAAATAACAACAATGTCTTACAGGCATGAGTTCATCCTGAGCACGATATCGGCGGGCGGCTAGCTCAGCTGGTTAGAGCACTTGCTTGACATGCATCCGCCGCCGAGCGCTGTGCTTCGAGCGTAGGAACGGGACCGTGATCGGCATAATTATGTGTTCATCGTCGAACACGCCCGAGCCGCTGTAACGGCTCAGGAGCCTCCCAAGACTCTTCGGAAGGTCAGAAGACCTCCACGATGCCCAGACTCGGGCCGCCGCGCGGCCTGCCGGACCGCTCACCGAGTACGCGTGGACCTAGTCCCGCTCATGTGTGAACTTCGACACTGCGGTCAGGCGATCGCGCGCCGCGACCGATCAGCGCCGCTGAATGCGAGGCAGCCACCGTCCCGTCCTTTCGTGGTAGGCGGCATAGGTTGGCCCGTGGCGCCCGGCCAGTTCGCGTTCCTCGTCACGCACCCACGTGGACGGCAGCACCGGTCCGTCGAGCGTCAGGTACGCGAGGAGGACCACGAGCATGACGGGGTTGAGCGTCAGGAGCAGCATGCCGATGGGCAGGAGGAAGAAGTGAAGGTAGAACGGGTGACGGATGGACGCATAGATCCCGCTCTGCAACAGCTCACGCTCATCGGTCGCCATTCGGTACACGTTGACCGCAAGGATCCGACCCACCCAGAACAGGATCACCAACCCGGCTGCGGCGCAGGCGACGCCCAGGATCTGGAGTGGGAGCGCAAGGGGGCCGCCGTAGGTAAGCGACGGTGCGTACAGGAGACCGAGCGGAACACCGAACCCATCGACGACGAACAGGGTCGGGACCAGGACGAGCCCCGTGCGCGCACCGATTTCCCAGGCCCGCCAGGCGAATGGGCGCGCACCGCGGCAGGCCCGGGCCTCCCGCTCAGCCTCGAGCTCGCGGCGCCTCGCCTCCGTGTGCTTGGTGTTCTCCCACCGACTGACCAGGATCCAGCCGGCCAACCAGGCAGCCGAGATGACAAGCACGAGGACCGCGACGGCGTCGTTCGGCAGCATCACGCATCACTCCTCGTGGCATTCACCTTGCGCATGAGCGCCGGGAAATCTTCGGGAGCAGTTGTCGCCCCACGCACCAGCCCGGAGCGCGGACTGGATCCCGCGGCTGCCGTCGCGGTCTGACGCGCTCATTCCCGATCAAGTCGCTGGCAGCGGTCACGGCAGTTCCCCCGATCGCGCCTGCGGATGTGCCCACATCACATACGCCAGGGGCCAAAGCGCCAGGATGCCGGCCGCGGCGATGACGTAGGGCGCCGCGCTGAGAGGGGCGAAGCGCGCGGCAGCCATCACGACCAGCGCGCCAACGACGAGCCAAGTCGCCGGCCTGCTCGTGACCCCGCTGCGAGCAATCGCCATCCCGAAGCCAAGTGCCCCAACGGCGAAGCTAATCCCGCCGGTCAACAGAATGGGCACGAACCATGGAATCAGCGCGGCTTGGATCGCCGCGCCGTCGGCTCCAGTTTCGGCAGCAGCGAGTGGGGCGAATTCCATTCCCGGCAGGACGGCGAAGAGGGTGCTGCCCAGGACGATGAACGGGAGCGCCGTGGCGCTCCAGCGCTCCTCGCCCGCCTCGCGGAGGTAGCTCCGGATGGCGATGAAGGCGAGCATCGCAAGCCCGTAGCCAACGGCGACGGCGAGGTGTGCGATGCCCCAGCGCGTCGTGTCGGCCGCCGCCGCTGCGGCGATCGTCATCGGGTCCGTCGGGTGGTGCAGAAAGGGGTGGTATGCGAATCCGGCCAACAGCACCGCGGGAGCAACGGCAACGATGGCCGCTCGCCATCGCGCTCTCGTCGTATCGATCTGGCCCATGGCGTTCCTGCTTTCTCCCGCGGTCGCGGGTACCTCCAAAGCTGGGTTCAGCCCCTTTCGGCTCTGATTGACCGAGCGGACGGCCGGCGGACCGGTTCGTCGGCGCGAGCCGCGATGGCTGCGACGACGTGCTCGGCGTCCCTTCCCACCCCCGGCAGGAATCCGGACGACATCGCGTACTGGAAGAACAGGCCGACGAAGTAGAGGCCGGGCTCGTCGCCGACGATCCCGCGGTAGTGCCGCGGCTCATGCCCTGCCGCATCGATCACGGGGAGGTCGATCCACGAGAACGCCGGGCGGTATCCCGTGCACCAGATGACGTTCGCCACCTCGAGGCTGCGCCCGTCTTCCAGGACCGGCAGCCCGTCGCGGACGCCCACCACCCTGCCGACGCGTTCGACTCCGGCGGCGGCCAGGTCGGATGGCTTGACCCGGACGAGCGGCTGGCCGTGCGAGAGCAGCTTTGGGCGCATTCTCCGGCCGAGCGGGGTGTCGACGGTTAGCAGGTGGTGCGCGATGAATCGGAACAGCAGCGGCAACACGACGCGCCGCGCGATGAGGCTGTCGATGCGGAAGGGGACGACACCGACCTCCTTCCCCGCCAGCGAGGTCGCGTGCCGGGCCGCGACCTCCACCGCAATCTCGCCGCCAGAGTTGCCGACCCCCACCACCAGCACATTGCCCTCTCGGAGCTGAGATGGATTGCGATACTCCGCCGCGTGCAGCTGGACGATGCCAGGATCCAGCTCGCCGGCAAACGGAGGAACGAACGGCACCTGGTGGCTGCCCATGGCCACGACGACGTTGTCGGCCGCGAACCGCATGGTGCCCGCTGTCAGCTCGAATCGGTCGCCGCGCCTTCGCAGGCGGTCGACCCTGACTCGCGTCCGAACGGGGAGCTCGAACCGGGCGGCATACGCCCCGAGGTAGTCGGCCATCTCATCCTTGGTGGGGAATGAGTCGGCTCGCCCGGGGAAGGGCATCCCCGGCAAGGCGTCGTAGCGAGCCGCGCTGAATAAGCGGAGCGAGTCCCACCGTGTACGCCACGCGTCACCGATCCGCGCATGGGCATCCAGGATCACAAACGGCAGGCCGCGCCGCGCCAGGGAATGGCCGACCGCCAGGCCTGCCTGACCGCCGCCGATGACCACGGTCTGGACGTGCACCACGTCGTTCGGCTGACCCTGGGTCATCTCGTTGCGGCCGGCGATGTCCATGCCGGGGAGGCTATTGGGGAGCGGAGGTCCTGAGAATCGGGAGTTCTCCCCACGTGACGAGGCCATGCTCCATCGCAAACAGCGCTGCGGCGGCCCGACTCGAGAACCCGATCTTGGCGTACGCGTTCTGCACGTGGCGATCGGCCGTCTTGACCGAGATCCCGAGCGCCGCGGCCACCTGCTTCGTCTGGTAGCCGCGCGCCAGCAGCCCGATGACCTGGGCCTCGCGCCCGGTTAGCCCGGCCGGCCGCTCTAGCTGCGGGACGGGTTGGCCAGACGCCTCGATCACCGCAGCCACCGCCTCTGCGTCCAGCCGGCCTGCGCGCACTTCCTGGCTGAGGGCCACGGCCGCCTCCTCCAGCGACAGCGCTTGGCGGTACGGCCGCAGCTCCGTCATGGCGTGATGGACATCGGCGGCGGCGAGCAGGCGCGCGGGCCGGTTGATGCCCGCCGCCGCCGCCCCCCTGTGATAGCCGGAGCCATCGAGCCGCTCGTGATGGAAGCTGGCCACCGGAGCCAGGGCGGCAAGAAACGGGGAACGGGTGAGCACGCGTTCGGTGTGATAGGCATGCAACCTGACCGCCTCCCATTCGTCCGGCGTCAGCGGCCCGGGCTTCTGCCAGACCTTGACCGGGACGGCGACCCGCCCCACGTCGTGGACCAGGGCGCCGCGCCGAAGTGCGACAACCCCGCTTGCGTCCAGACCGAACAGGTGGCCGGCATTCGTGCACAGCCTCGCCACGCCTCCCGAATGACCGACCAGGAACGGCGAGGCGAGGTCGGCGAAGTCGCCCACGGCGGTGAGCGCCCGATCGATGGCGTCGCCGCTGAGGGTGACCTGCGGGGTCGGCTCGCACCCCAGCGTCTCGACCCAGGCGGACCCGTCGTCATCGGCCGCGAGCAGGCCGGCGGCCCCATCTGCAAGTGTCGCGGCAACTACTGGATCGAAGGCCCTGCCGGCTCGTCGGCGGATGACGCTGGCCGCGTACTCCGGGCCGCCCAGCATGCGTTGGAAGGCGGCATCCCGAGCGACCTGGGCGATCCGCACCGCGAGCGGAATCCCGTCGCCCCTGGCATGATTCGGGTCTCCCTTCCCATCCCATCGCTCGTCGATATACAGGAACATCGCTCCGATCTCCGCGGGAAGGCCCAGCCGGTCGGTGAGCATCTGGGCCACTTCGCATAGCGCGGCTACCTGACCCGGGAAAAGGCGAGCCAGCTTCGGAAGCCCGTAGGCGAGCTGCCGCACTCGCAGGAGTGGGGTTCCGGTCGGCGGAGCCACCGCGCGCATCAGGCCGGCGACGCGCTCAGCGGGCGCGCCGAATCGGACCGGAGCGCCGTAGGTCGTGAGCGAGTTGTGATGGCCGAAGATCTCGGCGGCGATGTCGGCATTCGCCGTGCAGCCGACGTAGAACAGCAGGCAGGTGTAATACGTCTGCGACGCAGTCTTCGCATCCACGCCAAGCCGCTCGCCCAGTCGCATCGCGATGAGTGTGCTCTGCAGCCCATGCTCGAGCGGGACGCCGATTCCGAGGTCCGTCGCCAGGGACAGCGCTGCGATCACCTCGGCAGCACGGATCTGTTCGCCGGGATTCGGTGCGTCCGGTGTCACGTTCTGATCGCCTTTAGGGTGAACGCTCAGCTTGACGGCTATGTCTATCACGCTCGGCCTAACTTATTCGTTCGAGAGAACGCAAGCCAGAGGAAGCCCAGGTGCGTCGGGTGGACGACCACATACCGGCTCGCGGAGCCGCCCTCGACCGGCTTGAATTGAGTGTGGGTCGTTTGCGGGTGTGCCAGCGATGACCCGGTTAGACGCCATCGCGCCCGGAAATCGTACAAGCAAGAGTTCATCGAGCGCTGTGGTCAGGAAATCGCGCTTAGTTATGAGTTCTGATACGATCTCGGTCCGCTCGATGAACGTCTTGTCGGATAGGCAAGTGTTCATCCTGAGCACGAATTCGGTGGGCGGCTAGCTCAGCTGGTTAGAGCACTTGCTTGACATGCAAGAGGTCACTGGTTCGAGTCCAGTGTCGCCCACCAAAATCATCAATCTACGCACGACATGACCGCCATAACGGGGTCGAGCATCGAGGCGGTGCCACCCGCAGGGAAATCTGTGAGCGCCTACGAAAGAGCCTGCGGCGGGCATCTGGGCCATCCCTTCGCCGACGGTCCGCGGCCGACGGGATTGCGCTACTGAATCAACTCAGCCGCGCTGAAGCTGGAGCCGACGTCCCAGGGATGGCGCCGACCGCCGCCTCGTCCTAGCGTGCCACCTTCTCCGTCACGTCGACCTGGGTGTAGATGTGCACCTTGTCGACGAAGGTCCAGTTGCGGTCGGGGAGGAGCGGCAGGTCCATGCCGAAGTACGCGTGGAAGATGGCGCGGAACTGGTTGACCGGCGTGATCGAGTCGTACAGTCCGGCCTCCTGGGGCGTCTTGCCGGGCAGGTAGTAGGCACTCAGGATCCCGAACTTCTCCTCCAACTCCGCCCGGGTGGCCTTCGTCCAGTCCAAGCCACCCTCGGCGATGGAGCGCGCCGGTCGGGGCCCTTCGTCGGCCTGGATAATCACGATCGGCCGCTCGGAGGCGGGCACGGCAAGGAGCGAGCCGAGCCAGTCGAGCACTTGTGAGTTGGCGAACTGCACCTGGTCCGCGTAGTTGACATTGCGGGTGCGCGCGTTCTCTTCCTCCGCCGCCACGAAACTGCCGTCGGCGTGGAAGATGTACGGATCATGGGGCAGGACGAAGTGAGCGTGCACGAACTTTGGCCCGCCGAGCGTCGAGGCGTGGTTCAGGCGGGCCCACTCGTAGCGGATCTGGTTCCATCGGTTCCGGCGCCAGTCGATTGGAGCCTCGGGGCCGAGCCCTTCGAAGGCGCGCAGGATCGTTGAACGTTCGAGCACATCGAGGAACTCGGACGCCAGCTGGTCGTACACGTAGCTGATCTCGGCCGACGGGTGGCGTGCTGTGGGTCCCCATGTGCTGCCCAGGTACAAGAACCGATACCCGGCGCTGCCGAGGTAATGCTCCACCTGGAAGGGAGCCGAGAGGTCCGAGTAGACCGGTCCCCAGTCGTGGTCGGCCGTGGCCCGCTCGCGAAGCGAGGCGAAGTCCAGGTAGTCCATGCTGCGTGACGAAACCATGCTCAGGGCGGTGACGATGTAGTTGGCGGTGGCGTGCTCAGCGACGTAGAAGCCGCGTGCCCGCAGGTCATCGAGGAACGGCGAGTTGTCGTAGTCGTAGTACTTGTCGATGACGTTGCCTGACCCGTATCGGTCCAGGATGACCCAGTACACATCCGGCAGCTCCTGCCCGGGGCTGGGTGCCGGGCTCATCGTCAGCCCAGGACCGGTCACCACCCCGCCGGGGCGCACGTTCAGGGAGAAGGCGGCGATGAGCAGCAGGTTGAAGCACACGAGCAAGGCTCCGATGACATTGAGTGGCACCACAACGCGCCTGGCGAGGCCCTCGAAGCGCCAGATCATCGAGATGCCGATAACAGCCACCAGCGCCCACGCGCTGACCAGCACCCAATGCCCGAGCAGCATCTTCCCGATCCAGTCCCAGGCCATCCCGTAGGTGAAGAAGAGGACCACCAGGAGCGTGCTCATCAGCGCGGCTGATGGCCAGCTGCGGGTGAGTGCCCAGAAGACGAGGAGCGCGCCGAGGGTGATGCCGAGCGAAACGCCCAGCGGCAGCACGACTTCGTACGGCGCGATTGCCTCGTGCACGTTCTGCGCGTAGAGGAAGACGACCGGGTAGGCGGCGGCCAGGATCGGGTAGACCGGTACGGCGGTCGCGCGGAGGAGTCGGCCCGATTTGGTCATGAGCGCCGATTCTCGCACGACGGGGGGTGATGGCGGCAGCTCGCGGAGGTCCCCGGCGTGGCCACAACCCGCGTCCGGGGACGTTCCGTGACCGTCATGACGAACCCTGATGCCGAGTGCCGCCACCCTCACGGCCACTGCATAGGCCGCGATGCTTGACATGCAAGAGGTCACTGGTTCGAGTCCAGTGTCGCCCACCATGAACCCTGGCTGACCAGCCGCTCTCCTGCGCTGGCGACTGTCGCGCGTACAGCCGGGAGTACTCTCCGGGTACTGCATCAGACCGCACTCGCCGAATTTAGTGCCGTCGCTGACGCGTCATCGATCTGCCGGAAGTACTACTTCGTCATGGTCCTTCCGTCGCGGAGTCGCCATCCTCTGGGCATGTCCAAGCCGATCGCGTCCACACAGGATCGCCTTTCCGCTCGCGGTCTCCGCGGGCCGGCCGCCGCCGCCGGGGCTGCGGTGATCAGCCTTTCGCTGCTCCTGTCCGTCGGTCCGGCGCTCGGCGCCGGCAACAGCAACGGTAATGGCGCCAACGGAAACGGCTCCAGTGGCGGCGGAACTGGGACGTCGGGCAACGTGAAGGTCCACGATGCCGCGACCGGCGTGGAAACGTCAGGCGGCGACAACGAACCGCATGTGTGTGACTTCTGGCTTGGTTTCACCCTCGACGCCCCGTTCGAGGCCGGCACCTGGGTCGTGGTGAGCTGGGCGCCGACGGGCGATGGGTCGACCGTGGTCTCGGGCGTATACGACACGGCTGGCGATGGAATCGACAGTTCGAGCGTCATCGAGGTGCCGGCTGGGCACTATCGAGTTGAGTGGGCTGCCACCGGCGCTACGGTCAGCAAGAAAAAGACCTTCTGGGTCGATGCCGGATGCGATGAGTCGGAGACGCCCGCGGATGAGCCTCCCGTCGAGGAAGCGGCATCGCCGGTCGAGGAGTCCCCAGCAGAGGAACCCGCGCCACCCGCGGACGAGTCCGTCCCTCCGAGTGATGAGTCTCCGGCCGAGGAACTGGTCTCGCCGGTCGAGGAGTCCGAAGTGGAGCAGTCCTCAGGCGACGATCCTCCTGGAGATGAGTCTCCGGTCGAGGAACTGGTCTCCGCAGCTGAGGACACGCCAGTCGAGGAAGTCGCTTCGCCGGTCGACGAGCCGCTCCCTCCCGTGGATGAGCAGCGAGGTCCGGCCGATGAGTCCGGCGTCGAGGAGCCTGCCACGCCCGGCGACCAGACTGTCGCCGAAGGCGATGGCGCGCCCTCTGATGAGCTTCCTGCGACTCCCGGCGACGAGACAGTCGCTGACGGTGACGGCGCGCCGGCGGATGAGCCTCTGGCCACCCTCGGCGATGCGTCGGTCGAAGAGGCACCCGCCCAGGCGGTCGATCCGGGCTCGACCGACCCGGGAACTCCTCCCACGCAGGACCAGCTCGACGGCACCGCCACCTCAACGGAACCGACGATGTCGGACACCGCAATCCAGACCCTCCCCGTGTCGAGCGGTCTCGTGACAACCTTCCTGGTGCTGCTGCTGCTGCTGATCGTCGTTCACGCCACCGCCCGTCGCGGGAAGCGCGGCGGTATCCACGCATGACTGACGGCGTTCTGTGGTCCGGATCCAGCTACCCTAACGCGGGCTTTTCTTCCCGCTCGAGGTGAACCGTGAGCTTCCTGTCGAAGGGCCGCCGCGGCAAGGAATCGGAAGAGCCGCCGACGGATGAACCGACGGCCACGCAGCTTGCGGTGGTGGAATTCTGGGCCGCGGGCCAACGCACGCTGGCCGGCATGGATCTCAGCCAGGGTCGCCTGACAGACCTCATCAATCGCCAGGACATCCTGCCCGTGGTGCTTCTCGACGAGCGGCCGGAGGACCTCTCGCAGCCAATCGAGAAGCGCGCCGATCAGCAATGGACACATTTTCTGATCTGGGACGCGCTTCTCATCGTGCCTCCGCCGCGAGCGACCGATCCATCACGGAGGCTGCATCGCCCGAAACAGCCGGTCGAGCTCGTCATCGGCCCATTCGTCGTTTCCGGCATGGTGCACATCCCGCCCGGCGCCCAGGCGGCTGGCTTCCTGCTTCGTCAGAACCTCAGGTTCGCCCCCCTGACGCGGGCCGTGGTGCAGGACAGCGGGCGCGAGGGGTTCGAGCAGCGCGCTGAGGTGATCCTGGTCAACATGCGGCGGGTCGAGACGATGCGGGATATCGGTGTCGAGGAGCCAGAGGGACCGTCTAGTTAGAGAGGGTGTCGCGCCAATCGACTGACGGGCTATCAGGCAGCCCCGGACAACATCAGCGCATTGCGGATGCGCTCGGCATCCTCCACATCGGCGAGGCGTGCCAACCAGTTGGGCTCCAGGTCCCGGACGACCGAATCGAGGTCTTCTGCCTCGAGCTCGCGAAGGAGCCCATTGGCACACAGGGTCAACAGGACCGATGCGATCTGTGGGTCGTACCAGGTGCCGGAGCGGGCATGGATGGTCGTGGCGGCCGCCTGCGCACCCTCCTGCGCGACCGCAATCTCGAGACCGTCGGTGAGGGTCACGATGCGAGCGAAGAGTGGGATCGCCTCGCCGGTCAGCCCCATCGGCAGGCCGCGGCCGTCCCAGTGCTCGTGGAGCGCCATCACCGTGACGGCGACCTCCGGACCGAATCCCGCTCTCGTTGCGAACTGCGCTCCGCGGCGAACCCGCCGGTGCTCGGCCGCGATGCGTTCCTCGTCCGTGCCGCGGGCGACCGGCATCAGGCGACGCATCATGGCCGGGCGCGCCGAGCCAGGGTCAACGTCGGAGACGCTGCCGGCATCGTGCATCAGGGCGGCGTAGAAGAGCCCAAGCCGATCTCGATCGGCGATGCCCATCGCCTCGGCCAGGCGCATCGACAGGTGGCAGGTGCGCACGGCGTGGCCCGGCTCGTGTCCGGCCAGTTCGTCCAGCGTGGGTGCCATCTCCAGCAGGAGGTCGGCCACGCGTACGGCGTGCCGCGGATACGCGTTGTGTGCCGTTGCTTCGGCTCTCATGCGGGCCAGTGTCGGGCGCCCGGCGCTGAGCGGGAATGGCCCCAAGGTACCCCCGGGTACCGCCCTCACGCACGGGCTATCGTAGACCGATGTCCGAGCCCCTCCGCCCCGCGCCACCGCCTGCCGCGGTCATCTTCGACCTGGACGGGACACTGGTCGACACGGTCGAGTCGCGGATCAAGGCGTGGCTTGCCGTCTTCCGGGAGGAGGGGATCCCCGCTGAGCGCAGCCATGTTGCCGCCCTGATCGGGACGGATGGAAAGCGCCTGCCCCGCGAAGTGGCCACCGTCGCTGGAATCACGCTGGAGGCCGGACGACAGGAGCGCATCGACGCCCGTTGCGGCGCCATCTTCGCCCGGTTGAATCGCCAGCCGCAGCCGCTGCCCGGCGTCCATGACCTGCTCCGGCGCCTCGAGGTCGCCGGCGTGCCATGGGCGATCGCCACCTCCAGCCGGCGCGAGCAGGTGGCTGCCTCGGTCGACGCCCTGGACCTGGACCGTCCGCCCCTCGTCGTCGATGGCACGCACGTCGAGCGTGCCAAGCCCGCCCCGGACCTGCTGCTGCGTGCCGCCGACGAGCTGCACGCCGAGGCGGCGCGCTGTTGGTACGTCGGCGATGCGACCTGGGACATGCTGGCAGCCTCGGCCGCCGGCATGATCGCGGTCGGAGTCACCAGCGGGGCGGTCGATGCCGCAACGCTGCTCAACGCCGGCGCCCGCCACGTGGTCGCCTCCCTTTCCGAACTCCGGGTCTGACGCGGTGCCGCTCGAGACATATCGGTCCAAGCGCGACTTTTCGCGGACGCCCGAGCCCGAGCCGGGAGCGATCGGGCAGGGGAGCGGGCGTTTCGTCGTGCAGCGCCATCGGGCCAGCCGCCTGCATTACGACCTCCGTCTGGAGGTTGGCGGCGTGCTCGTCAGCTGGGCCGTCCCGCGCGGCCCGACCCTGGACCCCGATCAGCGCCGCATGGCGATGCGCACCGAGGACCACCCGATCGAATATCTCGACTTCGAGGCGACGATCCCGTCCGGCCAGTACGGCGCGGGCGACATGATCGTGTGGGACTGGGGCACCTTCAGTCCCGAGGAGACCGACGATCCGGCCGCGGCACTGGTCGCCGGTGAGCTCAAATTTCGGCTGAACGGCCAGCGCTTGCGTGGCCGCTACACGATCATCCAGACGGGCGGGAAGCGGGATGCCTTCGGCCGGAAGTCTGAGCCGGGCCAGTGGCTGCTGATCCACAAGCGAGACGATGACGCGGTGGCAGGTTGGGATGCGGAGGAGCATCTCACCAGCGTGAAGTCCGGCCGAACCAATGACGAAGTGGCTGCGGGGATCGCGCCCCATGTGCTTGCGCCGCCGCCCAGCGTGGAGCCGGAGCCGGATCTCGCCGCCGCGCGCCCCGCCGCGCTTCCTGACTTCGTGAAGCCGATGCTCGCCACCCTGACCGAGGGCGCATTCGACGATCCGGACTGGCTGTACGAGATCAAGTGGGATGGATATCGGGTCGAGGCGGTGGTACAGGGGAAGGGGGTTCGGATCTGGACCCGCAACCGCATCGACGCCGCGGTCTATTTCCCCGACCTGGCCGGCCCGCCCGACTGGATCGTGGCGCGCGAGGCGGTGGTGGATGGCGAGGTCGTGGCCCTCGACCCCGATGGCCGTCCCGATTTCTCGCTCCTCCAGGATCGGACCGGGCTGCGCGGCCTGGAGGCGGCCACCGGACGGCGCTCGCCGGATTCGCCTCGGCTCAGCGCAGACGAACGGAAGGCGATCCCGCTCGCCTACATGGTCTTCGACCTGCTCCACCTCGACGGCAGCTCCCTGCTCGACGTGCCGCTCGAGGAGCGGAAGCGTCTCCTCCATCGGGTGATCCGGCCGCATCCGCTGGTTCGCTACGCGGCCCACGTGGTCGGGGAGGGGGAGGCCTTCGTTCGCGCTGCCGCGGGTCGGGGCCTGGAGGGGGTCGTCGCCAAGCGACGCGCCAGCCGCTACGAACCGGGCAAGCGATCAGGGGACTGGCTCAAGATCAAGCTGCGCCGCGAGCAGGAGCTGGTGGTCGCGGGATGGCTGCCCGGGAAGGGGAGCCACGCCGACCTCGGATCGCTGATCGTCGCCGTCAATGCCGATGGTCGCCTCCGGCATGCGGGCCAGGTCGGCAGCGGCATCTCTGCCACCATGCGCCGGCAACTCCTCAAGGCCTTTGAGCCGCTGCAGCGCGAGGACTCGCCGCTGGATCCCGTGCCGCGCCTGCCGGCTGCGCGATGGGTCGAGCCACGCATCGTGATCCGCGCGGAATTTGCAGAATGGACGTCTGATGGTCTGTTGCGACAGGCGGCCTTCAAGGGGATCGAGGTGGGGAAGGAGCCTGCCGCGGTGGTTCGCGAAGAGGCACCGCCCGCCGCGCGGGTCGCGGCCCGCGCGCCTGCCGCAGCGCGCAACAGGAGATCAGATCACCTGAACACCACAGTGGTGGAGGCGACCGCTGCGGAGCTCTCGGCCCTCGACGCCATGGATCGCGACGGCACCTGGCAGGTTGCGGGCCACGAGGTGCGCGTGACGAACCTCGGCAAGGTGCTCTTCCCCTCCGCGGATGGGCATCCGGCGCTTACGAAGCGTGACCTCATTCGGCATTACGTGTCGGTGGGACCGATCCTCGTGCCGCACCTGGCGGGTCGCGGCCTCAACCTCCAGCGCTTCCCCGATGGAATCGGAAAGCCCGGCTTCTGGCAGAAGGATCTGCCCGGCCATGCGCCGAGCTGGATCGCGCGCTGGTCCTACACGGGAAGCGAGGGGGCCAAGGATTACGTGGTCGTCGATCGCGTCGCGACGCTCGCATGGCTGGCGCAGGAGGGCGCGATTGAGCTGCACCCGTGGACATCTCGCACGGAGGCTCCGGACCGGCCAACCTTCGCGCTGATCGACATCGACCCGGGAACCGAGACGACGTTCGATGAGATCCTCGTTCTGGCACGGCTGTATCGGACCGCGCTCGAGCATCTGGGGGTGATCGGCCTTCCGAAGGTGAGCGGCAAGCGCGGCGTCCAGATCTGGCTGCCGATCGAGCCCACCTCCACCTTCGAGCAGACCCGTGACTGGGTCGAGGCGCTCTCGAAGGCGGTGGGCCAGATGGTCCCCGAGCTCGTCAGCTGGGAGTGGTCGAAGCGCGACCGCGCCGGCCGAGCTCGGCTCGACTTCACCCAGAACGCGATTAACCGGACGCTGGTGGCACCCTATTCGGCTCGACCATCAGCAGGAGCCCCCGTCTCGGCGCCGATCACGTGGGACGAGCTCGACGATCCCGAGCTCGCACCCGACCGTTGGACGATCAGCTCCCTGCCCGATCGGGTCGCGGCCTTGGGCGACCTCTTCGCGCCTGCCCTGAGCCTGGCCCAGAAGCTGCCACCCCTGTGAGCGGCAAACGAAAGGCCGCGGGTGGAGCGCCGATCCTGGGAGTCACAGGAACGGAGCCGCCCGCGGCGAATTGCGAACGGTAAGGGGGCGACGGATCTAGCTGGGCCAGCCGCCGCCGGTGTGTGCGCTGCGCATTCCCGTCTCCCTCTCAAGGCAGCCGCCTCGCATGAGACGTGACCGCACACAGACATTCGTACCCGGAGGTCGCCCCTTCAATCACCCATCCGTACCTGCGTGGCGAGGGCCGGGCAGTACTTCCGGGGGACGCACTGGTCAAATGGGACTTGCCAAGCCCCGTATACTCCCGTCAATGCCGCGTACCCGCCTGCCGCTACAGAGCACTGCGCACGACAGCGCACTCGCCCAGCAGATCGGCGCGCGCCTCCGGGACGCACGCAAGCGGAGCGGGCTGACACAGCAGCAATTGGCGGGCGATCGGTACACGAAGGCGTACGTCAGCGCGCTCGAGACCGGGATCGCGCGCCCGTCGATGGTCGCGCTCAGCTACCTGGCCGAGCGGCTTTCGCTCCCACCCAGCCATTTCCTGGACGAGCAGAATCCCACGTGGAGCCGCTTGGCGGTCGACATGACGCTGGCCTCCGGAGATTGGCAGGCCGCCGCCGATGGCTACGCGTCACTCCTCGACATCCCTCTCGATGACCTTGGTCGCGCCGAGGTCCTCCGTGGTCGCGCCGAGGCGCTGGCACGCCTGGACAAGGGGAAGGACGCGGTCACCGCCGCGGCGGAGGCGGCCCGCCTCTTCAGCTCGCTTGGACGCGTCTCGGACGAGGCGCTGGCCCGCTACTGGCTGGCGTACGGGCTCTACCTCTCGGACCAGGAGGCGGATGCGCAGAGCCTCCTCAGCTCGCTCCTCGAACGGGTACGAGCGGGCCTGAAGGTCGAGCCTGACTTCGAGATGCGCCTCCTGATGGCACTCGCCGCCGTAGCGTCGCGCAGCGGCGACCACGCGCGGTCGCTGACACATCTCGAGACCGCCCGCGGCCTGGCCGAGGACCTCGACGACCGGCGACGCGCGATGTTCCTCTTCAACCTGGCCATCAGCTACCAGGAGACCGGGGATCTGGAGGCAGCGATCCGGACGGGGACGCAGGGGCTGGCTCTGCTTCGCTCCGCGGGTGCGGTCTTCGAATCGGCGCAGATCGAGAACACGCTGGCGCTGGCGTATCTGTCCAGCGGCAATGTCGAGCGTGCGGCAGAACTCGCCGACGAAGCTCGCGCCGCGTTTGAGGAGGTTGGCGACGACCGCTTCCTGTGCGCCGTGCTTGATACCGATGCGCAGGTCGCACTGGCCCAGGGTCGCCTCGATGACTCGGCGGCTATAGCCCGCCGGGCGATCGAGATGGCACGGGCCACCGGGAATCGCGGGGTCGAGCTGACTGCGATGCTCACCGAAGCTCGCGCGCTGCGCGCGAACGACGACGCGGAGGGGGCAGAGGCGCGCTACGACGAGGCGGCGATCCTCGCCCGAGCGGGGCACTCAGCCGGACGGACGCGCGAGGTGCTGCGGGAGTGGGCCGAGCTGCGCGCGACGCTGGGTGATCACCGTGGGGCCTACGAGTTGACCAGGGAGGCGCTCGCGGTCAAATAACGGTTGACAGGTGCGGTCCGGTGCAGTTACGCTGCCGACAGGGAGTTGGTCTGGGTACCCGCCAGGTGCAATGCCGGCGCGGGGCCAACTCTGAGCCGGGGAATCGGGATCGGAGATCGGGCACAGCTCCGATCCCAATGCCCGGCGAAATCAGGACGCCATCGGTGTTTCGACCAGCGTGAAGCGCCCTGCCGCGAATGGTTCGACCGCACCGGGCAGGTAGATTCGCATCGCGTACTCGCCCGGACCCCATGCGTCCAGCAGCGTCGCGCTGAGCACTTCGAAGGCAAGGACCCGCGAGGTCGGCACGATGCCCTGCTCACCGTCAGACAGCGACTGCGCGACCGTCTCGGTGCCATCGGCATTGAGCCGGATGATCTCGACCAGGACTGTTTCCACCCCCGGTGCGGCCGGCATGCGCACTGAGTAGGCGAAGGGGTCGCCATCCCGGAAGCGATCGGTCGGCTCGACCGCCTCCCCGCTGACGGGGTCCAGGGCGGTTCCATACGTGATCGGCAGGGGATCAGGCGCACTTGGCGAAGGCGTAGGGGACGGAAGTCCCGCCTCCGAGCCGGCACGTCCAACCAGGAAGGCCACGACGCCCACACCCAGCGCAGCCGCTGCCCAGGAAAGCCAGGTCTGCGCCCGGGGGCCCGGTCCTCGGCGCCGCTCGGCCGCCATGAGCCGTGTCTGCGACGGACGACCGCGCCCAAGGCTGAACCGCGAGCCATTAAAGCGGCTGCCCATGTCGGGCTCAACTCTAGCGAGGCGATTCCAGATACGATTGGCGCGATGGCCCGCCGCGTGTTCGACTTCGACACCCCTGACCGATTCGTTGCCGGCGTGATCGGCGAGCCCGGTGCGAGGACGTTCTACCTCCAGGCTCGGCAGGGGGGTGCGCTGGTCAGCATCGGGCTGGAGAAGACGCAGGTGGCAGCCCTCGCCGGCCGGATGTCCGAGCTGCTGGACAGCGTCGAGGGGCTCTCAGGTGAGCTTCCGGCAGCGGTGGCGCGCGATGACAAACCGCTCGACGAACCGACAGTGGAGCTGTTCCGGGTAGGAGCCATGGCGCTGGCCTGGGATGCCACTGCCGCGCAGATCGTGATCGAGGCACAGCCGCTGGGGGTGGACGCAGCCGCTGGCGAGATGCCTGACCAGGCGCCGGCCAGCCCCGATTTGTTTCGGGTGCGGGTCGAGCCCGCTCGAGCACGCGATTTCATTCGGCGCGCCGCCGCCCTGCTTGCGGCCGGGCGGCCGGCCTGCCCCTTCTGCGGACAGGCGCTGGAACCAACGGGCCATTTCTGCCCGAAGACGATCCTGAACTGATGCCCGAGGTGGGGGGCCAGAACGCCGACCACGCAGGATTCGACCCCGAGCTGCCGATCGCCTGGCTCGAGCCGGGGCAATTGGGCGACACTCTGCCGGGTCGCCTGGGCCTCACCATCCTGCCCGGCAAGCGTGGAACCTCGTTTCGCTATCCGGGGCGCACCTACCAGCGCGATCTGGACCACGACTTCGCGCTGCTCAGGGCGGTCGGCGTGGAGCGGCTGATCCTGCTGGTCGAGGACGCGGAGCTGCGGCACTGGAGCGACCCCGGGATCGTCGAGCGGGGGTATGCCGCCGGTGTCACCGTGCTCCGGCACCCGATCCCGGACGGGCGACCGCCCGACTCCACGGCCGAGATGCAGGCCATGCTCGACGAGATCCGGGAGGGGCGCGCGGCGGGAAATGTGGCGGTGGCGTGCATGGGCGGCGTCGGACGCACCGGCACGGTCGCGGCCTGCGCCCTCCTCGAGGGCGGAATGACACCCGATGCTGCCATCGCGACCGTTCGAGCGGTGCGGCATCCGACCGCGGTCGAGAGCGCTGAGCAGGAGCGGTTTGTGCGCTCGTTTGCGGAGGTCGCTACCGAACGAGAGCGCTCCTAGTCGGCCTGGACGGAAGCGTGGCCGGGAGACCGGCGACCTCCACGAACCGGCATAACGCGTTCGCGAGGCGCATCTGCTGAACGGTCCGCGCGCCTACCCGAGGCAGATCCGGAGAGGCGACCACCATGGCGACGCAACGGGCACGCGACGTCGCGACGTTGAGCCGATGGCCGCTGTACAGGAAGTCCATTCCCCGCGGCGCTTCCTCGCCGCTCGAGGCGGCCATGGAGTAGATCGAGATCGGCGCCTCCTGGCCCTGGAACTTGTCGACCGTGCCGACCCGAGCGTGCGGGAGGAGGCGCTGGATGGCGCCCACCTGCGCGTTGTACGGCGTGACGATGACGAGCTCGTCCCAGCCGATGCGCAGTTCGGCGCCGTGGTGGTCGACCCACGTCGCGCCCTCATCGACCAGCGAGCGTGCCAACGCCGCGATGACTGCGGCCTCCTCCTCGGACTCGTTGTCATTGCCGCGATGTGAAACGGGGAGCCAGCGAGGCCCGGTGCCCCCAGCGATCCCCGGTACACGGATCGCCTGGCGCTCGAGGTTCGGCTCCGGCTGGAGGCGGCCGTCGTAGAAGGTCTCCGAGGTGTATCGGCACAGATCCGGGTGAAGCCGCCACGTCGTTGCGAGGAAGAGTCCCTCGGACGAGGGGATGGTGGCGGCGCCATCGAGGAGATGGGCGAGTGCGGAACGCTCGGCCCCGGGTGGGTGGCTCCCCTGGATCACCTGGTCGAGCTGTTGTGGGTCACCGAGCAGCACGATGGACCTGGCAGTGTGCGATGCCGCCATGACGTTCGCGAGAGACATCTGGCCGGCCTCGTCGACGAAGAGGACGTCTACGGCATCGGCCATGCTGGGGGAAGCCCAGAGCCACACCGTCCCGGCGACCAGGTTTGCTTCGCCGCTCGCAAGCGCAGAGGCGGCATGTGCCGCGTCCTTCGCGAGTGCGACCCGTTCGTCGGGATGCTTCTGCTCCTTGTCGGCCTTCTGCAGTGGGCGGACCGGAACCTCGTCCTCCGCGGCAGCGACAAGGACTTCCTTGATCAGGTTGCCGATCACCTTGTGGCTGTTGGCGGTGATGCCGACTCGCTTCCCGGCCCGCAGGAGCGAGACGATCATGCGCGCGCCGGTGTACGTCTTGCCGGAGCCCGGTGGTCCTTGAATCGGCAGTGTCGCGTGGTCGAGCTGGAGTGCCAGCCGGCGCGCTGCTGCCAGCTGGCTCTCCGTGGGCTGGCGCAGCTCGTCGCCCGCGGCCTGGCCGGCGCGCGGTGCGCTTCGGAGCAGCAGATCGCGGGCAGCCCGGTATCGGCCCTCGGCGTCGATCCCATGGTCGGCGACCCACTCGCCGATCTCGTACAGACGCAGGCGCTGCTGCACGGTCCCGACGATGCCGAGCGCCACCAGGCTGGCGGGGTGCGGATCAAGAGCCAGTCGCTTGATGTCGATGGTCCGCGCCGCGTGGTCGATCGCACGCACCAAACCGATCGTCCACTCGCCGAACTTGGCGTTCGGCTTGAGCTGCGCCTTCCCAGGATCGTAGACCGCGTCATGAACCGACACCCGGTATTCCTGCGCCGGGAAACGATAGCGCCAGACCTGCCGCCCTTTCGGGTCAGGCTCTTCGAGCGGTTCGACGGGCTCAAGGCCTCCGATCGGGTCGGTCTCCTCGATCAGCTGGCTCGCATTCAGCGCAAGGAGACGGTAGAACTGCCACCAGGTCGCCTTGTCCTCGCGTCGGTGCCAGCTCAGCAGCTGGGCGAGCAGCCACGCCGCCTTCTGCTCGGTTGACCGCTCTGCTGGGTCAGCCGGCACGTCGAACGTGAGACGCGCTTCGAGCTTTGCCACTCGATCCAGCTCGACGGCCTGCTCCTCAGCCGGGGAGGCGTCGCGCCGCGCCGGCCGACCGACGTCGGCGCCGATGGCCTGGGCGAGCTCCAGCCGTCGGGCCTCCAACCAGTCGCGGAGCTCCCGCGTGCTGATGACGTCGTCGCGGTTGTAGCGCTCGATCCGCGTCAGATGGTCGGCTGCGGGGCGCTCGCCCTCGCCCAGCTCGAGCCACTGCTCGAAGGCGACGATGCTCGAGCCCGCGTCGCGGAGATCGACCTCCCGCTCGTAGCCGTACAGCGGCTCCAGCTTCTTCAACCCGTAGCTCTCGACCGATGCGCGCAGCGCCTGGCGCACGATGCGATGCAGGTCGACCATCACCCCCCCGCGCAGCAGCCGATCGACCTCCATTTCGCGTGTGGCGTGCTTGCCCATCAGGTGCTTGAGCGCACTCGGCTCGTAGGAATGGAAGTGATAGATATGCCCGTCGGGGAAACGGTCGAGGTGCGCGGTGAAGAGGTCCATCAGGGTCTCGAAGGCTGCCTTCTCGCCCGCGAAGGTGAACCCGCCGTCGGTATCGGTCGACCAGATCGCATGCCACTGCCCGTCGTTGTCCATCACCCCGAAGAGGTACTCCAAGCCATCTTCAAAGGCGTACGGGTCGCCCTCGATGTCGAAGAAGAGATCTCCGGCAGATGGGAGCGGGAGCGAGGCAAGGCCGCGCTCCGGATCGACCTGCTGCCCGGACTCGGGAAGGAGCAGTTCGTACTTGATGATGCCTGCCATCCGCCCCTCGAGCTGGATGCGAGCCTGCTCGCGGACCCGCTCCAGGGTCCGCTCGGTCGAACCATCGAGGGGTGGCACGAGCGGGAGCGGCAGCGTGCCGAGATGGGCCAGCGTCGTCACCGCGCGATCGACAAGGCCGCGTCGCTGTTGGCGGCCGATCCCGGCAACGAGGCTCAGGTGATCGTCGGCGCGCCGCCGTGCCTGGCACTCCACCGTCCAGCGGCAGACCTGGCAGTGCTCGACTGGATCCGGGTAGGTTCCGACGGGTGGATATGACGCGGGCCGTGCCTCAGGCCCAACCGTTTCCTCGAACCGCTGCTTGGCCGCTCGGTAGTAGGCCATGAAGTCGTCCACGCGCAGTCGAACCGTCTCGTGTGCGCTCCCCCCAAGGGCCACGTGCAACCACTCGGGCTGGATCCCCTGCAGGGCGGTGAGCTGGTCGACGTAGCTGCAGATCTGCAGGACCGCGCCCGCCTTGACATGCCTAGCCAGCTTGGTGTCGGCCACCTCGTAGTGGAATGGACCGTAGATGCTTGGCCGATCCGGCGATTCTCGCCGCAGCAGAAAGTCGGCATGGCCGCGCCATCGGCCGCGGAAGAAGGCGGCCTGGTAGATGACCTGGGCGCCCAACCGCATCGCCTCCACCGTCGCCGCGGCCGCCATGCGCAGCGCTTCGGCGTGGTCCGACGAGTACGCGTCCGGGGTGATCGTGACGACCGATCGACCGTCGGAGGCGAGATCGGCCAGGTATCGCTCCTCGTGCTCCACCCCGCGCTTGCGGAGCACGTCCAGCTCGGGATCGGGGAGGTGCGGACGCTCGGCCAGCCCGGCCAGCGCGGCTCGCTCGAGCTGGCTCAGGTGCTCGCAGGCAAGGAACCCGACGAGATCGGTCGCCGAGTAGACCGGGCTGCCATCGATCAGCTGCATGCCGTTCGAAGACTAGCCTTCTGAGCGACAGGTCGGGTGTCGCGCGAGGCGCTACCCTCCGACAGGCTCGCTTCGCAGAATGGTCAGTGCCCAGCCGCAGTCAGAGGTGACGCGCAGGAAGAGATCACCCACCAGCTCCGGATGCGACGTGAAGAAGTCGCCGTACAGGTTCCCCGGCGCCGGGGCAGTGCCGAGCGTGGCTCGCACCGTGGGCACCGCCTTCCCGCTTCCAGGAACCAGATCAGCAGAGATCGAACAGGCGCTGCCTCCGGGCAGCACGGCAGCGACCCAGCGCACCGCGTAGTTGGCGTCCTCGATGCGGATCGGACCGTACTCGCCGTTTCCCTCGTGGGCGAAGCCGGCGACAATCGGATTGAAGGGCAGTTCGAACGTGGCAGGCACCAGATAGGGCTTCGGCATGAAGCCGGCAGCGACCCAGCCCTCCTCGAAGGCTGGCTCCGCGGCATCCGCGTCGCGGACCAGGTACCAGCCCCAGCTGTCGGTGCGCACCGGTCCAAGCATGACCACGAGGTCGCTGCCGGTGGGCAGCAGCTTCAGCACGCCCTGGCTCAGCCCAGGTCCCGAGCGCACGCGCAGGCCGGAGGCGGCGGTGGTGACCGTCGTCCCCGCCGTGAAGGTCGGTATGTCGTCGGGTCCGGGGGTTGGCACCGGCGTGGCGGTGGCGGGCGGGTCCGATGTCGATGGCTGCACGCTTGCCGCCTGCGATGCGTCGGCGCTCGACGACGGGGAGGCGCTCGGCGATCCGAAGAGGCAGCCAGAGAGCAGCGTCGAGAGGGCCAGGGCGATTGGAGCGGGGCGTCGCATGCGGGCAGCCTAACGCAACGCTACGATGCTGGACATGACCACCAAGATCACCAAGACCGATACCGACTGGGCCCGCGACCTCACCCCGGAGCAGTTCCATATCCTGCGCGAGAAGGGAACCGAGCGGGCATTCACAGGAGCCTACTGGGACGAGCATCGGCCCGGCGTCTACCGATGCGCCGGCTGTGGTGCCGATCTCTTCACCTCGGACACCAAATTCGACTCTCGCAGTGGCTGGCCGAGCTTTTACGCCCCGGCTGACCCGGCGGCCGTGGAGGTCGAGAGCGACCGGGCCTTCTTCATGGTGCGCAACGAGGTGCACTGCTCCGCCTGCGGGGGGCACCTCGGGCATGTCTTCGATGACGGGCCGAACCCCACCGGCCTGCGTTACTGCATCAACTCGGCAGCCCTGCAGCTCGAGCCGAAGCCTGAGGAGTAACGGGCTCCCGCCTCAGCGCACCTGGTCAGTCACGTCGATGTAGGTGTAGATGTCTGACTGGTCGGGCCAGATGTAGTTGCGGTCCGGCAGGATCGGCAGATCGAGGCCGAACTCTGCGTTGAAGAGGACGCGGAACTGGTTGACCAGCGAGATGGAGGAGTAGAAGCCGGCCTCCTCCGGGTCCTTGTCCGGCAGGTAGACGGCATTGAGGATCTCGAACTTCATCCTCAGCACCTCGGGCGAGGCGGTCCTCCAGTCGTAGCCGCGCTCGTTGCGGCGATAACCAGGCGGCCACGGTCCCTCGTCTCCCAGCAGCATGATGATCGGCCGCTCGTCCGCGGGCACGTCCAGCAGCTGGTCGACCCATTCGAGCATCTGCGCATTGGTGTACTTCAGCTGCTCGACGTACGCCTCCTCGTGCGTCAGCTCACGCTCTTCGTCAGCGGTGATGAAGCGGCCGTCAGGATGGAAGACATACGGCTCATGGTTGAGCGCCAGCTGGGTGTGGATGAACTTCGGGCCGCCCAGCGTCGAGGCGCGTCGCAGTGAGCGCAGCTCGTAGACGGTCTGGTTGTAGCGGTTGCGGCGCCAGTCGTAGGGCGCCTCCGGACCCAGGTCCTCGAAGACGCGCAGGATCGTCGCGCGCTGGAGCACCTCCAGGAACTCGGAGGTGAGCTTGTCGTAGACGTAGTTGATTTCGGCCGAGGGATGCTGGCCCATCGGGTTCCAGAAGGTCCCAGCGTAGATGAAGCGGTAGCCGAGGCCGTCGAGGAACTGCTGCACCTCGAACGGAGACCGGAGCGCGCGGTAGATCGGGCCCCAGTCGTCCGCATCCTTTGCTTGCTCGCGCAATGCAGGACCGTCGAGATACTCCAGGTCGCGCGCCGCCTGGATCGCCGGGGCCGTCTTCAGGTAGTTGGCGGTGGAATCCTCCGCGATGTAGAAGCCGCGGTCGCGCAGGGCGTCAAGGAACGGTGAGTTGTCGTAATCGAAGTCATCCTTGAGCACCCTCCCTGACCCGTACTCCTCGAGGATGATCCAGTACACGTCTCTGCGATTCACCGGGACAGGCGCCTCGCCGCTGGCCGTGACCCCCGACCCGCTGTTCGCGGCGGTCGGCCGGACGTTGAAGACGAATGCGCCGATGGTCACCAGGTTGAAGAGGAGCGCCAGCCCGGTGATCACGTTCAGCGGCAGCGACAGACGACCCGCCAGGGCATGGAAGCGCCAGATGAAGGACAGGCCGATGACGGCGACGAGCAGCCACGCGACGATCAGCACCCATTGCCCGAGGAGCATCGTCCCGAGCCAATCCCAGGCCATGCCGTAGGTGAAGAAGAGGACGAGCAGCAGCAAACTGGCCAGGCCGGCGGCTGCCCAGGCGCTGGTGAGGGCCCCGACGATTCCCATCACGATCAGCGTCGCCACGATGCAGATCGCGAGCGGTCCGAAGATCTCGGCCGGGGCGATCGCCTCCTGCACGTTCTGGGCGTACAGGTAGATCACCGGGTAGGCCGCGGCCAGGACCGTGTAGATAGGCAGGCCCGGCACGCGACGGACCCAGGTCGGGGCAATCACTAAGCGGGGATTGTGGCACGGCAGGTCGTTGACCGGGGCTCGACGATCAGCGATGCTGCGGCCATGGTCGTGCCCACCATGGACCTGCGTTTACGCGACGGGCGGTCGCTGGACGTCTTCCTGGACGGCCCAGCGACCGGCACGCCGCTCGTCTATCACTTCGGGACACCGGCCGCCGGTGGCCCGACCTTCGCACCAATCGTCGACGCGCTGGCGGAGCGTGGCCTCCGCTATGTCAGCTTCTCCCGCCCCGGGTATGGATCGTCGACGCGGCGGCCGGGTCGTGACGTTGCGGATGTCGTGGACGACACCGTGGCCGTGCTCGACGCCATCGGCGCGGAGCGCTGTCATGTCATCGGCTGGTCTGGAGGGGGACCGCATGCCCTCGCCTGTGCAGCTCGGATGCCCGCGCGGGTGGTCAGCGTCGCGACCATCGGCAGTATCGCGCCCTATCCGGCCGAAGGACTCGATTGGATCGCGGGGATGGGGGCCGAGAACGTGGAGGAGTTCGAGGCGGCACTGACCGGGTCCACGGAGCTGATCGCGTTCAAGGAGCGAGTCGCTCCTGTGTTTCGCGACGTGACGCCCGAGCAGGTGGCGGAGGCGTTCGGCGACCTCATCGACGACGTGGACCGCGCGTCACTCACCGGTCCCTTCTCGGAGTGGATGGCGGACGACATGCACGAGGCCCTGCGCATCGGCTATTGGGGCTGGTTCGACGACGACATGGCCTTCACGCGACCGTGGGGCTTCGCGCTCGACGAGATCCGCGTGCCCGTCTTCATCTGGCAGGGGGGGCATGACCGGATGGTGCCGTTCGCCCACGGGGAGTGGCTGGCCGCCCACATCCCCGGGGCGCAGGCCCGTCTCTTCCCGGAGCACGGTCACCTGACGCTGGCGGTCGACTCCATCGGGCGCATAGTGGATGAGATGTTGTCCGTAGGCCTATGAGGGTCCGCGCCACCTCCACGCCGGGCTTGCTGCTGGCGCTGGCGGTGCTGAACCTTACAACTGCGGGAAGTTTGGTGGCCGTCGCGACGGCAAAGCTGACCGCTGGGGTCGTCACTCCGACCTCGGGCACGACGGCAACGTCGTTCCAGTTCTCGGTGCATTTCGTCGGAAGCACCACCGATGAGGCTGTGACCGTCACCGCATCGGTGGCAGGCCGCACGGTGCCGCTGTCCCGTGCCTCAGGCACAGCGCGGAACGGGACATGGACCGGCTCGTCGACCCTGCCCGTGGGCAGCTGGACTGTGACGTATCGATCCACGAGCACGGGGCTAACGAATCCAACCTTCAGGATGCCTGGCCAGGTGGTGGTGACCACGCCGACACCCTCTCCCACGCCTCGGCCGACGCCGCGGCCCACCCCCAGGCCGACGGCAAGGCCTACATCGGTGCCCGCCACG
The DNA here is from genome assembly GCA_040902225.1 of Chloroflexota bacterium. Classification (NCBI taxonomy): domain Bacteria; kingdom Bacillati; phylum Chloroflexota; species Chloroflexota bacterium. The sequence goes on from JBBDXT010000004.1 coordinate 648,504, forward strand.
GCCACACCGAGACCCGGCAGCTCGGGCTCGCCGGCCGTCTCACCGACCCCGTTTGGAACCACCCTCACCGACCCGAGCGGCCTGCCGTCGGGCTCCGACAGCGCCCCTTCCTCACAGGAGCCGACCGCGTCGCCGAGCCAGTCCCTCGCGCCGGGCGAGGGTCCGCCGGGCTCCCGACCCTTGAATGTCCCGCTCGAGGGCGTCGTGGCGATCGGCCTGCTCGGGGCGGTCACCGCGGCAGCTGCGATGGGGGAGCGGCGTCGCCGTCAAGCGGTCCAGGCGTTCCGAGCCGCAGAGGCTTCGGCCGAGGGAGCGCCGCCATCGCAGGGTGAAGATCTCGACGAGGGGTGGGCATACGACATTGCCGACGAGGAGACCGTCGCCACGATCGATTACAACGCCCCCGACGAGCCCCCCGACGAAGCCCCTGACGAAGCCCCTGACCTGGCGAGCAGATGACTCCGGTGGTCATCTGTCCCGGGTGCCGGGGAGCGGTTCCCGACATCCAGGAGATCCGGCGGCAGGCGTACATCGGCTCGGCGCCGGGCTGCTGGCTGCTCTACAGCGAGGTGCTTGCACGCGAATATGGCGACTTCCGCTACGCGCCCGCACACCAGCTGACCGTGGACGCCTACGCCGTGCAGCACCCGGGCGTGGCCGAGCGGCGTTCGGCGCAGTCGGTGGCGATCCACCTGGTCGGGCTGTGCCTCAGCCTCGAGCGTGGTCGCGAGGCCACGGAGCTGCCCCGCCTCCGGCAGCGCCTGGCGGCGCCCAAGCGCATCTTCCCGTGGCTCGTCCCGCCGGCCTCCGTGGGTGAGGTCACGGTGGTGGATGTCCACGCGGCTGAGACGCCTGAGGCCCATCGCGCCACGGTGGACCGCTGGGCGCAATCGGCCTGGGAGGCCTGGTCGCCGCATCACGCCCGGGTCCGTGCCTGGGCCGACGAGCTGAACTGACCTACGACCGGCTCGGAGCCCGTGCGTCGGCGTGCAGCTGGCGCCGATACGCGACCACGCCGAACAGCAGCAGGCCGTGGAACAGGGCGACCTCGACCGTCGCGAATTGGCGCAGGTAGAAGGACGCGAGATCCGCCAGGGCGAGGGAGACCAGGAGGCCGAATTCGGCAAGGCTGGATCCCAGCCGATCCTGTCCGCGGAGCGCCATCAGCAGCGAGCCGCTGAGAAGCAGCGCGCCGGCCACGCCCTCGACCACCAGGTGCAGCATGTCAAGGCTGAAGAGCCGCGTGCTGGTGTCCGGATCGACGCCGCCGATGTGCGACACCGCGATACCGAGGGCGATCACTGCGCGGATGCCGGAGATGAAGAGAGCGACGAGCAGGACGATGCGTGCTCCCTGACCTCCAATCCAGTAGTCTCGACGCTCGGCCCACCAGTCGAAGAGCGGCTGCAGGCGACTGACCTGGTCGGGGGCGATGGAGAGCTCCTGTGACTGCACGAAGGCGAGGAGCGCGAATGCAAGCCGGCGCTGCTCCTCGAGCGGAGCCTGCACAGCCGCGGCGCCCAACCGGGACATGAGCGCGTCACGCTCGTCATCCTGCAGGTCGTCATCGACCGCCTCCTCGATCAGCTGCAGGGAGGTGAGGAGAAGGCTCCGTGGATCGGACTGCGTCCGTCTCCGCACGCGGAGGTAGACCAGCACGGCCAGCAGGAAGGTCGCGTAGATCAGCGGCGCGGCGGCCGGGTAGAAGTAGTCGTTCTGGGTGGTGATGAACTTGCCGACCTCATCGATGAACAGGCCAATGCCGATCCCGCCCAGCACCGCCGCAGTGCGGTACACACGCCGCCCGGCGAGCACGATCGGCAGGAGGGCGGCCCCGAACAGGAAGAACCCGCCGAACAGCGCATGCGCGATGTGCAGCTCGCCACCGCCGATCCGCGGGTAGCCGGTCAGCTCCAGGTAGACGCGCGTGGCCATCACCGTGCCGGCGAATGAGACGAGCGTCAGGAAGAGGTACTGCTCAGCTCCCTCGCGGCGGACGGGCCGACGGAGACCAAGCCGCGCGACCACGTCCGAGCGGCCGCTCGCATGCGATCGGGCCTCTTCCATCTGCGGCATGATAGGGCGGACGTCGTTCTTCGCTAGACTCTGCCACCCCGAGCTTTTGGAGAGACCTCCCCAATGACTGCCGCCCCGCCCGCCGCTGCCCCCGAATGGGATCGAGCCCCCCTCGAGCTGCCGCAGCGAACCAGGATCGAGATCTTCATCGTCGTGCTGCTGGGCATCTTCCTGGCCGCCCTGGACCAGACGATCGTCGGCACCGCGCTGCCCGTCATCGTCACCGACCTGAAGGGCAACGACGTCTACATCTGGGGCTTCACCTCGTACCTGCTGACCGCAACCGTCAGCGGCCCGTTGTACGGAAAGCTGTCCGACCTGTTCGGGCGGCGGATCATCTTCATGATCGGGGTGAGCGTCTTCCTGATCGGCTCCGTGCTGTGCGCCATCTCGGGCGAGATGGGTCAGTTCATCGTCTTCCGGGGGATCCAGGGGCTCGGTGCCGGTGCCCTCTTCCCGGTCTCGCTGGCGATCATCGCCGATATCTTCGCGCCGTCGGAGCGGGGGAAGTACCAGGGGTTCTTCGGCGCCATGTTCGGCGTCTCGTCGCTCATCGGTCCGGCCATCGGCGGGATCCTGACCGATAACTTCAGCTGGCACTGGATCTTCCTGGTCAACCTGCCGCTCGGTCTCGTCGTGCTCCTGGTGATCTGGCGAACGCTGCCGACCAGGATCGAGCGCGGCGTCGAGCGGTCGATCGACTACCTTGGTGCTGCGGTCTTCGTCGCGGCCCTGGTCCCGATCCTGATCGGCCTCACCAACAAGCAGTTCGGCGAATGGTCGGATCCGCAGGTCGGTGGCCTGATCGCCCTTGGGCTGGGCCTGGCCGCGGTCTTCGTCTGGGTCGAGTCACGGGCCAAGGAGCCGATCCTGCCGCTCGGCCTCTTCCGGATCCGCGCCTTCACGGCGAGCGTCTTCGCGATGTTCTTCGCCGCGATGGGGTTCTTTGCGGCAGTGGTCGGCATGCCGCGCTGGTACCAGGTGGTGCAGGGCAGCTCGGCGACCGAGTCCGGCTACCAGATCCTGCCCCTGCTCGGCGGCCTGATCATTTCGGCCATCGTCTCCGGCCAGATTGTCGCCCGTACCGGCCGCTACAAGCCGATCATTTTCGTGTCGCTGCTCTTCCTGGCGCTCGGCCTCTTCCTGCTGACCAACCTGCGCACCGAGACCGACGCCCCGCTCGTCTGGCTCTGGATGGCCATCACCGGGCTCGGCATAGGTCCTGCCTTTGCCGTCTTCACCCTCGCGGTGCAGAACAACGTTCCGCCGGTTGAGCTGGGAACCGCGACGAGCGGCCTGACGCTCTTCCAGCAGGTAGGCGGGACGGTAGGGCTGGCGCTCACCGGCTCGATCTTCGGGTCGGTCCTGCTCGAGGAGATGCCCGAGCAGATCGCCGCGGCAGGCGTTCCACCCGAACTCGCCGGCCAGTTTGCGCAGGGTGGCGCCTCGGCCCTCAACACGCTGTCCGGAGTGGGGGATCTCGGCGCCAAGATCCTCGCCAGCCTGCCGGCGGAGGCCCAGGAACAGGTGAAGCCGCTCATCCCGCTGATCGTCAGCGGGATTCACGAAGCGTTCTCGATCGCCACCGCGGCGACCTTCGTGATCGGCGTCGGGGCCGCCCTGATCTCAGCACTCATCGTGCTCGTCGGCCTCCCCGGCGGCCGAATGGGGGAGGGTGCCGACGCCGCCGCCACGACCCGCGCACCCGGCGAGCTGGGCATCGAGGTGGGCGCCTGACCAGCCGGTTCGACTTAGCGGCGGCCTACGCGATCGAGCTGCCCCACGTCGTAGGGAGCGCCCGGTCAGAAGTTGGCGCGTCGACCTTGCGATGCCTCTTCAACGATGGTCGCAACCCGCCGCTGGAGCGTTTCAGGGCGCTTGGCGGACATCACCCACCAGATCAGCGCGCGCCGGGGTGATCTCGGGAACGCGTCCCAATGGCGGCGAGCCGCGGGGTTGGCGTCCAGTGCCGCAGCCAGCTCGGCGGGCTCGATCAGGGCATCTGCCGCGTCCTGCATCGACCACGAGCCATCGGCCCTGGCAGCCTCGATCACGCGCAGGCCGGCCTCGGTCATCCGTCCGTCCGCGACGAGGCGCTCGACCCGCTCCTTGTTGGAGGGTGACCAGCCGCTTCCGCGACGACGCGGCGTCAACAGCTGAGCCTGGCGCCCATCGTCGAGCGTGTTGGTGACGCCGTCGATCCAGCCAAAGCACAGCGCCTCCTCCACGATCGCCGCGTAGTCGAGCGGAAGCTTGCCGCTGGCCTTCTTCCATCGGGCCAGCCAGACGCCGTCGGCGTCCCGATGGTGTTTCGTCAGCCATTCCCGCCACGCCGCGATCGTCATGGGGTGAATGAGGGGGCGGCCCCGGTACCTCATGGAGTCACGATTCGAGCGCTGTCATGCTCCAAAACGGTACACGCGCGCGAGCCCGACGTGGCGTTCCTAGAGGTCGGCGTCGAACGTGTCGCAGTCGCTGGGCTCGCCGCTGTCGAGACCGGTCCGGAACCACCTCTGGCGATCGGCCGACGAGCCATGGGTCCAGTTCTCGGGCGTCACTCGTCCCTGGGTCTTCTCCTGGATCCGATCATCGCCGACCGCTTCAGCCGCGTCGAGCGCCTGGGCCACCTGGTCCGGGGTGATCGGGTTCAAATAGCCGGTCTCGACGGCATTGCTGGCCCACACGCCCGCGAAGCAGTCGGCCTGGAGCTCGATCCGGACGGCCTGGCTCTCGGCTCCGGTCCCGCCGCCGCCCGGCTGCAGCGTCCCCAGCAGGTCCTGGACGTGGTGGCCGTACTCGTGCGCGATGACATAGGCCTCGGCGAAGGGCCCGCCCTCGGCACCGAACTGCGTCTCCAGCGTGTCGAAGAAGCCGAGGTCGATATAGATGCTGTCATCCAGCGGGCAATAGAACGGCCCGACAGCGCTCGTCGCCTGGCCGCAGCCGGTGTTGATCGCACCGTCGAAGAAGGTGGTGGGCGCGAGCGTGTACCCGTCGACCGCCGTCTCCCAATAGGCCTGAACGCTGTTCACGTAGCCGATGATCCGGCAATCCTCGCGGGTGTTGGCGTCGACATCGGTCTGGCATTCCTGGCCCAGGTCGTTCGGCTGCTGGTTGCCGACCGTGGTCCCGTCCAGGATGCCGGTCAGCGTCGCGGCGTCCTGTGGCGAGCCACCCAGGAGCATGACCAGCACGAGGACGACGACGCCGCCCAGCCCGCCGCCGACGGCCAGTGCACCGCCGCGGCCACGCATGTCCCGGACCTGGCCGGGGTCGAGGCGCGTGCCTCGTCGGAAGGTCATGCAGAAACCGTATCGAAAGCGCCTTTCAGGGATGCATCTCGAACGGTTGACCCCATTACAGGCGCCCGCTACACGCGGCGACTACCATGGGCTTCATGCCCGACGACGCCGTGGATCTGATCTCATCCCTGAGCCTTTTCGCCGATCTCGGCGGCCCGCAGCTCGAGGCCATCAGCCACATCTTCGAGGAGACAACCTTCGCGCCGGGCCAGCGGATCCTGCGACAGGGGATCACCGGCTCGAACTTCTACGTGGTCGTGGACGGCGAGGCGTCGGTCAAGATCGACGGTGAGGAGCGGGCCAACATCGGTCGAGGGGATTTCTTCGGTGAGATGTCGCTGCTCCTGGGCAGCGCCCCGACCGCCGACGTGACTGCGCGCACCCCGCTGCGCTGCCTCGTCCTGAGCGGGCCGGACCTCCATGGGTTCCTGGACAAGCACCCGACCGTCATGTATCGCATGCTGGTGGCCATGGCTCGTCGGCTGAGTGCCGCCAACCAGCATTCCGGATAGACGCGTGGCGGCAGCGACCGCGAAGGCCACCGTCGGCGAGCGGCCGTTTCCGCCCGGCGAGTACCCGGTGGTCGTGGTCGGCAGCGGTCCGGGCGCGATCCAGTTCAGCCACGAGCTCGATCAGCTGGGGATCGGCCACGCAACGATCAGCGCCGACCCATCGCCGGGCGGCATGTTCCGCCGTTTGCCGATCTACCAGCGCCTGCTGAGCTGGACCAAGCCTTTCGCCCTGGGCGACCCAACCGGACGAGCCGGCGAGTGGTACGACTGGAACAGCATCGTCTCGGACGACCAGGCGCTGCGCTCGATCATGCCCGGCCTGATGGATGGCAGCTCCTCCTTCCCGAGCCGGGCCAAGATGGAGGAGAACCTCGTCACCTTCGTGACGCGTGCCAACCTGCGGATCCGCTATGGCTGCCCCTGGCAGTCCACCAGCCGAGCCGATGACGGCCGCTTCATCATCGGCACACCCGACGGTGACTATGTCTGCGAGGTCGCCGTCTTTGCCGTCGGCATGGCAGAGCCCTGGAAGCCACCGACCCCCGGGCTCGAGTTGGTGCCGCACTACGTCGAGGCGGGGCCTCCCGAGTCCTACGCCGGCAAGCGAGTGTTCATTGCCGGCAAGCAGAATTCCGCCTTCGAGATCGCAACGGCATTCCTGCCGTGGGCCCGGCAGCTGGTTCTGGGATCGCCTCGCCCTGCAGCGCTATCGGTCGTGGAGCACTCGCTGGCGGGCGTGCGCGCGCGCTACGTTCAGCCGTACGAGGACGCCATGCTCCACAACGGCGTCTTCCTGCTGGACGTCAAGATCGAGCGGATCGAGCGTTCCGACGACGGCTTCCGAATTCGGCTGAGCCGAACCGACGGCGGCCGCGAGATGATCTACGAGGCCGACGCCGCGATCGCCACCACCGGCTTCGCCGTGCCGATGCGCGACCTGCCGGCGCTGGGCGTGGCCACCTTCGCACAGGGCAAGATGCCCGCCCTGACGCCGCTCTGGGAGTCGGCCACCGTGCCGGGCATCTTCTTCGCCGGAACGATCACGCAGGCCGCGGCCGGGCTCAAGAAGCACGGGATCCCGGCCAACTCCGGGGCATTGCACGGGTACCGGTACAACGCGCGGGTCCTGGTGCGGCACCTCGCCGCGAGTCGGTTCGGGATCGAGTTACCGCGTCCCGTCGTCGATCCGGACGACGTGGCTCCATTCCTGCTGGAGCAGCTGACACTGGGGCCGGAGCTGTGGAACCAGCGGTCCTACCTGGCGCAGGTGGCATCGGTCTCGGACGAGGGCTGGCGAAACGAGGGGATCTGGCCACTGGCCGACTTCGTCGACGCCGCGGGACCGGATGCCGTCGCCGTCACGCTTGAGCCCAACCCAGACTCGAGCATCTATCCGGTCGCGTACGTGCGTGTCACGGGAAACGTCAAGGAGCACCTGCTCGACCCAGATGCCATGAACGAGTACCGCGGCTCTCCGCATCGCGAGCAGATGGCCGCGATCCTGGCTCCGATGATGCGGCCATAGCGCTACCCTCCGCTCTCATGACTGACGCGCACGACGAGCACGACCACGACAAGCACGACCACGAGGGTCATGTTCATGGCCATGAGCCGACGATCCTCGACCCTGCCCAGCATCGGGCCGAGGGCGCAGCCCTCTTCAACCTGGTCTGGGAGATGCTCGATGCCCCCGTCCGTACCCCCGCGCAGGATGACCAGATGGTCCACGCCGCCCACGCCTCGCGCTGGCACTGGTCACAGGCCGGCGACCTGGGCGGGGATCAGCAGCGCGCGGTTGGGGAATGGCAGTGCTCGCGGGTCTACTCGGTCCTGGGACGCGGTGAGCCGGCACTCCATCATGCGCGAGCATGCCTGGTGATCTGCGAGGAGTCCGGCCTCGGTGACTGGGTGCTGGCGGCCGCTTACGAGGCCCTCGCGCGGGCCTCGGCCGCGGCTGGCGACGCCGACGAGGCGCGCGCCTGGCTGGCTCGCGCACGAACAGCCAGTGCGGCCATCGTCGATCCCGAGGACCGCGAGCAGATCGACTCCGACCTCAGGGCCCTGGCCGCGCTGCCGATCATGGCAGGCAACTAGGGGACGTAACTCACCGTGCCGGCGAGCTCGCCGTCGACCTCGGCCACCCAGACGAGCACTCCTGCACGAATGCGGCCGGCGACGTCCCGGAGTTCATCGGCGTAGTCGTCGAGGTCCGGGATGATCGACCGATAGACGTCGACGACAAGCTCGCCGACCGATGCGTACTCGGGCGGCAGGACGTCACGGATCACCATCGTGCGGCAACGATGAGCGGCCGGCGTATCCTCGCGCGCAGATGATCCGCCGTCTGGCCCAGACGCTCGGCGGCCCGGACAGCTAGGCTCCTCGCATGGCACGCGTCGTCATCCTGGGGGCCGGGTTCGGCGGCATCGCGACCGCGACAGCCCTCCGCGAACAGCTTGGCGATGCCGATGAGATCGTCCTCGTGGATCGCCGCGACGACTTCGCGATGGGGCTGCGCAAGACGTGGGCGATCCTCGGCATCTCGCCGATCGCGTACGGCACCCGCTCGCTGGCGAGCCTCGCCGCCCGCGGCATCACGGTGCTGCAGGGGACAGTCATGGGACTCGATCCTCGAGGCCGGACGGCCAGCGTCGACGGGACGGTGCTGGGGGCTGATGCACTGGTTGTGGCACTGGGTGCCGAGCAGGCCATGGACGCGATCCCGGGCCTGGCGGAGCACGGCCATAACGCCTGGGATCGATCTCATCTCGACCAGGTCCACGGGCTCGTCGACGCCTTTCGCGGAGGACGGGTGGTGGTCGGCATCTTCGGCACGCCCTACCCGTGTCCCCCAGCCCCCTATGAGCTCGCGATCCTGCTGGCCGAGCGGTTCGACGCGCGCGGCATCCCTGCCCAGGTCACGGTCTTCGCGCCCGTCCCGGTCGTCCTGCCGATCCTTGGCGCGGCCGACTGCGTCCCGCTCGATTCCCGGCTCGAGGAGCGCGGCATCACATTCCTGGGCAATCGTCTGGCGACCGCGGTGACCGCCCGGGCCGTGCAGTTCGGTCCGGACGAGCAGCTCCCGTTTGACCTGCTGCTGGCGGTCCCGCCGCATCGGTGCCCATCCATCCTGGTGGAGGCAGGCCTCGCGGCAGAGGGAGGGTGGGTCAAGGTGGATCGAGCGACCCTGGAGACCGAGTTTGCCGGCATCTATGCCATCGGGGACTCGACGGTCATTCCGCTGGCCAACGGGATGCCGCTGCCGAAGGCCGGCCTCTTCGCCCAGAAGGAGGGCGAGACGGTTGCCGCCCGGATTGCGGCCGTCCTGCGGGGCGAGACGCCGACCGCCGCGTTCGACGGGCAGGGTGCGTGCTTCATCGAGATGGGCAATGGCGAGGCAAGCACCATCTCCGGCGACTTCTTCGGCGACCCACCGTCAGTGGCGCTCTCCGTGCCCGACGCGCAACAGCGTGCCGCCAAGGAACAGTTCGAGATGGAGCGCCTGGCTCGCTGGTTCGACGGCTAGGCGCGACAGCGCACTGCGCGAGGATCGGCTCATCGGGCTATTCTTCGCAGCAGGCGGCTCCCGGGCAGTCGCCACCACCCGACGGAGGACTCTCCCGAATGGATCTTCTCGACCGAATCGATGCGCTCATCGCCGAGCGCCATCTGCTGAAGCACCCGTTCTATACCAAGTGGCGCGCTGGCGAGCTCACCCGCGACGAGCTCCAGGAGTACGCACGCCAGTACTACGCCTTTGAATCGACCTTCCCGCGGCTCCTATCGGCGCTGCACACTCGCTCAGAACGCCCCGACGTGCGTCAGTCCCTGCTCGACAATTTGTGGGACGAAGAGCACGGCGAAGTCAACCATGCGGAGATGTGGCTGCGCTTCGGCGAGGGGATCGGCGTCGAGCGAAGCTCCGTGCGCTCAGCTCCTGCCAATGACGGCACGCGGGCGCTGCTGGAGACCTACTGGTCGGCCGTTTCGGATGGGCCGATCGCGGCTGGCATTGCGGCGCTGTACGCGTACGAGGGACAGGTCCCCGAGGTTGCGAGCGAGAAGATCCGCGGCCTTGTCGAGCAGTACGGCATCGACGATCCGAGGACGCTGGCGTTCTTCACGGTGCACTCGACTCTGGATGTCGAGCACTCGGGTGCCGAACGCTCGATGATCTCGGACCTGGCGCCCACCGCCGCCGACGAGGAGGCGGTCCTGGCGGCCACGCGAGCTGCGCTCGATGCCTGGTGGGGATTCCTGGACGCGGTGAACGTCTGAAAGACCCGCTGAGCCGCGTTGCATTCGGATTCCCAAACAGGATCTGTTTCGGCGCTGGTGCGTGACCGCAACGCTTGACAACCGCTCGTCCTAGTCGGGTCCCGGTCCACACGGTAGACTACGCGCCGATCTGTCCATGCCCTGCCTGCCCGGCAGGCACTCTGGACAGCCTACCGAGGACTGAACACCCGATGTCCCTTCGCCGCCGACCCATCCGCCTGTCCATCATCCTCGCGATCACGACCGGCCTACTGCTGAGCAGCCTGATCACGCCCGCGCTCGGCAAGCTTGCCAATGTCACCGTCACCGCCACCGCAGTCCCCGGCTCAGTCACGCCAGGCGCGAACGTGGCGATTGACGTGGAGTTCTACAACTTCCCGAGCATGTCTAACATCTCGCAGCTGTACCTGACCGCCGCGGCACCACCCAATGGCTGGATCCTCGACGGCGTCGAAGGTCAGAGCCAGGGCGATCCGTGTGTTGTCGGCACAGCGACCTTTTCCTGCTCGCTCGGCGCTGTTCCCGCGGGCAGCACCGCCACGGTGCGCGTGGTGTACATCACGCCCTCCACCGGCAGTGGCTCGGTGAGCCTGAACTGGTTCCTCTTCAACACCACCGGCGTGGCAGGTGACAGGAAGGGAAACAGCCACGGCGACGACTACATGACGACCGGCACCGTCACGCTGGACCCGTCCAGCGACTTCGCCGGGGCCTACACCTCGAGCGATAACCTAACTGTGGCCGACAACCCTGTGCTGCACGTCCGCCGCAACCCGCAGTCCACTTCGGTCACCTCGCCCACGGGGCTGATCGGAGTGACGGTTGGTGAGGTGCCAGGGGGCACTTTCAGCTGTCCCGCGGTCGCCAGCACCTGTTTCGGCCAGTGGTCGGTCATCTCCGTCAACGATGGAGCCCCATATCCCGACGGGTTCAGCGTCGTGCTTGGATACAAGGGCAACATCGGCAATGCGAGTTTCGTGCACCTCTTCGACAGCTACGACTCGGTCACGAACCCCACGGCCTACGAGACGATCGCCCACCCGGGGGACCTATGCTCAAGTTCAACGCCGTCGGCCAGTGAAATCCCGTGCATGATTTTGAGTTCCTCGGGAGGCGAAAGTTTCGCGACCCTTTGGCTGAATCGGAATGGCCAGGTCAAGGCCTACTGAGGCTATTCACGCCCATCGCGAGCCTGACGCCGGAGCCCACAGCTCCGGGGTCAGGACATCTCGGTCAGGCGCGCAACGGAGGCCAGGTCGCCCTTCTCGGTGAAAAGCGCGCGCGCCTGCGCCAGCGTGGCTTCCCAATTCGCGTCGCCCGCGAGCCGCTGCACCTCGGCCAGGTCCCTGAGCGCGTCAGCGCTGTGCGCGAGAGCGTCTGAACTCGCCCGCAATGCGACCGCCTCTTCAACGAGAGCTCGTCCCCGCGCGACGTCCCCACGTCTAGCAGCGACCTTGCCCCGGACGGCTCGCCAGCGTGCCTGTGCGTCAACGTCATCCGGATCAGCTTCTGCCTCGATGCGCGCTGCAACCTCGTCAGCATCGTCGATGCGATCCTGCTCGTACAGAACCCGGGCCAGCAGGCCGGCCAACGACTGGCTGATGAATGTCTCGCCTAGACGTTGGAGAGTGGCAAGATCCCGTCGCAGGATGGCCTCTGCCGCCTTGGGCTTGCCGGCAAGCACCTCGACCTGAGCAATCTCCATGGCGCTGGCAGCTGCCCACAAGCCGGCCCCAACCTCTTCGAGCATGGTGCGACCAGCGGCATATTCACGACGCGCCTTCCGGATGTCGCCCTGCATGGCGTACAGCACGGCGAGGTAGGTGTGTAACACGCCCTCGGTGCGGCGGTCGCCATGCACGCTCTCTGCCGCGACTTCTAGTTGCCGTACGGCTTCATCCACACGTGTAGGCCCGAGGAAGGCTGCGATGGCGTATGCACTGGCTCCCCGTCGCTCGAGCCGACTGTCGTCGATCAGCCGAGCCTCAGAGACTACTTGCCGTGCGACGAGGGCGGCCTGTCCCCACCTGTAGGCGGTCCCGTGGACGCCGAACTGCAGGCGGGAGGCAAGCGCGAGACCAGCATGATTGGCGCCGCGTTCGAATAGGGGAATGGCTCGGTGCACCGCCTCCATCACGCGGCTGCTCCAGTCCTCACCCGCGGTGTATTGGCTAACGAGCAGCTTGACCAGCTCCGCTTGCGCGGCCAGGGATGCGTCACCTTGCGATTCCGCCGTAGCCTGGGCGTCGGCCAGCAGCAGCTGTGCTTGCTCGAGTTCCCCCGATTCCATGAGTGCCTCGCCGAGATCCGGCAGGAGGCGCAGTTGCTCCACGCTCCCCGTCGGCAGCACGCCGGACGCCCGCCGCAGCAGGCTGACGGCGGCGTGAAGATCGCCACGCGCGAAGGCGCGACGGCCAGCCGACGCCAGTTTCTCTGCCGCTCGCTCGCCGAGGGATCGGGCGTGCTCGTCGACCTTGCCCAATTCGACCAGATAGCGATACGCCTGCTCTAAGTGGTAGCCCTGGATCTCCTCGAACTCGGTGACCCGACCCTGGGCGGTGTTGATCGGCTCCGCCCACTCCACGAACCGTTCGTGGAGTGTCGCGCGGTCACGCTTCAGGAGGCCTGCGTACGCGGCGTCCCGGAGCAGGACGTGGTGGAATCGATATAGGCCGTCATCGGCGGTATCCGGGTTTGGCTGGATAAACTGCTTGCCTGTCAGCGCGACTAGGCGGTCTGGCACCTCTGGGGCGTTCTCGGGCGTCACCAAGGCCGTGACCGCCGCCACAGCGAAACTCTGCCCGATCACCGATGCGGGCTCAATGACAGCTCGCTCCTCCCTGTCAAGTAGGTCGAGACGAGCGGCGAGCAGGGCCTGCATGGTTGGCGGCACCTTCAGGGTCGAAACGTCGCCTACCGTGATCCAGTGGCCGTCTTCGTTGTGCAGCGAGCCGTTGTCGATCAGCATCGACAACAACTGCTCGACGAAGAGCGGGTTCCCGGCGGCGGCCTCGACGATCCGCGTCGCGAGCCCGGGGTCGATGCCAGTTCCACCCATCAGCGCTTCGACGACTCGACCGGCATCTGCGTCGGTGAGTGGTTCGAGCACCAGCCGTGTGCTGCCGGCGGTCTCCCCCCACTCCCCCTCGCGATCCAGAAGCTCCCGTCGGCTGGAGCAGAGCAGAATGACCGGCGCCGCCTCGACGGTCTGCACCAGGTTGCCGATCAGGTCCAGGAAGGTGGACTCCGCCCAATGGATGTCGTCGATGAACAGCAGCACGGGCCGGTCGGCGGCGAGCTCCTCGAGGAAACGTCTGGCCCCCCAGAAAATTTCAGGCACAGGGAACGGCGCGTCAGAAAGTCCGATGACGGAGGCCAGGCGGTCCACCACAGCAACATCGGCGATCCGCGCGCGCAGCTTGGCGAGGGCCTCGGTGGGCACGTCGTCGTCGGCGATGGCGGCCGCATCGCGCACCGCCTCGCGCAACGGCCAGAAAGTGATGCCATCCCCGTACGGCAGGCAGCGTCCGCGCATGACCAGGGCATCGCCAGCGTGCTGCGCAATGAACTCGCGGATGAGCCGCGACTTCCCGACGCCAGCGTCGCCGACGACGGTCGCCAGCCGACAGGACCGGTGTTCCATCGCCTGGGAGAAGACCTCGCCGAGAGCGGCCAGCTCGCGCTCCCGGCCGACGAGCGGCACCTCCTCACGGCGCTCAACGCCCTGGTGGGCCTCGGTGAGGCGGGTGACCGTGGTGAGCCGGTAGGCCGGGACCGGCTCGGCCTTCCCCTTCAGGGTCAACGGGGCGACCGGCTCGACCTGGACGGCGCCACGGACGAGGCGGTAGGTGAGATCGCCCAACAGCACCTCGCCGGCACCCGCGGCCTGTTCCAGCCGGGCCGCGACGTTGACGGTGTCACCGCTCACCAGCCGCTGCCCGACGCTTGCGTCGCCGGCCACGACCTCACCCGTGTTGACGCCGATGTGATTGCCGAGCGTCACGCCCCAATCGCGCTCGAACGCGGCGTTCAGGTCGGGCAGCGCCTGCTGCATGCCGGCGGCTGCGCGGACGCCGCGGAGGGCGTCGTCCTCGTGCCGAACGGGAAGGCCGAAGACGGCCATCACCGCATCCCCGATGAACTTCTCGATGGTGGCTCCGTGCCCATCCAGCACGCGCTGCATCCCTTCGAAGTAGCGCGACATGACGTCGCGCAGCGCCTCAGGGCTCGGAGAGGAGCCGTCCTGGGAGGCGGGCTTGGGATCGGCGAAGACGATCGTCACCGTCTTGCGGCTCTCCTGGAACTTGACCCGCCCGGTCAGTGCCGTGCCACACGTGGCACAGAAGCGGTGCTCGATCGGGTTCTGCTCGCCACATACACCGCAGATCTGGGCCCCCGCTTCGGCCTGCCCGTCTGCGGCGGGCGCCCCCTGAGTGGGACTCGAGACGGTGAGCAGCCGATGAGCGGCGAGCGGCTGCTGGGAGCCCTTGGCGAAGACCGCCTCGTACGGCTCCGCCTCGACCTGATCGGCAACCAGCTGGTAGGTTGAGTCCGCCAGCAGGACCTCCAGGGGTGGCGCGTTCTGCTCCATGGTCCCGGCCATCTGAATCGTCTCGCCGGTGAGGACATGCGCCCCGGCCGTCAGCTCGCCGACGATCACCTCGCCGCTCGCCACGCCGGTACGCGTGACGAGGCGAACCCCCCAGACCTCTTCGAGCTGGTCGTTGAGTACCGTCAGAACACGCATCGTCTCGGCCGCCGCCTGGACGGCGCGCAGCGCGTCATCGTCGCGGCGGGTGGGGAGGCCGAAGACGGCCACGATGGCGTCGCCGATGATCTTCTCGATCGTTCCGCCGTGCGATTCGAAGACGACCCGCATCTCGTCGAAGTAGCGTGTCAGGATCTCCCGCAGCGACTCTGGGTCGAGCTTCTCCCCCAGGGCGGTGGAGCCCTTCAGGTCGGAGGTGACGACCGTCGCGATGCGCCCGATCTCCTCCGGCGCGCGGTTCTCGGCCAGCTGCGCTCCGCATTGACCGCAGACACGGAAGCCGCGTGACGACTCCGCGCCACAGTTCGGGCAGGTGACCATGGCGATGAGTGTACGAGCCGTCAACCGAGGTCGATTTCACGAACGCGGCAACCTGATCGAGTGCCTCCTCGAAGACCGGACCGATGCCGTGCCCGACCCCGGGGTAGACGATCAGCTCGGCGGAGGGCAGGCGCCGCACGGCGTCACGCAACAACCCGGTCTTCGCGAAGGGATCCCTGTCGCCGGAGAGAAGCAGCACCGGGCAGCTGATCCGCGGCCAATGGGCCGTGCGCTCGTCCCATCGCTCGGCGCCCCCAGGCGGATGCAGCGGGTAGGAGAGGAGCACCAGGGCTCCGTATTCATGCTCGGCGGCGATCAGCGACGCGACGCGGCCGCCGAAGGAATGGCCACCGATTGCCGTCTCGGCGGATGGGGGAGCCGCGGCGAGATAGACGGGCACGGCGCGCTCGGCACGGCCCTTCGGCAGCTGCACCGCGCTCGCGTCGACGCCGCGCCGCCGCAGGCCGGCGATCTGGGGCGCAAGGCCGGTCGCGCTGCCCGATGCGCCGTGAGAAAGGTACAGGCGAGCCACATCAGCAAGCGTAGAGCGGGGGAGCCCAAGGCGTGGTACACATGACGCCGGCATGGCCAGCACGCCCTTACCTCCCGTCCCGTCGCGTGGCGCTGCCGCGCTCGCCGGGATCGTGGCCGGGGGGCTGGCGCTTGGCGCCACCGAGCTGCTGGCCGGGATCCTGCCAGGCGCGCCGTCGGTCGTACTCGAGATCGGCGCATTCCTCATCTCCCTCCAGCCCCCCGGCGCCAAGCAGATCGTGGTGGACCTGTTCGGGACGGCCGACAAGCTCGCGCTCAACGTCGCCATCGTGCTCGGGGCGCTCGTCCTCGCCGCAGGGCTGGGGATCCTGGCGCGCTATCACCGTCCGTGGACCTATGCCGGTTTCACCGGGATCGCAGCCCTTGGCCTCCTGGCCTCGCTGCGCGACCCCTTGGTCGATCCGCTGCTCGCGCTTGTGGCAGCGGCGGTGGGGATCGTTGTCGCGTACTACGCCCTCGGCTGGCTGCTGCGCCTCGCCACGCCCCGAGGCGAGCCCACGGCCGAGATGCCTGACTGGGGACGCCGGCGCTTCATCGGAACGGCGGTCGGCGTGGCGGCCGGCGCCGTTGTCGGCGGAGGGATCGGTCGCACGCTCCTCAACAGCCGGGCGGAGGCGGCGCCCACCGCCGAAGGCATCCCGGCGGCGATTGACCCCGTTGCTCAGCTCCCCGCGGGATCGGAGCTTGCCGTGGCCGGGATCAGCCCGCTGGTGGTGAAGAACCAGGACTTCTACCGAATCGATACAAGCCTGCTGACGCCGCGGGTCGATTCCGCGACGTGGACCCTGAGCGTCGACGGCATGGTCGATCGCCCGTTCACCATCAACTACGCCGAGCTGTTGGCGATGGAGATGCACGAGCAGTACGTCACCATCGCCTGCGTCAGCAACTTTGTCGGCGGGGACCTGGTGGGCAACGCCCTGTG
This sequence comes from Chloroflexota bacterium, assembly GCA_040902225.1. Classification (NCBI taxonomy): domain Bacteria; kingdom Bacillati; phylum Chloroflexota; species Chloroflexota bacterium. The sequence continues at coordinate 665,238 of JBBDXT010000004.1, forward strand.
GAAGGGCGTCCGGCTGCGGGAGCTCCTCGATCGAGCCGGCGTCCAGGCCGGTGCCACCCAGATCGTGGGCCACGCATTCGACGGCTGGACGGCAGGCTTCCCCACCGCCTGGGTTGAGGATCCCGATCGCGAAGCGCTGGTCGCGGTGGCCATGAACGGGGACCCGCTGCCGGCCGAGCATGGCTTCCCGGCGCGACTGATCGTGCCCGGCCTGTACGGCTACGTGTCGGCCACCAAGTGGCTGGCCAAGATCGGACTCACCACGCTCGAGGCGTTCGACGGCTACTGGGTCCCCCTCGGCTGGGCAAAGGAGGCTCCGATCCTGACCCAGGCGCGCATTGACGTGCCCAAGCGCGGCGCATCCGTGAACGCCGGGGAGGTGGCGGTGGCCGGCGTTGCGTGGGCTCCGGATCGAGGGGTCTCGAAGGTCGAGGTGCAGGTCGACGGCAAGGACTGGGCGCAAGCTGAGCTCTCGGTCCCCATCTCCGACGCAACCTGGGTGCAGTGGCTCTTCCGCTGGACCGCCACGCCGGGCGACCACAGCCTCAGCGTGCGCGCCACGGATGGGACGGGAGAGGTGCAGACCGCTGAGGTCACGCGCCCGGAACCGGATGGCGCACGCGGCCATCACACCATCAGCGTCTCGGTCGGCGGGTAGCCTCGAGCGCCTTGACGGCCGGCGCAGAATCGGGGGCGTGCCAGTCCCCACAGCGCCCCTCTTCATCGTCAACCCCATCGCCGGCAGTGGTCGCGCGCACAGCGTCGTGCCCCACATCGAGGCCTGGCTGGCGGAGCAGCGGATCGACGCGCGACTGCTGGAGACACGTGAGGCTGGGCACGCGGAACGTCTCGCGGCGGCTGCCACCGACCTGGGCCACGACCGGGTCATCGCGGTCGGTGGCGACGGCACCATCCAGGAGGTGATCAACGGTCTGCTGGCCTCCGGGGTCGGGACCGATGGCGGCCCGCCGGCGCTGGGCATCATCCCGGCCGGTCGGGGCAACGACCTGGCGCGCAGCGTCCACCTGCCCATCGATGCCATGGCCTGCCTCCCCATCGCCGTCGGCGAGACCACCCATCCCTTCGACGTTGGCAGCGCGCGGGGCGGAGGCGGGAGCCAGCGCTACTTCGGGGCGGCCGGGGGCGCCGGCTTCGATGCCGCGGTGGCATACACGATGGCCGTCGATCGGCGCTTCTGGATGCGAGGCGAAGCCGGCTACTTCCTCGGCACGCTCAACGAACTGCGCCGGTACCGCAACTCGGAGCTACGGGTGACCCTCATCGGCGACGGGGAGGATCGCGTGGTCGGGCAGCGCTTCCTGTTCGTCGCCTTCGCCAACGGGCCGTACTACGGAGGGGGGATGCAGATCTGCCCCGATGCCGAGACCGACGACGGCCTGCTCGACGTCTGCCTCGTCGGCGACCTGTCCAGGCTGGCGGCCCTGCGCGAGCTGCCGGGCATCTACCAGGCCAGGCACCTCAAGAACCCCAAGGTCGAGATCGTGCGGGCCCGCAGCGTTCGCATCGAGGGCGACGCGACGACCCGCGTGCATCTCGACGGGGAGCCGTTCGGCAGCGTGCCGGTGGAGATCACGCTGCTCCCCGGAGCCGTCAGCGTCGCAGTCCCAGCTGCGACCCCGGTGCAGTGACGGAGCACGAGCCCCTGGTCGAGGTCCAGCCGGGCGATCGGCTGCTCGGCCCGCGCGGCCGTCGCATCGGCCGGGTCGATGCCGTCTTCGCCGACTACCTGCTGGTCCGGACCGGGCTCATCCTGCCGGTTGACCTGTACGTGCCACGGGATGCACTGAGCAGCTCGGACGGCGCGCTCTGGGTCGAGCTGGATCGGAAGGCGGCGTACGAAGCGTGGCATCGGCCGCTCAAGCGCGCCCCACACGACGAACTGCGATGAGCTCGGCCTTCGAGGCAGCCGACCTCGCGCTGCTGCGCGAGGAACAGAAGATCAGGATCGAAACCGCGGCGAGCGAGGCAGGCCCGCGGCACAGCACCACAATCTGGGTCGTGGTCGATCCGGCCGGCCGCGTGCTGATTCGCAGCTATCGTGGCGCCGGCGCACGCTGGTATCGAGAGGTCACGTCTCGGCCGGACTGCCACCTCAAGGTAGCGGGTCGGATGCTGGCGGTGCGTGCGATCGCCGCCGCCGATCCGGATCGAGTGGCGGCCTGCTCGGACGGCCTGCTGGTGAAATACGTGGGCCAATATGGCGTGCGGAGCATGGTCAGCGCGCACCTCGAGACGACCCTGGAGCTCGTCCCGCGCTGATGCTCAGCCGCGCCCGGTGGCCGAGCGGATCCGATCGGGCTCGATCACGAAGATCTCGCGCTCCATGGTTCGCATCATGTAGTCCCGCCCGGTATAGCGGCGCGACAGCTGGTCGATGAAGGCCAGCCCGGTGTCCGGACGAATCTCCACGACCCGGCCACTGATCGAGACCCAGCGCCACGGGTTGGCCGCGTCCACGACCGAAACTGCGATCCGCGGGTCGGCGCGCAGTGCCCTTCCCTTGGCGGAGCCCACGCGTGAGCTGGTCAGCACGTGCCCGTCCTCGTAATCGATCCACATGATGTGGGTGGCGAGGGCTCCCCTGGGGGTGAGGACCGTGACGTGTCCGAGGGTGCTTCCGGTGAGCAGGTCGACCAGCTCGACGGGGACCTCTTCGATGGCGGTTGGCATGTGGGCGGGACGTCCGATCTGCTGCGAACTAGTTGACGGAGCAACAGTACCGCCTCGTGCGGCGGCCTGCCACTCGATCGGTCTTGCGCTACCCTAGGCGCCATGGACGACGCAGCACGGGCCGATGCGTTCTACGCGCGCGTGTCGGGCGGCGGCAAGGTCGAGCCGGACGACTGGATGCCGGATGACTACCGCGCGGCGGTGCTCAAGTTCGTCGAGATGCACGCCAACAGCGAGCTGATGGGCGTGCTCCCCGAGCGGGAGTGGATCCTGCGCGCCCCGACCCTGCGCCGAAAGCTTGCGCTCACCAGCAAGGTCCAGGACGAGGTGGGCCACGCCCAGCTCCTGTACCGCGTCGCCGAGGACCTGGGCAAGAGCCGCGAGCAGATGCTGCAGGACCTCATCGACGGCAAGACGAAGTTCCACAACGTTTTTCACTACCCGACCCGCAACTGGGCCGACGTGGGCATCATCGCCTGGCTCGTCGACGCCGCGGCGATCGTCAGCCAGCAGGCGCTGCGTGACTCGTCATACGCCCCGTACGCGCGCACCATGAAGAAGATCTGTTGGGAGGAATCGGTGCACATCATGCATGGGCGGGATGTGGTGCTCACCCTCATGAACGGGACCGATGCCCAGCGCGCCACGGTGCAGGACGCCCTCGACCGATGGTGGGGCCCGCTGATGCAGATGCATGGCCCTCCCACCAACCCGGCCACGGACCGCGACCTGATCTGGAAGATCAAGGCCAAGGGCAACGAGCAGCTGCGCCAGGAGTTCCTGTCGATCTACGTGCCCCGCATCCGTGAGCTCGGCCTGGTGATCCCGGATTCCGCCCTCGCCTACGACGAGGAGGCCGGTCGCTGGATCTACACCGAGCCAGACTGGGACGAGCTGCGCTTCGTCGTAACCGGCCACGGTCCGAAGTCACAGGAGCGCCTGGAGTTCCGGCGCGACGCCCGCGCCACCACGCAGTGGGTCCGCGACGCGATCATCGGTCCGGTCGGCGCGGCGGCCTGAGGCCGCCATCGGCGCAATGGGCTCCAAGGATCGCGTCTGGGAGGTCTTCCGCCAGGAGGCCGAGGGCGACCCGATGATCCACGGCGGCAGCGTCAAGGCACCGGACGAGGAGCTGGCCACGCACTACGCCCGCGAGTTCTACGGCCGAAGGCAGGAGAGCCAGCGCCTGTGGATCGTGCCGCGGGACGCGATCACCGAGCTGGATGATCCGGATCTCCTCAAACCGCCGTTCGATCGGTCGTTCAAGCGCCCCGGCGGGTTCCTGATCAAGCACAAGCTCGAGGCAGCTCGTGAGCGGGCTGGCAGCCCGCAGCTTGACGAGGCGGGGGAATGACCGAGCTGGATCGCGAGACGCGAGACGCGCTGGCCGAGCTGCTGCTGGCGATGGCCGACGACGAGTTCGTGCTGGGCTTCTGGGATTCCGAGTGGACCGGCATTGCGCCCATCCTCGAGGAAGACGTCGCGATGAGCTCGGTCAGCCAGGACGAGATCGGGCATGCCAAGGCGCTGTACGAGCTGCTGGCCGAGCTGACCGGCGAGGACGCGGATCGGATCGCGTTCGGGCGTCCCGCTGACGGCTACCGGCATGCAGCGCTGATGAACCATGCACGCACCGATTGGGCCTTCAGCATCGCCCGTCGCTTCCTGTACGAGCACGCCGATGCGGTGCGCCTCGAGTCGCTGGCCGCCTCCGCGCACCAGCCACTCGCCGACCTGGCGGTCAAGATGCGACGCGAGGAGACTTACCATATCCTCCATTTCGATCTCTGGCTGCGGCGTCTGGCGGAGGGCGGTGAGGAGTCGCGGACGCGCCTCGCGGCGGCGATCGAGCAGCTCTGGGGGGATGCCCAGGCGGTCTTCGCGCCGCTTGCCGGCGAGGGGACGCTGGTCGCCGCGGGAATCCTGCCGGAGGCACTGGAAACGCTTCGCTCACGCTGGCTGGAGCGCGTCTCGGCGCGCCTGGGGGCCGCCGGGCTCCCCGTGCCGAGGAACGCCGAGCGGCCCCATGCCGACAGTCGCACGCGGCACACCGACGAGTTCGCCTGGCTGCATGGCGAGTTCACGATGGTGTCCGGCTCCGAGGCGGACGCGACGTGGTAGCCGCGGCGCCAACCCGCGAATCGGCGGTGTGGGCTGCGCTGGCTCAGATCGCGGACCCTGAGATCCCTGCGATCAGCCTGGTGGACCTTGGTGTGATCCGGGGCTTCACGTTCGAGCCGCAGCCGACCGGCGGGGAGCGCCTCACGGTGGAGCTGATGCCGACCTTCGTCGGCTGTCCGGCGATCGACGTGATGCGCCAGCAGATCGGCGAGCGACTGACGGATCTGCGTCTTGCGGATGAGGTTGCGGTGGAGCTGACCTTTGCCGAGCCATGGACCTCGGACCGCATCTCGCCAGCCGGACGCGAGGCCCTGCGCGCCAGCGGATTCGCGCCACCGGTGACCATCGGCTCAACCTTCAGCGGCGATTCGCTGACGGTGCTGCCGATTGCGACCTGCCCGTACTGCGCCTCGCGCAACACGACCCTGGAGAACCCATTCGGACCGACTTTGTGCCGGGCGATCTACCACTGCGCAGACTGCCGCCAGCCGTTCGAGGCCTTCAAGCCGGTCTGAGGTGATGCGCTACCCTTCGCCGCATGGCGATCGACTCTGACGAGGTCCGTTCAGCGGCCGACGAGCTGCTGGATGCCGGCGCCCACGACAGCCTCGACACGATGCGCCACTCGACCGCGCACGTCATGGCGGCTGCCGTCCTGGAGCTGTTTCCGGAGGCGAAGCTGGGGATCGGGCCGGCCATCCGTGACGGCTTCTACTACGACTTCGACCTGCCGCGTGCCCTGACGCCCGCCGACCTCGAGGCGATCGAGGAGCGGATGCGGTCGCAGGTCGCTGCCAAGCTGCCGTTCGAGCGCAGCGAGCTCGGTCGCGACGAGGCGGTTGCCCGCGAGACGGCGGCGGGGCAGACGTACAAGGCCGAGATCATCGGTGAGCTGCCGGCTGGCGAGGTGATCAGCTTCTACCGCCACGGGAACTTCACCGACCTGTGTCGCGGCCCCCATCTCGAGTCGACCGGCAGGATCGGTCCCTTCAAGCTGCTCAACTCGGCCGCCGCCTACTGGCGCGGCGACGAAAAGCGGCCGATGCTGCAGCGCATCTACGGCTCGGTGTGGGAGAACCAGGAGGACCTGGACCGCTACGTGTGGCGCGTCGAGGAGGCGAAGAAGCGAGACCACCGCAGGATCGGCCGGGACCTCGACCTCTTCAGCTTTCACCCCGAATCGCCCGCCGCCCCGTTCTGGCATCCGCGCGGGATGGCGCTCTGGCGTGCGCTCGAGGCCTGGTCGCGACAGGTCCGCCGTGAGGGCGGCTTCGTCGAGGTGCGGACTCCTGCCCTGGTCCGCAAGGAGCTGTGGGAGACCTCAGGGCACTGGAGCCACTTCCGGGAGAACCTCTTCGTGCTCCAGGACGGCGATCACCTGGCCGGTCTGAAGCCGATGAACTGCCCCGAGTCGATGCTGATCTTCAAGACCGCGCTTCGTTCGTATCGCGACCTGCCGATGCGTCTGGCCGACTACAGCTGGCTCTTCCGCAACGAGCGGACGGGCGCCCTGGCGGGGATGTTCCGCGTGCGGCAGCTGACCCAGGACGACTCCCACGTCATCTGCCGCGAGGACCAGGTGGTCGACGAGGTGAATCTCGCCCTGCGGCTGGTGCGGCGGCAATACGAGCCATTCGGCTTCGAGCCTCGCTTCAAGCTCGCCACCCGCCCGGACAAGAAGCTCGGCAGCGACGAGTTCTGGGACATGGCCGAGGGGCAGCTGGCCGGTGCGCTCGAGTCGGCCGGTATCGAGTACACCATCGATCCCGGTGGAGGGGCCTTCTACGCACCCAAGGTCGACGTCTTCATCGACGACGCGCTGGGGCGCGAGTGGCAGATGGCGACCGTGCAGATCGACTATCAGCTGCCGCAGCGCTTCGAGATGGAGTATCGCGCCGCCGATGGCGGGACCGCGCGCCCGGTGGTCGTGCACTACGCCATCTACGGCAGCTTCGAGCGATTCATCGGCGTCATCACCGAGCATTACGCGGGGGCCTTCCCGGCGTGGCTGGCGCCGGTGCAGGTCATGGTCATCCCGATCGCGGACCGACACGTGGAGTACGCGGGCAAGGTGCGAGACGCCCTCTTCGAGGCCGGGCTGCGGGCCGAGGTGGACGACCGCTCCGAGCGGATGCAGGCCAAGCTGCGAGACGCCCAGGAGCAGAAGGTGCCGGTGATGCTGGTGCTCGGCGATCGAGACCAGGAGGCCGGCGCCGTCAGCCCACGCCTTCGGACCGGCGAATCAACGCAGGGGATCGGGCTGGCGACTTTCATCGCGGACCTCAGCGGGCGGGTCGAGCGTCGCGAGCTGTGGCCGTACGCTCCAGGGGAGGAGCAGCCCTGAGGAAGATGCGCGGCATCGGCCAGCTGGCCCTCCATTCGACCGATCCGGGCCGGGCCGCCGAGTTCTACGAGTCAGCCTTCGGCTTCAGGCGCCGAGCGGCGGACGACGGCGGGGTGGACCTCGAGCTCGGCGGGTTCGAGCTCAGCTTCCGTCGTGCCGAGCGGGCGGCGCGGGACGGGATGCAGATCGGCTTCCGGGTCGACACCGCGTCGGAGGTCGACGGCTGGGCCCAGGACCTCGCCCTGCGCGGATTTGCGCTGGTCGGGCCACCATCGGGCGACCGGTATGAGGGGACACGATCCTTTCGGGTGGCTGACCCCGACGGACGCCAGGTGGCGATCTTCTACCACTACCCGTCCTGAGCGGTCCCGCGTTGACCCGTTCGAGGGCGCCGGTGTATAGTCGGCCGGCGTTTGCGCATCGGTATGGGCCACGCGTCCGGATCGGACGGTGGCTCATTTGTTGAAGGAGCGGCAGCACTCATAGCCAAGGATCTCCGAATCAACGACATGATCCGCGTCCGCGAGGTACGGGTCATCGATGAAGAGGGTCAGCAACTCGGCGTCCTGCCCACCACGGAAGCCCTGGCGCTGGCCCAGGAGAAGGGACTCGACCTCGTGGAGGTCGCTCCCGCCGCGGTACCACCGGTGTGTCGCATCCTGGACTACGGCCAGTACAAGTACGAGCTCCAGAAGCGCGAGCGCGAGGCGAAGCGAAAGCAGAAGTCACAGACGTTCAAGGAGATCCGTCTTCGGGTCAAGATCGACGTCAATGACCTGCGAACCAAGCTGCGACGAGCGGGGGAGTTCCTGGACGAGGGCGACCGCGTCAAGGTCACCGTGCAGTTCCGGGGGCGGGAGATGACCCACGCCAACCTGGGGCGTGATCTCCTCGATCGGGCGTCGGCGATGCTCGAGGAGCACGGGGTGGTTGAACGGCCACCACTCCTCGAAGGCCGCAACATGTTCATCGTGATGGCCCCGCCCGAGAAGCGGGTCGAGAAGAAGAACGGCGCGGCCGAGGGAGCCACCCCCGCATCGGCCTCGAATGGAGAGACGATCGGCGACGCGGTTGTCGCCAAGGGGCTCACGGTCGAGCCAGAACCTACGGAGCAGGCCCAGCATGCCGAAAATGAAGAGCCACAAGGGAACAGCCAAGCGGTATAAGAAGACAGGCTCCGGCAAGTGGGTTCGCCCCAAGGCGGGGAGCGGCCACCACCTCGAGATCAAGTCGAGCAGCCGCAAGCGCCGCTACGCCGGCAAGACCAGCGTCGACCCGGTGCACGCCAAGCAGCTCGCGCGGCTGCTTCCCTACAGCTAGAGACTGAACGATGGCACGAGTCAAGCGCGGCGTCGCAGCGCACAAGCGCCACAAGCGACTCCTCGCGCAGGCGCGGGGGCGTCGCGGTACGCGCTCGAAGCTGATCAGACCGGCTCGCGAGGCGCTCTTCCACGCCCTGGTGTACGCGTACCGGGATCGTCGCGACCGCAAGCGCGACATGCGCCGGCTGTGGATCGAGCGCATCAACGCCGCCTCTCGCCAGCACGGGATGCCGTACGGCCGCTTCATCGCCGGCCTGAAGTCCGCGGGCGTCGAGGTCGACCGGAAGATGCTCGCCGACCTCGCGATTCGCGATGCCGGTGCCTTCGGCAAGATGGTCGAGATGGCAAAGGCCTCGTTTAGCGGCTAGCCGGCGTTTCCCTGACGCCGGCCCCGGGCCCTGCTCCGAAAGAGGAGCGGGGTCGTTTGTTTTCCCCGATGATTCCGGAGCATTCATGAGCGACCTTGCCGACCGACTGCAGCAGCTTCAGACCGAGGCCGAAGCCGAGCTGGCCGCAGCCGCCGACGCTCGGGCGGTGGAAGGGCTGCGCGCCTCGCTCTTCGGCCGATCCGGGCGCCTGACCATCCTGCTCCGCGGCCTGCGAGAGGTGGATCCGGCCGAGCGGCCGGCAACCGGCAGCCTGGCAAACGCCGTTCGCGAGGCCCTCGAGGCGGGGATCGCTGCGCACCTGGCAGGCCTGGGCGAGAGCGACGCCAGTGCGCGGCTCTTCGACGAGGCCATCGACATGAGCGCACCGGGCCGGCCATGGCGGGTGGGGCACCTGCACCCCACCATGACCGTCGAGCGCGATCTGCGGGAGATCTTCCACGCCTTCGGCTTCGAGGTCTTCGAGGGTCCCGAGATCGAGACCGAGGCGATGAACTTCGAGGCGCTCAACATCCCGCCGGACCACCCGTCGCGGGACCTGTGGGACACCCTGTACGTGGCCGGCGAGGGCGGGGACCCACGGCAGCCGGCATCGGACGGCACGATCCTGCGCACCCACACCAGCCCGGTGCAGATCCGGGCAATGCGCGCGCTGACACCACCGATCCGGGTGATCACCCCGGGCCGCTGCTTCCGCTACGAGGCGGTCGATGCCTCGCATGGCTTCGAGTTCTTCCAGGTCGAGGGGCTGGTGGTCGACCGCGACACGAGCCTCGCCGACCTCAAGGGGATGCTCGAGGAGTTTGCGCGCGCACTGTATGGAGAGGCGACGAGGACCCGGTTCCGCCCCGGCTATTATCCGTTCACAGAGCCGAGTGTCGCCTTTGACGTCAGCTGCCTGGTCTGCGGTGGCTCGGGCTGCGCCGCCTGTGGCCGATCGGGCTGGATGACGATCCTGGGCGCCGGGATGGTCCATCCGACCGTGCTGCGCGCCGGCGGGATCGATCCGGATGCATTCCAGGGCTATGCCTTCGGCATGGGGCTCGACCGCATCACGCTGCTGCGCCATGGCATCCCCGACCTGCGGCTCCTGATGAGCGCCGATCTGCGCTTCCTCGAACAGTTCCCGGCGGGGCGCTGAGCCGATGCGCGTCCCGCTCTCCTGGCTGCGCGAGTACGTCGACTTCGACCTGTCCCCACAGGCCCTGGCCGAGGAATTGACGATGCGGGGCCTCGAGGTGAGCGCCATCGAGGTGTCCGGCGCGGACTGGACCGACGTGGTTGTCGGGCGGCTCCTCTCCATAGAGCGCCATCCGAACGCCGACAAGCTGTGGCTGACGAGCGTCGATGTGGGGTCGGGGGAGCCGCTCCAGGTCGTGTGCGGGGCGGACAACATCGCGGTGGGCGACCTCGTCCCCGTCGCACTGGTTGGGTCGGTGCTGCCCGGCGAGCGTCGCATCGAGCGGAGCAAGATCCGCGGCGTCGAGTCGCAGGGGATGCTCTGCTCGGCGATCGAGCTGGGGCTGGGCGACGACGCAGAAGGGATCCACATCCTGGGCGCCGGGGACGAGCTGGCACTCGGCGCCGACCTGCGGCCGCTCCTGGGCGAGGTGGTGATGGACGTCGACGTCAAGCCGAACCGGGGCGATGCGCTCTCGATGGTCGGGCTGGCCCGCGAGGTCGCCGCCCTGGCCGGTTCATCGGTCCGCATGCCTGAGACATCGGTCAGTGAGGATGCCGGCCTGCCGGTGGGGGAGAGGATCAGCGTGGTGATCGAGGATGCCGAGGGCTGTCCGCGGTTCACGGCCCGCTGGTTCGAGGGGGTCAGCAACGGCGCCTCTCCCGGCTGGATGCAGCGGCGCCTCATGGCAGCCGGCATGCGCCCCATCAGCGCGGTGGTGGATGTCACCAACTACGTGATGCACGAGCTGGGTCAGCCGATGCATGCGTATGACGCCGATGCCATTCCCGACGGGAGGATCGTGGTGCGTCGCGCGCATGACGGCGAGCAGCTCGAGACGCTCGATCACGAGAAGCGCACTCTCGACGGCCGGATGATGGTGATCGCCGATGCGCAGCGCGCCATCGGCCTGGCCGGGATCATGGGCGGGGCCGCCACCGAGGTCACCGGGAACACGACCCGCGTCATCCTCGAATCGGCGATCTTCCACGGGCCGATCATCCGCAACACGGCGCGGCGGCTGGGCCTGCGCTCCGAGGCCAGCCTGCGTCACGAGAAGGGGATCGGGCATCACCTGCCGCGGGTCGCCGCAGACCGAGCGGCTCGGCTCATCGCCGAGATCACCGGCGCTCGCGTGGCCCAGGGCATCGTGGACAACGATCCGCAGCCACGTCCGCCCGGCGTGGTGACGCTCGAGATTGGCCGCATCGAACGCCTCCTGGGCCTTCCGCTGGATCAGTCCCGGATCGCCACCCTGCTGGCGCCCCTGCTGTTCGAGGTGGCGGGCGCTGGCGAGGGGCAGGTGGCGGTCACCGTTCCCGAGCATCGCGCCGATGTCGTCGCAGCGGAGGACGTGGCCGAGGAGATCGCCCGCAGCCACGGCTACGAGCGCATCCCGGGCCGTCAGCCCAAACCCGCCCTGCCACCCTTCCGTCCGGACCCGACCGAACCACGACAGCGGGTGCGGCGCGTGCTGGTAGGGCTGGGCCTGGACGAGGTGCTGACCCACGCGCTGATCGGGCCGCGCGACCTCGAGCTGGTTGGTCTCGATCCCGGTGACCCCACCCTGGTGCGAGTCGCAAACCCGCTGGCCGAGGCCCACAGCATCCTGCGCCCCACCATGGCCGCCTCGATGTTCGCCTCACTGGCCGAGAACGTGCGCCAGCGCCGAAACGACGCGTGGATCTTCGAGGTGGGCAAGACCTATTGGAGCGACAAGGCCCGCGGTCCTGCGTGGGCCGACACGGCTGGGACCGGCAGGTTCGAGGCCTGGCATGTCGGCGTTGCGTTGCTCGGGCCACGGGTGCCACGGTCCCCGGGCGTGGAGTCGCAGGATGCCGAGGTTAGCGACCTGAAGGGACTCATCGAGGCGCTGCACGCTGCGCTGGGGGCACCCTCACCTGCCTTTCGGCCGGAGACAGCGGAGGAGCGTCACGCTCATCTCCATCCCGGGCGAGCGGCGCGGATCGTCGATCCCGCGGGCCACGCCTATGGCCACGTCGGGGAGGTTGAGCCACGCGTCGCGGCCGCATGGGACCTGCCCGGCCGGCCGGTGATCGCCGTCATCAACCTGCCGCAGCTGCTGGCCCTCGCCCCGGCAGAGGTCCGGGCGGTGGCCATCCCGAGCGCGCAGCCGATCGACCGCGACCTGGCGGTGGTCGTGGACGCGGGCAGGCCGGTCGGTGAGCTGCTGCGCGTTGTGCGCGCCAATGCCGGTCCGCTGCTCAGTCACTCGCGCCTCTTCGACGAATACCACGGGCCCCAGGTGGGGGAGGGCAAGGTCTCGTACGCGATCGCCCTTCGCTTCCAGCCTGAGACCGCCGGAGACGAGCGCGGCGTGGAGCGCGCCATGAAGCGGATCCGCGGCGCGCTCGAGCACCACCTCGGTGCCCAGATCCGATGAGGGCTGCTAGGCTTGCGCCCCGAGGGAGGCACCCGTGGATTTTCTGACCAAGCTTGGACCGATCGACCTGTTCGTGGCCGCTGTCCTGGCCGCCGGCGTATTCGCCGGCTTCATGCAGGGCATGGTGCGACAGGCGCTGAACATCGTGGTGGTGATCGTGGCATTCATCATCGCCGGGCTGCTGCACGATCCATTTGACAGCATCCTCAGTGGCTGGAACGTCTTCGGCCCCGAACTCCGGCTGCAGCTGGTCTTCCTGATCCTATTCGTGGGTCTCACCATCGGCGGCTGGTTCATCGTCCGCGTCTTCTGGCGTGGGACCCGCCTCCCGATCGCCAAGCAGCTCGACGAGCTCGGCGGGGCGGTGCTCGGCTTCGTCTTTGCCGCACTCTCGATCGTGATGACGCTCGTGGTCATGGACACCTTCTTTCGGACGGCGCCGGATGCCGCAGTCAACTCGGCCGGCCCGCTGAAGGGCTTCTACGACGCGATGGACTCATCGGTGTTGGTCGACTTCTTCCGCGCCACCCTGATCCCAACCCTGGGCCAGGCTGCGCGCCCATTCGTGCCATCCGACATCGCCGAGTTCCTGACGGGGTCGTGATCCCGGCGGCCGCCGCCGGTGGGTCGGGCATTGCCGGGCGCCCATCCTTCATCGACGACCGCGCCTGGTTCGACCGGTCGGCGGCCGATGTGGCGCCCGACCTGCTTGGCGCGTTCCTGATCCACGACACGCCCGCCGGCCGGATCGCCGGTCGGATCGTGGAGGTGGAGGCCTACCTGGGACCCGAGGACCTGGCAGCGCACTCCTCGCGCGGGCAGACCCCGCGGAACTCGGTCATGTTCGGCCCGCCCGGACACCTGTACGTCTACCTGGTGTACGGCATGCACCATTGCGTCAACGTGGTCTGCGGCCCGGACGCCAAGCCCGAGGCTGTCCTTCTGCGCGCCGCCCAGCTGACGACGGGGGAGCGGCTGGCTCGGACCCGGCGCGGGAAAGTTCCGGCCGCCAGGCTCGCCGCGGGACCGGGCAACCTGGCCTCCGCTTTCGACATCGAACGGCGGCTGAACGGTGCCGATCTGCTTGCGGGGCCCGTCCGGCTCGGCCGCGGCCCGGCACCCGTGGAAATTGACCGGACCGCGCGCATCGGCGTGGACTACGCGGGCGACTGGAGCGATCGACCCCTCCGCTACCTGATCCACGATGACCCCCACCGATCCCGGCGCTGAGCCCGGCGCGGGCGCCGCAGCCGATGCGGGCACGCTGCGCGCACTCGAGTTCGCGGCAATCGTCGATCAGCTCGCCGGCCTGACGGCCTTCGGGCCGTCGCGGGAGCTGGCCGAGGCAGCCGTCCCGCTCGCTGACGCGGTGCACGTCGGATTGCTGCAGGACCAGACGGACGAGGCCAGCCGCCTCCTGGTGGAGCAGTCGCAGGCCACCGTCGGAGGCGCCCGTGACGTGCGCCAGGCTCTCGAGCGCGCGCGGCGGGGAGGACGCCTGGCACCCGCCGACCTGCTTGACATCACCGAGACCCTGCGCGCCACCTCCGCCTTTGCCGCGCGCCTCGGCGAGTGGCGAGGGACGCACCTCACCACGGTCCGCGGCGAGCTTGACGACGCGCCACAGCTGCGGGCGCGGATCGAGCGGACGGCGGACGAGGCGGGTGAGATCCTCGATTCGGCGTCCGCCGAGCTCGCCGCCATCCGCAAGCGCCTCCGAACGGCCCAGGACCGAGTTCGGGAGCGGCTGAACACGATGCTGCGCTCCAGCACCCTGGCCGGGGTCATCGGCGAGGCGATCGTGACCATGCGCGCCGGCCGCTACGTGATCCCGATCCGGGCCGAGGCCAAGGGAAAGCTCAAGGGGATCGTGCACGACCAGAGCGCCTCGGGCGCAACCCTCTTCGTCGAGCCGCTGACCGTCGTGGAACTGAACAACACCTGGACGCAGGCCACCCTTGACGCAGCCCGTGAGGAGGAGCGAATCCTCGAGGAGCTGTCGCGCGAGGTCGAGGCGCATGCCGAGGCGCTGCTCGCCTCACTCGCGGCACTGGCTCGCGCCGACCTGTGGATGGCGCGTGCGCGGCTGGGGCTGCAGCTTGACGGCGTGCGTCCGCAGGCAGCCGATGACGCTGCCGAGCTACTCTCGGCGCGACACCCACTGCTCGGCCCAGGGGCCGTGCCGATCGACCTTCGCATCGGTGAGCGGTTCGGCTATCGGGCGCTGATCGTCACCGGCCCGAACACCGGCGGCAAGACGGTCTCGCTCAAGACGCTCGGCCTCCTGGCACTCATGCATCAGGCCGGCCTGCGCGTTCCGGCCGCCGAGGGCGCGCGTCTGCCGGTCTTCGCCCGGGTCATGGCGGACATCGGCGACGAGCAGAGCATCGCGCAGTCGCTCTCCACCTTCTCGAGCCACCTGCGCAACGTGGTGCGCTTCGTTGCCGCCGCCGGACCGGGCACGCTGGTCCTGCTCGACGAGATCGGGGCCGGCACCGATCCCACCGAGGGGTCGGCCCTGGCCATGGCGATCGTCGAGCGGCTGCTCGCTTCGGGAGCGATGGTCGCCGCCACCACCCACTATGCGGAGCTGAAGGCGTTTGCCCAGGAGCATGCGCTGGTGACCAATGCCTCGGTCGCCTTTGACGTGGCGACCCTGCGGCCCACGTATCGGCTGGAGATCGGCCTCCCCGGCAAGTCGCAGGCCTTCGCCATCGCAGAGCGCCTCGGCCTGTCAGCTGAGATCCTGGAGGATGCCCGGTCGCGCCTGGGGGCGGAGCACGTGAGCATGGAGGAGACGCTCGCGGCGATCGGCCGAGCCGAGGCCGATCGCTCCGTCGCGCTGGAGCGAGCCAGGGAGGAGCGCCAGGCTGCGGAGGGCGATCGCGAGCGGGCGCGCAGCGGCGTGGCTCGCGCGCGCAGCGAGGCGGCCCAGATGCTGGCCGATGCGCGGCGGGTCGCCGACGTGATCCTTTCCCGCGCCGAGCGCGAGGTGGAGGAGGTCCGGCGCGAGCTGACCCGCCAGCGCAACCTCCGCACCCCGCGCCGCGGGGGAGCGGTTGCCGGCGACGCATTCGACGGCCTCTCAGAACGGGGAGCTCGAGCTCGATCCGATGCGTCAGGCACGGACGAGACTCCGGTCGAGGGTGAGGGCGAGACCGCCCAGCCGCGCGTCGGCCTGTGGGGTCGCAGCCGCACCCTGGGCAGCGCCGGGCGGATCGTGGACATCAGCGGTCGCACCGGGCGCGTTACCATCGAGACCGATGGGGCACGGGTCGTCATTCCCGGAGACGACGTCGAGGTGGTGGCCGAGCCGATCGCCGGACCGGCCCCGCGCGACGAGGAGCTGGCCGAGCTGAAGCGTCGGGCGGCGAGCCGTATCGCGCCGCGCCTCGACCTCCGCGGGGAGCGTGTCGAGGCGGCGCTCGAGCAGCTGGGTGCCTACCTGGACGAGGCACTCCTGGCCGGCCTGGACGAGGCGGTCATCGTGCACGGGGTGGGGACCGGCGCGCTGCGCCGCTCCATCCGCGAGTACCTGGCCGAGCATCCGCGGGTGCGCTCCACGCGACCCGGTCGACGCGAGGAGGGGGGCGACGGGGCGACCGTCGCGGAGCTCTAGGGGCTCGACGCTGGCGACGGCGTCGGGATGGGAGGCACACTCGGCAGCACGATCGGCGTCGGCAGTGGAGCCTGCGTCGGCGTCGGCGACGGGACTGGTGTCGGGGAGGGAGTCGGCGACGGGCTGGGCGACGGTGTCGAGGTCGGGATCTCGCCCGGCGTGCAGGTCTCGATCGGGGCGAGCGGCGCGTCGAAGGCCGGTGCCGGCGCACGACGCACGGTCTCCTCCTTGCCCAGGTAGCGCTCGATCCACTCCCGGTTGGCCTCTTCCCAGGTCGGGTGCGACCCCTCGTAGTCGACGAGGTCCAGATAGACCTTCTCCTCGGGTGCGCGTGAGCCGGGCGATTCGCCTGGAACCGGCGAGGCCGGGATCGGATCGCCGCAGCCGGGCTGCCAGATCTTGCCGGTCGCCTCTTCCACCGCCAGCTCGCGGTGGAGCGAGTCGCGCTGCGTGGGCTGGTGCGCGGCGGCGAAGTCCTCGGTCACCGTCTCGGTCGTGAACTCGCCCGGCAGCATCCCCGTGAGAGCGTCGACCTCGGCCTCGACGATGCCCGCCGGCCGTGTGAATTCCCGCAACGGCAGTTCCTTGGCCGCCGTCACCTCGGCCATGTAGTCGTGCCAGATGAAGGTCGGGCCATCGGCCGCGAAGACGTCCTGGATCGCCGAGAAGTCGCTGTTCCCGACCCAGACGCCGGTGATGATGGCACCCTCGTCGACGGCCGGATCCTCATCGGGCGCCAGGTAGCCGAACGCCTGCAGGTCGCGGAAGTCATTGGTGGTGCCGGTCTTCAGGGTCGCCGGACGGCGACCCGCGTCGGTGGTCAGCTGGAAACGCTGCCCCCAGATGATGTTGGTGGCGGGGTTGGTGTTGTCGGCCAGGATGTCGGTCACCAGGTATGCGGCGTCCTCGCTCAGGACCCGTTCCGGCTCCGGCGCATCCGCGGCCTGGTCGTAGATGACGGTCCCTTCGCGGTCGGCGATCTTGGCAATCACGAACGGCTCGGAGAGGACGCCGCCGTTGGCGAGGGCGCCGTACGCCGCTGCCAGGTCGAGCATGTGGACGCCGATGGTGCCGAGCGTGAGGGAGGGGACCGCCACGTCCTTCTGCTGTGGATCCCACTCGAGCCCGAGGCGCTCCCCCATGTCGACCACGTTCTGGGTGCCGATCAGCTGCTGCGCCTTGGCGACCGGGATGTTCCAGGAGTACTTGAGCGCATCGCGGACACGGACCGGGCCACGCTCGTTGCCGCTGGCATTGGGGACCGAATAGCCCTCCGCCACGATCCCCTCGACGTCCATGAACATGGTCGCCGGCGTGATCGTGCCGCGCTCGAAGCCCGTCGCGTAGGTGATCGGCTTGAAGGCGGAGCCCGACTGTCGAAAGGCTTGCCCTACCACGTCGTACTGCGGCTGGTGGGCGGGCGTCGCCTCGCCGTAGTAGTTGGCGGAGCCGACGTACGCCATCACGGCTCCGGTCCGGTAGTTGATCGTCACCAGCGCGTCGTTGTTGATGTTGCGGCCCTGCAGGCTGTGGATCCAGCCGTTCGGTCCGGCGGCAGCCTCGCCGTACTTCACGAGGAGTTGCTCATCGGTCATGCGGTCCATGTCGTAGGCCACGCCGGCCCACTTCTCGGCGGACACCTGGTAGCCGTTGTAGTCGAGGGTGGTGCTGATCACGAGGCCGCCGCGGTCCAGGAGGTCCTCGCCGCCGAGGAGGTCGGCTGCGGCACGGCGTACCGCATAGACGAAGTGCGGCGCCTTGTACTGGCGATCCTGGGGCGGCGCCAGCACGATCTGCTCAGCGGCAGCCTGGTCCCGCTCGGCCTGGGTAATGGCGCCGGTTTTCACCATGCCGTTCAGGACGAAGCCCTGCACCCGGATCGCGTCGGCGTCGGGCGGGACGACCAGGATCGAGTTTCCAGCGGCATCGGTCGAGGGCACGGCGACCTGTGTCGGATCCAGCGCGGACGGGGCGCGCACCAGACCGGCGAGCAGCGCGGCCTCGCCAATCGTCAGCTGGTTCTCGGGAGCAGACGAAGTGATGTCCTTGGCGAAATAGCGGCTGGCGGCGGCCCAGATGCCGTAGGCGTTGTTTCCGTAGTACACCTGGTTGAGATACATCTCCAGCAGCTGCTCCTTGCCCTCGCGCCCGGGAAAGGCGTCACCCACCTGGAGGGCCAGCAGCGCCTCCTTGATCTTCCGCTCCCAGACTCGGTCGGGGTTGGCCAGCAGGTCAGCGTCGAAGAGGCGGATGCGCACCAGCTGCTGGCAGATGGTCGAGGCGCCCGACACCGTCTCCGAGGCCGAGAAATTCTGGAGCGCCGCGCGGACAATGCCCTTGAAGTCGATGCACGGATTGGTCCAGAAGGTCTGATCCTCCGCCGCAACCTGCGCGTCGGCCATCACCTGGGGAATCTTGTCGAAGGTGAGTACCCGCCGCTCCTCCGCAGCGAAGGTCGCGAGCTCGACACCATCGGCGGAGACAACGGTTGACCCTTGGCTGAGCGGGAACTCCGCGAGCTTGGAGGTGTCTGGGAGGCCGCTGGTGTATGACGCGAAGACGGCCACGACACCGATGAAGAGAGCGCCCGCGAGCGCCGCGAAGGCGCCCAGGATCAATGCCGGGAGCGGCGCGACCTTGATGCCGCCGGGTGAAGTGGGGGAGCGCGGCGCCGGCGGCCTGCCTGAATAGCGGCCCCGGGCCCGCGGGGGCCGTCCGTTCATCGCGGCCAAGCCTAGCACGGGGCGCCGCGAGGGGCGGATCGGCCCCATATACTCAACCGCCCATGGCCGCCCACATTCTCGATGAGCTCGACTGGCGTGGTGCCATTGCCCACAGCACCGACCCGGATGCCCTGCGGGCCGCCCTCGCCGCAGGCCCGGTGACGTTCTACTGCGGCTTCGATCCCACGGCCCCGAGCCTTCATTTCGGCAACCTTGTGCAGCTGATCACGATGCGGCGACTGCAGCTGGCCGGCCACGACCCGATCGCGGTGGTCGGCGGGGCAACCGGGCTCATCGGCGACCCAAGCGGACGATCGGTCGAGCGCAGCCTGAACGAGGCCGACGTGGTCGCCGACTGGGTCGAACGGATCCGGGCCCAGGTCGAGCGATACCTAGAGTTCGGTGGATCCCACGCGGCGCGCCTCGTCAACAACCTGGATTGGACCTCGTCGGTATCGGCACTGGATTTCCTCCGGGATGTCGGGAAGCACTTCAGTGTCAATCGGATGCTCGACAAGGAATCGGTAAAGGCCCGACTCGATGGGCCGGGGATCAGCTTCACGGAGTTCAGCTACCAGATCCTGCAGGCATTCGACTACCTGGAGTTGCATCGCCGTTACGGCTGTCGCCTGCAGACGGGTGGCAGCGACCAGTGGGGCAACCTCACCGCCGGCGTCGACCTCATCCGTCGCGTGGCCGGCCACACCGTGCACGCCATGGCGACGCCACTCATCACCAAGTCGGACGGGACGAAGTACGGCAAGACCGCCGATGGCACGCTCTGGCTCGATCCGACGCTGACGAGCCCGTATGCCTTCTACCAGTACTTCCTGAACACGGACGATGCCGACATCGGCGCGCTGCTGCGGATCTTCAGCTTCCGGTCCCGTGAGGAGATCGAGGCGCTCGAGGAGACAACCGCGCAGCAGCCCGAGGCGCGCGCCGCCCAGCAGTCACTGGCATCCGAGCTGACCGCGCTCGTGCACGGCCCCGATGCTGCCTCCCAGGCCGCTTCCGCCAGCGCGGCTCTCTTCGGGCGCGGCGAACTAGTCGAGCTCGACGCGGAGACGCTGGCGACTGCCGTGGCCGAGCTGCCCCACGCGGAGGTGAGTGGCCCGATGCCGACCATCGTCGAGCTGCTGGTGGCCGCAGGCCTGGCCGACAGTCGAACAGCCGCCCGGCGGACGGTGGCTGACGGTGGCGCCTATCTGAACAACCGGCGCGTCAGCGATCCGGAGATGGTGCCGAGCGACGGAGACCTCCTCCACCGACGCTGGCTGGTCCTGCGTCGCGGGAAGCGCAGCCTGGCCGCCATCGAGCGGGTCGCCTGACGGGAGGTCAGTGCTTCTCGCCAGCGCCCACCTTGGCTTGGTGGTCGGCGATGACTCGGTCGGAGATGGTGCTCGGCACCTCTGCGTAGTGGTCGAGCTTCCAGTTGAACCGTCCGCGGCCCTGCGTGATGCTGCGCAGCTCAGTTGCGTAATGGAACATCTCCGCCTGAGGCACCTGCGCATGGAGGTGCTGCATCCCATCCGATGAGTCCATGCCCAGGACGTGCCCGCGCTTGGCGGTGATCTGCCCCATCACATCGCCCATGTAGGCATCCGGGACGATCACCTCAATCTCCAGGATCGGCTCCAGCAGGGTCGGATCAGCCTCCGGGAATGCCCGCTTCAGGGCCTGGCTGGCGGCCACCTTGAAGGCCATCTCGGAGCTGTCGACGGTGTGATAGCTGCCATCCACCAACCGGGCTCGCAGGTCCACGACCGGATACCCGGCCAGCACCCCCTCGGCCAGGGTTTCGCGCAGCCCCTTCTCGACGGCGGGGATGTACTGCCTGGGGACCACGCCGCCGACGATCTTGTCACCGAACTCGAATCCCGACCCGGATGGCAACGGCTCGAACTCGATCACCACGTGCCCGAACTGCCCATGGCCCCCGGTCTGGCGCTTGAAGCGGTTGTCGACCTTGGCTGGCCTGCGAATCGTCTCCCGATACGGCACGCGCGGGCTGCCAGTGCGAACCGATGCTCCGAACTTGCGCTTCAGACGCTCGACCAGGACATCCACGTGGGCGTCGCCCATCGCCGTCAGGATCGTCTCGCCGGTGCCCTCCTCGCGGTGCACGCGGGCGCACGGCTCCTCCTCAAGCATGCGCGACAGCGCCTGTCCCAGCTTGTCCAGGTCCGCCTTGCTCTCCGGCTCGATGCTGACCTGCAGGCTCGGCGACGGGAACTCGAGCGGCGGCAGGCTCACCGCCTGGGCGCGGTCTGCGACCAGCGTGTCGCCGATCTGCGTGCTCGCCAGCTTGGCGACCGCCACGATGTCGCCCGGACCAGCCTCCGGCATGTTCACCTGCTCCTTGCCGAGCAGCCCCAGGATGTTGCCGATCCGCTCCTCCGCCTTGCGGGTAGCGTTCCAGAGGTGACCCTGGGCGCGGAGCGTGCCGGCGACGATGCGGAAGTAGGTGAGTCGCCCGACGAAGGGGTCGGCCGTTGTCTTGAAGACCTGCGCCACGAAGGGCGCCGCCGGGTCAGGCTCGATCTGCTTGCCGTCGCTGGTGGTGCGCGCACCGACCTCGGCAGCCGACGGGATGTGCTTGGCGATCATGGTCGCCAGCTCGCGGACGCCGATGTTCTTCAGCGCACTGCCCACGAAGACCGGAACCACGCTTCCCTCGCGCGTCCCCTTGTGCACGGCCGTCTCGATCTCCTCGTCGCTGATCGACTCGCCGTCGAGGTAACGGGTCATCAGCTCATCGCTCGCCTCGGCGGCCGCCTCCACCAGGGCTTCGCGGCGCGCCTCCTCGCCGGCTCGCATGTCGTCCGGGATGGGCGCTTCACTGGGCTTGCCGCCCTCGTACACGTTGGCGTGCTGCTCGATGACGTCGATGTAGCCGCGGAACGAGTCGGCGGAGCCGATCGGCAGGTAGACGGGCGCGATCTTGGGGCCGAACTTCGTCTTCAGGCCGTCGAGCACGGCATCGTAGTTGGCGTTCTCGCGGTCCATCTTGTTGACGAAGATGAAGCGCGGCAACTTGCGCTCCTCGGCCAGCCGCCACACCTCCTCCGTGCCGACCTCGACCCCGGCCGATGCATCGACCACCAGGATCGCGGCATCGACCGCGGCGAGCGCCTCGATCACATCGGCCTGAAAGTCGGCGTAGCCGGGGGTGTCGACCAGGGTGATGCGCGCCCCATCGGCCTCGAGCGTCCCCATTGCCAGGTTGATGCTCTGTCGCCGCTTCTGCTCGTCCGGGTCGTGGTCGAGCGCAGCGGACCCGGCGTCCACGCTGCCCAGTCGCGCAATGGCGCCGGCGTCGAAGAGCATCGCTTCGGCAAGGCTCGTCTTTCCGGCGCCACCGTGGGAGATGAGGGCCACGTTCCGAATCAGGTCGGGGCTGGTCGGCTTCATCGGTGCTCCTTGTGCGCGGGTCGCAGCAGCCGAGGCCGATTCCGCCTCGGGCGAAACGTCAAGCCGGGAGTGGGGCCAATTATACGGAGCGGGCGCGGAATGGCGGCATCCGCTCACCGGTCAGCGGCGCCGCAGCTCGATCCCCAGCCAGATGTAGAAGAGCGGGCTCAGGACGAGTCCAGTGGCCGCGGCCGGAATGGCGACCAGCAGGTTGGTCGGCGTCAGGATGATGAGGCGCCCCAGGTACACCACGATGAGCAGGGCGCCAACCGTCATTCCCAGAGCTGTCAGGGTGCTCGGCAGCGTCCTGCTACGGCGAGACTGCCACGCCAGGACGAGGAGGCCGAGCCCGCTGATCCCGAAGGTGAGGAGCCCGCGCGGGTCGATCCCGCTCGGCAGCTCCGCCTCGGCCAGGACGTCCGCGACGGGAGGGTGTACGGCATTCGCCAGGTCGTAGCCGCCGTGCACCATCGCCCCGGTCGCTCCCACGGCGACCAACATCAGGCCCAGGAGCCCCACGGCTGCCGCGCTGTCGAGCAGCCGGCGGTAGAGGGCCACCAGCACGAGGACCGAGAGGAACCCGCCGGCCATCAATGCGATCGAGGCGACCGTCAGGCCGAGCTTCGGGGCCCAGCCTGCCACCACGCCACCCAGGAACGCGACCGAGTAGACGATTCCGCCGATCCCAGCGGCGATGGCGCCGGTCCCGGCGACGCGTTCGTAGGCGGCCGCTGCATCATGAGTCGAATCGGAAGACATCGAGGTCAGCATGCCACGGGCCTGCGGCGGCCGACAAGACCCAATGCCTGGCTAGCCAGTCTTCGCCTGGTAGCTGGCCAGCAGCCACGCTGGCTCGCGGTCGTCGAAGCGACCGAAGACCCACTCCGGCCCGAAGGTGGCCGGCAGGTCGAGCGAGGTTCCGACAGTCTGGAAGTGGTGCACCACCTCGGCACCCGCGGCGATGGCAGCGTCGCGATCGTTGGGCAGCAGGCGAAGGGCGTATTGCGTGCCCACCGCTGCCGCCAGGATGGCTCCGCCAGGATGGACGAGCGCGGGGCCGTCGAAGACGAGCCAGCGTGTGTCGGCCGGGAGCACCTGGTTGAGGTCCTCCCAGAGCCGATCCACGACCTTGGGATGCGTGCCCAGGTGCCGCCGGTCGACCTCTGGCGGTGGTGGGCCGAAGGTCGCCTCGGCCGCAGGACGGCCGTGCGCCAGGTAACCCAGCGCCCCGGCGTTCTCGTCCCGGTCGAGGAGCGGCACCATCGGCCCATGGTAGGGAGGCCACCACGGCATTGCTACAATCGGGGCTCCCACAGCGACCGGAGGCCCGATTGTCCGGCCACAGCAAATGGTCACAGATCAAGCGGCAAAAGGGCGTCAACGACGCCAGGCGCGGCGCGCTCTTCACCAAGCTGACTCGCGAGATCATCACTGCCGCGCGGCATGGTGGTGGCGACGTCGACGGCAACTACCGGTTGCGGATGGCCGTCGACAAGGCGCGCGACAACAGTATGCCGACGGAGAACATCAAGCGTGCCATCGAGCGAGCGACCGGCGCGGGCGCCGATGCGGTGCAGTACGAGGAGATCACCTACGAGGGCCTCGGGCCGGCGAACGTGGCGGTGATCGTGGCCGTGATGACCGACAACCGGAATCGCACCGCCTCCGAGGTCCGCAGCATCTTCACCAAGGTCGGGGGCTCGCTGACTCCCGTCGCGTGGCAGTTCGAGCAGCGCGGGCTGCTGAGCATCCCGCTGAAGGGGAACGACCCCGACGAGGTGACGCTGGCCGCCATCGACGCGGGCGCCACCGACGTCGACACGCCCGAGGGCGGTGTCATCCTGGTCATGACCCAGCCTGCCGATCTCGAGCGGGTGCGATCGTCGCTCGCCGCCGCGGGCTACCCCGCGACCTCGGCCGAAGTGTCGATGGAGCCGACCACCAAGGTCGAGATCTCCGATGAGAAGGCGGCACGCCAGGTCCTGGGCTTCGTGGAGCGCCTCGAGGAGCTGGAGGACGTGCAGAACGTCTACGCCAACTTCGACCTGCCTGATGCGCTGATGGAGCAGCTGGAGGCATCGGTCGCCTGATCCCGCGCGACGCTACGATGCTGCGGTGATCGCGCTCGGCATCGACCCAGGCACGGCCCGCTGCGGATTCGGGGTGGTGGCGCTGGACGACGGTCGCCTGCGACTGATCGACGCCGGGGTGATCCGCACCGAGAGCGCTGAGACCGATGCGGACCGCCTCCACGCCCTCCACAACGCGCTCACGCAGCTGCTGACCCTGCACCAGCCGCACCGAGTCGCCGTCGAGCGGCTCTTCTTCCAGCGCAACGTGCAGACCGCCATGGCCGTCGGGCAGGCGAGGGGTGTTGCCCTGCTCGCCGCGGCCGAAGCCGGGCTGCTGGTCGACGAGCCGACGCCGAACGAGGTGAAGCAGGCGGTCTGCGGCAACGGGGCGGCTGACAAGGCCCAGGTGGCGGCCATGGTGGCTCGCCTGCTGGGGATCGCCCTCGACGGGGTGCCTGACGACGCAACCGATGCGCTGGCGGTGGCGATCGGCTGCGCATATCGGGGCGCCTCGACCGCCCGCCTCGCCGTGATCCGATGATCGGCTCCCTGCGCGGGCCGGTCACGCACGTCGGCCAGGAGTTCGTCCTGGTCGAGCTGGGCGGCGTCGGCTATCGGGTCGTCGCCGGTCCTTCGCTGCTCGCCCGCCTGCGGCTGGGGAGCGAGGCGCGCATCTTCGTCCACCACCTCGTGCGCGAGGATCAGCAGGCGCTCTTCGGCTTCGCCTCGCCGGAGGAGCTCGCCTTCTTCGAGCTGCTGATGACCGTGACCGGGGTTGGTCCACGGCTTGCACTCGCCATCACCAGCGCCCATGCGGTGACCAAGCTCCAGCTGGCCATCGTCACCGATGACGCGGACCTGCTGACCTCGGTGAGTGGAGTGGGACGCAAGACAGCTCTTCGCATCATCCTGGAGCTGAAGGAGAAGATCCACGCCGCGGGGATCGCTGCCGGCGGGGGAGCGAGCACGGACTCAGACGTGGTCGCCGCCCTCGAATCGCTGGGCTATACCGCTTCGGAGGCGCGCCGCGCCGCCGGGGCGGTGGCCGGAAGCGAGGACGGCCTCGACCTGCGCATTAAGGCAGCTCTCCAGGAGCTGGCCAGGTCCCGATGACGCTCGATCTGGGGCGCTGGCGCGACCCCGCCGTTGCGGCCCGCATCCTGACCGAATTCCACGTCTGGGCGGTCGTGGGCGCATCGCCCGATCCGGAGCGG
This sequence comes from Chloroflexota bacterium, assembly GCA_040902225.1. NCBI lineage: Bacteria > Bacillati > Chloroflexota > Chloroflexota bacterium. The sequence continues at coordinate 690,728 of JBBDXT010000004.1, forward strand.
GCCAGCCACGGCGTCACGCGCTCGCTGCTGCGCTTCGGATACGAGGTGATCCCGATCTACCCACGCAAGACGACGATCCATGGCCTCGCCACGATGCCGGACCTGCGCACCGCGGCGGCGGAACGGCCGACCGACAGCCCGATCGAGGTGGTTGACATCTTCCGCGCCTCGCACCGTGCGGGAGCGCACGTCAACGAGGCGATCGAGATTGGCGCAAAGGCGGTCTGGCTGCAGCTGGGGGTCTGGGACGAGGAAGCCGCCGAGCGGGCGGATGCGGCGGGACTGCTGGTCGTGATGGACCGTTGCCCCGCGATCGACTATCCGCAGCTGGGGCTGCGCTGAGGGGACGTCACGCCTCTCGGCGCAGGACCAGCCCGATCTTGCCGAACGGAGGACGGGGGTCGGCATAGGTCTTGACCCGCGGGTCGGCCCCGCTCTGCACGCCGGGATCCCAGAGCCGGTTGGTCGCCTCGAAGCTCACCTCGGCCAGCTGCGGCCAGCGTTCCAGCATGCGGCCCCCGATCTCGTTGACGAGGTGCTGGATCGAGAGGCTGACGAACTGGTGGAAGACCGATGCCGCCAGGTCGGCGACCTGCTCGCCGGCCACATAGCGCGCGGCGTCGCCGCCCAGGGCGTCCCGCGGGTCCTCGTAGCGCCATCCGATGTCACTCCAGACATAGAGCGGCCGATCCGGGCGCTCGGGGAGCGTGGTGTGCTCGTCGCGCGCGAACTCGGCGAAGGCGCTGCCGGTGATCTTGATCAGCTGCAGGTCGGTGCGACCGCAGCGGTGGCCGGTGATGCGCACCCCGGCCTCGTGACGCTCCAGGTCGAGTGCTGCGGTGGAGCGGTCGTTGCGATCGCGGGCGAAGAGGACCTCGGACGCGGTGAATCCGTCGCCATCGTCGGCCGGGACCAGGGCCGCCGGAAAGGGGAGCTCGCGGCCGTGCATCGTCAGCCGTTCCATGTCGGGGTACGTCGCCAGGAAGGCCGACCCGACGTCGTACAGCCAGCCCTCGAGGGTGGTCGCAGTCGACCCCAGCGACGCTGCGTGCATGAAGTTCTTCATCGTGTCGGTCGCCACCACGCGCCGGTTGTCGCCGCGCGCATAGGCGTCGAGGAACGCTGTGCCGCGCACGGTCACCTCGAGCTCGGCCGCCATCAGGATGTTCTCGCGGCCACCGAAGGGCGACTCGGGGATCCGTCTCACGCCTCGCAAGGGCGTGCCGTAGGTGCGGTAGACCTTCACGTCGGCCTTGCCGTAGTGGATGTCGTACTTCATCCGGCGTCGTCCTCGCGGTCCGGGTAGTCGCCGCGCAACTGGCCGAGGCGGTCCGCCGCGATGTCGATCACGTCGTCGAGACCGCGGCCCAGTTCTGCCGCACGATCGTTTCGCATCGCCGCCTCGATCAGGGGCCCGATCGCCGAGAGTGGTCGGCCGGCCACGAATACCACGTACCGAAAGCGGAAGCGTCCCTCGTAGACCTCGTTGAGCATCGCCAGCTCTTCGAGCATGGGCTGCGCATCCTCCTCCTCGGTCGACCCGTAGCCCTGTTCTTCGAACGATGCCCGTGAGACGGCGGCGGGATCGCTGCCGAGCGGCGGATGGGCATTGAGCAGCTCGATCTGATCCGCCTCGGGCATGGTTCGCGCCACTTCGCGGGCCGTCGCCAGGAACGCGCGATCGGAGTCGAATGGTCGAGCGGCCGCGAGGCGCTCGAGGAAGCCCCGAGCCCCTTCGAAGAGGGGAGCCACCTCATCGGCGAATGCGTCGGCCGAAAGGTCGTTGAGATCGGCGATCGAGAGATAGCCCATCAGGTGCCGCGGTAGGTCGAGATCCCGAAGGGCGACAGGAGGAGCGGCACGTGGTAGCTGCGCTCGGCGTCGTCGATCCGGATGCCGACCGCGAGATTCTCGAAGAAGTCGGCGTCCCGATCGAGCGTCGCCGCGTAGGCCGCCAGGTCGAAGACGAGCTGATAGTCGCCGACTTCGAGCTCGCCCGGCAGGAGCGAGGGGATCCGGCCATCGGCATCGGTCGCCAGCTCGGTGATCAGCTCCGGCCGACCATCCTGCTCGAGACGGAAGAGGGCCACCGGCAGCCCGGCAGCGGGAACGCCAAGCTCGAGGTCCAGGACATGAGTCGAGATGGTGGGACGGAGATCGGCCACTGCTATCCTCCGCGCATGCCGAACCTGACGATCCGGGTAGGTGACCTGAACTTTACCGCCCGATGGGAGGCGGAGGCGCCGCGAACGGTCGAGGCCGTGCAGCGCCTGCTGCCGATGCGCGCGCAGCTGATCCACTGTCGCTGGAGCGGTGAGGGGACCTGGATCCCGCTCGAGGACCTGCAGACCGGGGTCGGCTACGAGAACCACACCTCGCACCCGGCGCCCGGCGAGCTGCTCATCTACACCGGCGACCTCTCCGTGGGCGAGATCCTCTTCCCGTACGGCGCCTGCATGTTCTCCTCGAAACTCGGCCAGCTCGCGGGCAACCACTTCGCCACGCTGCTGCCTGACGAGGGGTGGCGCGACCGCCTGCGCGAGGTGGGCCGGCGTGTCCTGTGGGAGGGTGCCCAGGAGATCGAGATCATCGAAGGAGACTGATGAATCTGGGCCAAGCCGCGAGCGTGGTGCAAATGGGCCTGGTAGCCGGCGTTCTCGCCTTCGCTGGTTTCGGAGTTCTGCAGCCGCCACCAATCACGGAACATACCCGGAGTCTCGAGTTCGGCTCCGCGCTCGTTGGGCTCGCCCTTTTAGCCGCTATCACCGGATGGGCGATATCGGGTGGAGCGCGATGGGGTCGTTTCCTTGGCTGGTTGGTAGCGATCGTTTGTGCGGTCGCGGGCGCGTTCGGTATCTACGGCCTGGTGGCCTTCCTCGCGGATCCCGAAGTCTTCTCCCGGTCGAATTTGGCCGTTCTCGCCGTGCTGCTCTTCATGGGCGTGACGTCCATCGTCCTGGTCGCTGTACCTCTGGGCGAGAGACATTCCCAAGAGGTCTTGAGCAGCTTCATTCAGCGAAAGCGACTGACGTGGTTGGCATCGGGTTTCGTGATCGGTATCGCGGTCTCGGCGGCGTTTGGCGCATTCCTGTCGACCGTGCCGGAGCTTCCGTGCTGCCCAGCCTGATTCAGCGGCCAGCACCAAGCCATAGCCGGCAGGTTTACACGGTTGACTGACCTTTTCGTCAGCGGCGGCACTGTCGTCACCGCCGGCGGCTCCTTCTCGGCCGATGTGGCCATCAGCGATGGCCGCATCGAGGCCGTAGCGCCGGATCTTGCTCGAAACGGCGTCCAAACCTTGGACGCCACGGGCTTGCTGGTGATGCCCGGCTGCGTCGACGTCCATACCCACACGCGGCTGCCGAGCGAGGTGGAGCCGGACCGCTTCTTCGCCGATTCCGTCGCGGCTGCCTTTGGTGGCACGACGACATTCCTCGCCTTCAACAACCCCGGCACCGGCATCTCCGATGAGGGCTCAGCGTCGCTCTTAGCCGGGATGCGCGAGTTCCGAGAACGCACTGAGGGCGAGTCGGCGGTGGACTTCGGGCTCTCAGCGGTGATCAGCGGCCAACAGGAGGACCCGATCGCGGAGCTGCCCGAGCTGATCGATTCTGGCGTCCCGACCGCCAAGGCGTTCATGGTCTATGACTTCCGCCTGACCGATGAGCGCCTCTTCGCGGCACTGCGAGCGATGGGCCGCCACGGCGGGATGCTCCAGGTCCATTGCGAGAACGCCACGGTCATCGATGCGCTGGTGGCGGATGCCGTCGCCCGCGGCAACGTCGCGTGCCGGCACCATGCGCTGACCCGACCGACCTACGCCGAGGCGGAGGCGACGCATCGGGCGATCGCGTTGGCCAGGGCGGCTGACGCATCGGTCTACATCGTGCATCTCTCGTGCGCCGATGCGCTGGCAGAGGTTGCTGCGGCCAAGGTGCGCGGCTGGCCGGTCTACGCCGAGACCTGTCCGCACTACCTGACCCTGACCGATGCGCGCTACGATGCGCCGGACGAGCAGGAGGTGATCAAGAGCGTCATCTCGCCACCCCTCCGCTCCGAATCGGATCGCGGGGCGCTCTGGCTCGGGCTGCGTGCTGGGGGGCTTGACCTGGTCGCCAGCGATCATGTGCCGGATCGGCTGGCCGTCGAGAAGCGCTGTCCCGCGCCTCCCTTCCCGCAGATCAGCAATGGCGCGCCCGGGATCGAGACCCTGCTCACGGTCATGTACGACGAGGGGGTGGCCGGCGGACAGATCAGCGTGGAACGCCTGGTCGACCTGCTGGCCACGACGCCCGCAAAGCTCTTTGGCCTGGCCGGCAAGGGAGCGATCGAGGTCGGGCGCGACGCCGACCTCGTCCTCTTCGACCCGGGAGCGAAACGCACCATCCGGCAGTCGGAGCTCCACCACACCAGCGACTTCACCTCGTACGAGGGACGAGAGGTTCGTGGTGCCGTCCGGTCCGTGCTCCTTCGCGGCCAACCCGTCATCCGGGATGGAGCGTTCGTCGGCGGTCGCGGGGCAGGGCGCTTCGTGGAGCGCTCTACCCCTGCCTGATCCGCGGTCAGCGGTCCAGCATCGGGTAGGCAGCGAGCGTCAGGAACTCGGCAAAGTCTTCGCTCAGGACCAGGTCATCCAGCAGCGCGGCGGCATCGGTCCAGCGAAAGTCCGGAGCTGAGGAGCGCAGGCGCTCGAGCTGCGCATCGCGGACGGCTGCATAGAGCTCGCCCGTCATCGGCCTTCCGTCGTCCAGCGTCACGCCGTGCACCCGCCACTGCCAGAGCTGGCTGCGGCTGATCTCGGCTGTTGCGGCGTCCTCCATCAGGTTGTTGATGGCGGCGGCCCCGTTGCCGGCCAGCCACGAGGCGAGGTATTGCAGCGCCACGCTGACGTTCGTCGAGACCCCCGCCTCGGTCACGTGGCCGCTCTCGACCCGTGTGTCAAGAAGCTCGCCGGCCGACACGCGCACGTCGGGCCGAAGGCGATGCTTCTGGTTGGGCCGATCGCCCAGCACCTGGTCGAAGATCCCCGCCGCCACCGGCACGAGGTCCGGGTGCGCAACCCACGTGCCGTCCGAGCCGTCGCCGGCTTCGCGCTGCTTGTCCTCGCGCACCCGGGCGAGGGCGTTCTCCGTCACCTCCGGCTGCCGGCGGTTCGGGATGAACGCGCTCATGCCGCCGATGGCGTGCGCACCGCGCGCATGACAGGTGCGTACCAGGAGCTGCTGGTAGGCGCGCATGAATGGCACCGCCATCGTCACCTGGGCCCGGTCGGGGAGGATCATGTCGGTGCGGGTGTGGAACTTCTTGATCAGGCTGAAGATGTAGTCCCAGCGCCCGGCGTTCAATCCCGATGCATGCTCGCGCAGCTCCCACAGGATCTCGTCCATCTCGAAGGCGGCCAGGATCGTCTCGATCAGGACGGTGGCGCGGATGCTGCCGTGCGGGATGCCGAGTTGATCCTGCGAGGCCACAAAGACGTCATTCCAGAGGCGTGCCTCGAGATGTGATTCGAGCTTGGGCAGATAGAAGTAGGGCCCTGAGCCGCGGTCGAGCTGCTCTCGTGCGTTGTGGAAGAAGGCCAGGCCCCAGTCGAAGAGGCTCGCCGAGATGGCGGAGCCGTCGACCTCCAGGTGGGTTTCGTCCAGGTGCCAGCCACGAGGCCGGATCACGAGCGTCGCGATCTCACGATTGAGGGCATACGCCTTCTCATCGGTCTGGAAGGTCAGACGACGGCGCACGGCCTCGGCGACGGCCCATTGGCCGGTCAACACGTTCTCCCAGGTGGGGGAGAGGGCGTCCTCGAAGTCGGCCATGAAGACGCGCGCCCCCGAGTTCAGCGCATTGATCATCATCTTCGGCTCCACCGGACCCGTGATCTCGACCCGCCGATCGTCCAGGTCCGCCGGCGCGGACGCGACTCGCCAGCTGGGGTCGTCGCGGATGTGCTCGGTTTCCGGCAGGAAATCGGGAATCGCGCCGGCATCAAATGCGGCCTGGCGTTCGGAGCGGGCTCGGAGCAGGTCTCTGCGCCGCTGGTCGAATGACCGATGCAGGCGAGCCACGAACGCGAGTGCCTCGGCGGTCAGGACATCCGCTGCATGGGCCGGTGACCCGTCAGTGATCCGCACGCCCGGCACCAGGTCGGGGGTCACCAGCCACCCTCGTCCCGGATGAGCCGATGCAGAACGCGTGCCGCGACGGCCCGACGGTAATCGGCGCTGGAGCGGACATCGTCGATGGGGCTCAGCTCGCCGGCGAGGGTGGAGGCGGCGCGATCGGCCGTCGCCTCGGTCGGCGGGGCGCCCTCGAGCACCGTCTCGGTGGCAGGCACGCGGATCGGAGTCGGGGCCACCGAGCCGAGCGCCAGGTGCACGTCATGCCACGTCCCCTTGCCATCGGCCTGCCAGGCGAGAGCCATCACCACCTTGCTGATCGCCTGCGCCCGCCGCGTGCCAACCTTGCGGTACCGAAGCTGGCGACCAGACGGCAGGGGGATGCTGATTCGAAGCAGCAGCTCCATCGGCTCCAGCGCGGTCTGCCGATACCTCGGCCAGAACTCGCGGACGGGGATCCATCGCTCGCCGTCGCGCTTCCCGGCGACCAGCTGCGCGTCGCAGGCGAGCAGGAGCGGCAGCATGTCGCCGGCGGGCGACGCGTTCATCGCATTGCCGCCGATCGTTCCGCGGTTCTGGATCTGCGCGGCTCCGATCGTAGCCGCGGCCTCGGCAAAGGCGGGCAGGAATTCCGCGATGAGCGGCGATCGCCGGATCTCCGCATAGGTGGTGAGCGTCCCGAGGACAAGCGCATTCTGCTGCATCCGGATGCCGCGCAGCTCGTCCAGGTGCCAGATGTCGAGCACCCGCTCGGGCGGGTCACCGAGCTCGCCGGTGATCTGGACCAGCAGATCGGTCCCGCCTGCGACCGGCCGATGCACCGCGTCGGCGAGCAGCGTATACGCCTCCGCCAGGCTGCGCGGCGAGGCTACCGGAGGTTCGACGGGCATCGGTCAGTCCGGATGGACGCCGGTCGCGCGACGCCGAGCCGCGGCCTGCGCGATGGCCTCGACGATCTTGGTGTAACCGGTGCAGCGACACAGGTTGCCGGCGATCGCCTCGCGGATGGCATCGTCGCTGGGCGGGCCACCGGTCGCCAGGAAGGCCTCTGCGGCCATCAGCATCCCGGGCGTGCAGATGCCGCATTGTGCGCCGCCTGTCTCCAGGAAGGCGGCCTGCAGGTCGTTCAGCTGCTCCTCCGTGCCGAACCCCTCCACCGTGCGAATGTTGGTGCCGTCGACCTGGCAGACCGGCACCAGGCAGGCGTCGACCACGGCACCGTCGAGCAGCACGCTGCACGCGCCGCACTCACCCTCGCCGCAGCCCTCCTTGGTGCCAGTCAGCGCCAGGTCTTCGCGCAACACGTCGAGGAGGCGACGCATGCCGGGCACCTCGACCTCGACCGGGTCGCCGTTGACGAAGAACCGATAGCTCATGCCGCACCTCGCTCCGGGGCCGGCTCGCTGACGCCCGGGGAGCCTGGCGCGGGTGCGCCGGTCATGGCGGCCAGGATGCGCTCAGGGGTCGCGGGCAGATCGTGGATCCAAGCGCCCGTGGCGTCATGGATCGCCGCCACCACCGCCGGCGCCCCGACGTCCATCGGCAGCTCACCGATCCCCTTCGCGCCGTGGGGGGCGCCGGAGAAGGGCTTCTCCACCAGGATCGCCTCGATGCGGGGCGCATCCAGGGCGGTCGGAATCAGGTAGGTTGCCAGCCGGTCGTTGAGGTAGCGGCCGTCGACCAGCTTGATCTCCTCGATCGTCGCGTAGCCGATCGCCTGCAGCGTCCCACCCTCGACCTGGCCCTCGGCCAGGACCGGATGGATGATGCGGCCCGCGTCATCGGCCGACACGACATCGCGGACGGTCACCTCGCCGGTGTCCAGGTCAACGTCCACCCGGGCCACCGCGCAGGCCCAACCGAACGCCGGGTAGGCGTCGCCCGTGTAGGTCTCGTCGTCGAACTGCACGTTCGGGTATGGCTCGAACTGCTGATCCACGCGCAGTGCGCCATGCTCGGACGCGAAGTCGCGGTATGAATGGGCGAAGGGGCGGTCGGTGACGGCTTCAACCTGGTCGCGGAGGCGGCGCGCGGCCTTCACGAGCAGCCCGCCGACCACCATCGTGGTGCGCGACGCAACCGTTGGGCCCGAGTCGGGGACGATGCTCGTGTCCTGCGGCGCCGTGTCGACCGCCTCGGGTTCGAGACCCAGCTCACCGGCCACCAGCTGCGGAAAGATCGTCTTCGTCCCCTGGCCCATCTCGGTCTGGGCGGTGAGGACGCGAACCGTGCCCGCATCGGTCAGCTCGACCGAGGCGGTCCCCGCGATGTGCACCTCGCCCGATCCGGTGAACCCCGCGCCGTGCCAACCCATCGCCATGCCTATCCCCGACGCAAGACGCGCGCTCGGCTGCCTCGCCTCCCGCGCCCGACGGGTCTGCTCGCTGTGCCGGGCGTAGTCGCTTGCCTCGGCGGCCGCCTCGAGCACGTCGACGGCAGCCACGCTCTCGCGCAGGACCTGGCCGGTCGGCGTGGTGTCGCCCTCGCGATAGGCCCATAACCGGCGCAGCTCCAGCGCGCTGATGGCCAGTGCCTCGGCGATGCGGTTGACCTGCATCTCAGCGGCGAACTCGGTCTGTGGGGCGCCGAAGCCACGGAAGGCACCGTTGGGGGGCGTGTTGGTGGCCATGGCGCGACCCTTGATCCGGACGTTCGGGCACCGATACGGACCCCCGGCATGCAGCACGCCTCGCGACAGCACGACGGGAGTCAGGGTGCAGTACGCGCCGCCGTCCATGACGACGTCGATCTCCTGGGCGACGAGCCGCCCGTCGCGCATCACGCCCGTTCGATGATGGATGACCGCGGGGTGGCGCTTCGTGGTGGCGCTCAAGTCCTCGTGGCGGTCATAGATCATGCGCACCGCCTTGCCGACCTTGCGTGCCAGCAGAGCGGCGTGCAGGGCGATCATCGACGGGTACTCCTCCTTGCCGCCGAAGCCACCGCCCGTCTCGGCCTGGATCACGACCGCCTCCGCATCGGTCAGCTGGAGGGCTCGCTTCAGGGCGCGGTGGATGTAGTACGGGCACTGGCATGAGCCATGCACCGTCACACCTCCATCCGGCTGGGGGACTGCGATCATCGCCTGGTTCTCGATGTAGAGCTGCTCCTGATGACCGACCCGATACGTGCCCTCGATGACCAGCTCGGCTTCCGCGAAGCCGGCGGCCGGGTCGCCCTGGCGCACCTCGAGGTGCGAGAACTCCTCGGTCGACTGAAGCGGGTCGAAGACCGCCGGCAATCGTTCCGTCTGGACCCGCAGATGACGCTTCGCGGCTCGCAGCGTCTCGCGATCGGCTGCGGCAACCAGGCAGAGCGCCTCCGCCTGGTGGCGGATCTCGCCGCCGACAGGCACCAGGATCGGCTGGTCGTCGCGGATCAGGCTCACGACATTATCGCCCGGGATGTCCGCGGTGGTGACCACGACCACCTGGCTCCAGTCGAACGCCTCGTCCAGCTCGATGCCAAGCAGCCTGGCATGCGGCTCTGTCGAGCGGATGGTGGCGCCGTACCACGCGCCGGGGAAGACCAGGTCGTCGGCGTACTTCGCGAGTCCGGTGAGCTTGGCCGGCCCTTCGCGGCGGAGCGGGCTTCGGGTGGCGATGGGCCCCGGCGTGGCACTCCCCGGCGGCACGACCAGCGCATCAGGTGCGCCAATCTCGCGTGTTCCGGGGGGCAGAATGCGCGTCATCCGGCTCGCTCCTCCTCGGCGGACGATAGCACCGTCACGAACGCCCTTGGCGCAGCGCGCGTCCAGGCAGCGCCCCCGTGTGCGCTCCGCCATCAATCACAAGGTCTCCGTTGACGACGACGTACTCCAGCCCATCGGGAAACTGCCGTGGCTGCTCATAGGTTGCATTCGAGCGGATCCGGGCGGGGTCGAAGACGACGAGGTCGGCCCAGAAGCCGTCGCGCAGCAGGCCGCGCTGCGTCAACCCAAGGCGAGCCGCGGGGGCGCCGGTCATCTTGCGGACCGCCTCTTCGAGGGAGATGAGCTGTTCGTCGCGCACGAACTGGCCCAGGATTCTCGGGAAGGAGCCGTAGGTGCGTGGAGAAGGCTTCTCGCCCAGGAAGGTGGAGTCGGTGCCGACCATGCCGACCGGGTGGCGCACGAAGTGGGGGAGGGTCTCGCTCCACGGCCCGCTGGTGACCTGCGCGACACCGAGGTTCTCAGACAGCAGCAGATCGCAGATGACATCGACCGCATCGCGGCCGGTCTCGTCCATCACCTCGACCAGGGTGCGGCTCTCCCAGCGCAGGTTGTCGGGCAGGGTGAATGCACCGAGGCGCAGATCGGCCCAGCCCGCCGAACCGGTGTATGCGGCGCCCCTGGCCGCAAGCTCCACCCGCAGCTGGTCGCGCACCGCTCGATCGGCGAGGCGCTCCTTGAGCACCATCGGCCCCCCAGCCTGGACCCACTGCGGGAGCTGGATCAACAGCCGGGTCGATGCCCACTCGTACGGGTAGCTGTCGAAGGTGACGTCCATCCCGGCGTCGCGGGCGTCGTCGACCAGGGCCAGCAGCTGCTCCGGACTGCCGGGATACGTCTGTCGGTGATAGAAGTGCGTCAGGTGCACCGGGCCCTCGCCCCTTCGCCCGATCTCGATCGCCTCGCGGAACGGGTCCAGGAAGCGGTCGCCGAGCGCGTAGCGGACGTGGGTGTGATAGAAGCCACCGGCCATTGCCGCCTCACCGGTAAGTGAGGCGAGCTCATCGGTCGAGGCATAGGAGCCAGGCGGGTAGTCGAGTCCGCTCGAAACCCCGAACGCTCCTTCCTCCAGGGCCTCACGCAGCATGGCTCGCATGTTGGCGACGCTGCGGTCGTCGGCGGGCGTGTCGTCCCAGCCGATGGCGCCGATGCGCAGCGCGCTGTTCCCGATCACCACGGCCACGTTCACTGCCTGGCCACGCTCGTAACGCCCAATGTAGCTCGCCACCGAGTCCCAGTCATAGTCGATTTCTGGGCGTCCATCGAGGCCGGCATTCAGATCGACGAAGGCGGCGAGGTCGCCGTGGTCGGCGAACGGTGCGTATCCGTTGCCGTCTACCCCGATCACCTCGGTCGTCACCCCTTGCCGCACCTTGGGCTCGTGGCGCGGATCGGCCAGGATGACGAGGCCGCCGTGCGAGTGCAGATCGATGAAGCCCGGCGCCACGACCATGCCCGTGGCATCGATCGTCCGGACAGCCTGTGCGGGGCTCCACCCCGCGTCGCCGATGTGCATGCGCCCGTGAATGCTGGCGACCGTTCCAGCGCGGGCCGGTGCCCCCGAGCCATCGATCAATGAACCGCCAGTGATCAGCAGGTCGACCTCCGGGGGGTCGATCACGCCCCCTCGCTCCAGGCCTGGAGCTCCACGATGTTCCCCTCTGGATCGGTGACGTAGCACCAGGTCACCAGCCTCCCGTCTGCCGTCCGCAAGGTGACCACTTCACCGACGGCGGATCCGCCGGCGGCCAGCACCTCGCGCTGCGCCGCTGGAACATCGTCGACCGCAAACGCGATGTGGCCCCAGCCCGGGCGGTTCGCGGCGGGCGGGAGCGCGGGCTCCTCGCGGTCGTAGGCATAGATCTCGAGGGTTGGCCCCTCGTCGCCGTGCCCAGGCAATCGAAGATGCACGCCGCGCAGCCCCGAGCCGGGAACGCCCGTCCCCGCCTCGAGGGAAGGACCGCGATAGTCGCGCTCGGGTGGGACGGGGACGCAGCCGAAGAGATCGACGTAGAAGCCCGCTAATCGGCGCCAATCGCGTGCCACCAGGTTGGTGTGGCCGTAGCGTGCCTTCATCGGGGCCATGGGGCGCAGTCTAATAGCCCGATGCAGGGAGATCGGTCTGTCGGCGCAGTGATCCTGGCCGCTGGCGCTTCGCGTCGGTATGGGAGTCCGAAGCAGCTCGTCGTCGTCGATGGCCGCACCATGCTCGAGCAGGTCGCTGACACGGCGACCGCTGCGGGGCTGCAGTCGGTGGTCGTGGTGGTGCCTGCATGGCTGTCGCCTCCTGCCGGCCTCGACCATCCATCGGTGAAGTGGATCCGGAACGCCTTCAATGAGCGTGGTGTGAGCCTTTCGCTCCGTCTCGGACTGGGAGCTGTTCCGCCGGATGTGTCGGCGGCCCTGATCCTGCTGGGTGACCAGCCGGGCGTTCTGCCGGCCACGATCGCGGCGGTGCTGAGCGCGCGTGGCGATCGTCCGCTGGTGGCCGCGTCCGCGGACGGCGTGCTGGCACCCCCGGTGCTCATCGAGCGCACGCACTTTCACCTCGTTGATGAGCTGACCGGGGACGTTGGGCTGCGACACCTGCTGCATGAACATCCCGACTTAGTTACTGAAGTGCCGGTCCCGGCACACGCGGCGGACCTCGACAGCCCCGCCGACCTTGGCCGCATCAGCGGCCCGTAGAATGGCCGACGTGACCATCGAGCGGATCGCCAGCGCCGTCGTGGCCGAGGACGAGATCGCCCTCGAGTCGACCGTGCGGCCGAGGCGGCTCGACGAATTCGCCGGACAGGACCGCATCAAGGAGAACCTGGCGATCCTGATCGACGCCGCGCGCCACCGGGAGGAGCCGGTCGATCACATCCTCCTCTACGGACCACCCGGGCTCGGTAAGACGACCCTCGCCAACATCGTCGCCGCGGAGATGGGAGCCCAGATCCGCACCACCTCCGGTCCCGCCATCGAGCGCGCCGGCGACCTGGCCGCCGTGCTCACGGCGCTGGACAAGGGTGATGTCCTCTTCATCGACGAGATCCATCGTCTCTCCCACGTGGTCGAGGAGATCCTCTACCCCGCGATGGAGGACTTCGCGCTGGACGTCGTGCTGGGCAAGGGACCGGGTGCCCGCACCGTTCGGCTCCAGATCGAGAACATCACCGTGATCGGAGCCACGACCCGGGTGGGCAGCATCACCGGGCCGTTGCGCGACCGGTTCGGGGTGACCTATCGACTCGACTACTACGCGAAGGAGGACCTGGAGCGGATCCTGGTCCGGAGCGCCCACATCCTCGACGTGGCACTCGATCCGGCCGCGGCGGCGATCATCGCGGGCCGCAGCCGCGGCACGCCACGGATCGCGAATCGCCTACTGAAACGGACGCGCGACTTTGCCCAGGTGCGAGGCGACGGCATCGTCACCCCCGAGCTGGCGACCGATGCCCTCGACCTGCTCGAGATTGACGATCGCGGGCTCGACGCCCTCGACCGGCAGCTGCTGCGCGCGATCGCGGAGCACCACGGCGGCGGACCGGTCGGGTTGCAGACGATGGCCGCCACCATCTCGGAGCCGGTAGAGACGCTCGAGGACGTGATCGAGCCGTACCTGATGCAGATCGGCCTATTGGCGCGCACCTCGCGCGGCCGCCAGCTGACGCCGGGCGCCTGGCAGCACCTGGGTCTCACCCCGCCGGCTCACACGGAGATGCAGCCTGGGCTCTTCGACTAGGCCGATGTCCCCCGAGCTCGGCCGTTTCCTGGTCGTCGTCGGAATCCTGCTGGTGGTGGTCGGCGGCCTGGCGATCGCCGGAATTCGGCTTCCGTTCGGGCGCCTGCCGGGCGACATCGCGATCACCGGCGACCGGGGCGGCCTCTTCATTCCGCTCGGCACGATGCTGCTCGTCTCGATCGTCCTCACGGTCCTGTTCAACCTGTTCCTGCGGCGCTGAGCGGCACCGAGGGAAGGCGCGCGGAAAGGCCACCGGCGGTTCTGCCGTGGGAGTAGGATCGCCGCGGTCGCGCCCCGATCGCCCAAGACTCGGGACGGGCTCGCAGGGACGGAGGGCAGGCTACCGTGGACGGCATTGCGTCCTACTTCAAGTTCAGCGAGCGGGGAACGACGTTCGGTACCGAGGTCCGGGCTGGCGTAACCACGTTCATGGTCATGGTCTACATCGTGGCTCTGAACGGAGCGATCATCGCAGGACCGCTGGAGCTCGATCCGGTGGCCGTCGCAGCTGGCACGGCACTGGTGGCCGGGGTGATGACGATCGCCATGGGGCTGGTGACGAACTACCCGTTCGCCCTCGCCGCCGGCCTGGGTCTCAACGCCGCGGTCGCATTCGGCCTGACGGCACTCGGCATGACCCCCGCCCAGGCGATGGGCGTGATCGTCATCGAGGGCGTGATCATCACGATCCTCGTCCTGGTCGGCCTCCGCGAGGCGATCATGACCGCGGTGCCACTGCCCCTGAAGCGGGCGATCGGCGTTGGGATCGGACTCTTCATCTTGTTCATTGGGTTCTGGGATGGCGGCCTGATTGTGGGCGTCACGCCCGAGTTCGCGCCGCCCCCGCCGCCCCTCGGCTTCGTCTTCCCGACCACTGCTGGCCACTGGGTCTTCCTGCTTGGCCTGCTCATCACGGCCGCACTCTGGGCTCAAAAGGTCAAGGGCGCGCTGATCATCAGCATCGCGGTGACGACCCTGATCGCGATCGTGCTCGGCGTGCAGAAGATTCCGGAGACCTTCAGCGTCACGCCGAACTTCGACACGCTGGGGCTCGGCCTGGAGGACCTGGGCGGCGTGTTCACCATCGAGGCTGGCGTGCTTGCCGCACTGCTGGCCATCTTCACGATCATGCTCAGCGACTTCTTTGACACGATGGGGACGGTCACAGGCATCGCTGCCGAGGCTGGCCTGAGTGACGCGGACGGCCAGGTTCCCGGCGTGGGTCGCGTTCTGCTGGTCGACGGCCTGGCGGCCGCGGTCGGCGGAGCCGCCGGGATCAGCTCGAACACGACGTACATTGAGAGCGCAGCCGGCGTGGCCGAAGGTGGACGGACCGGGATGACATCGGTCATCACCGGCCTTCTCTTCCTGGTGGCCATCTTCCTCGCTCCGCTGGTGCAGATCATCCCGCTCCAGGCCGCCGCTCCGGCGCTGGTGCTGGTCGGCTACCTGATGTTCACCCAGATCGGCGAAATCGATGCCCGGGATGTGTTTACCGGATTCCCGGCGCTCCTGATCATCATTCTCATGCCACTCACGTTCACGATCACAATCGGTATCGGTGCCGGCTTCGTGGCGTGGGTCGTCCTGATGGCCGTGGCGAGGCGCTGGGGCGAGGTCCACTGGCTGATGTGGATTGTCTTCCTTGCCTTCGTGATCTATTTCGCGCAGGACGTGATCCGGCCGCTCTTCGGCTGACCACGCGAGTCCGATGGCGCCCGGCCGGGGATCCCGGTCGGGCGCTACGCTGTCCGGGCCGATGACTCTCGATGAGCCTGGCCCGCGCCTGCGGGTCGATGACTTCGACTACGAGCTCCCAACGGCGGCAATCGCTCAGCTCCCTCTTGAGCCACGGGACGCCGCCCGGCTGCTGGTCGTCGAGCGCGGGGCATCGGCTCCTGGCCATCCCGCGCTTTCGCATCGCACCTTCCGTGGGTTGGGCGAGCTGGTCCTCCCAGGCGACCTGCTGGTGGTCAACGACTCCCGGGTCATCCCTGCCCGCCTGCTGGCCACCCGTGGAGGCGGCGGATCGGCAGAGGTCCTTATCCTGCGTCCGATCCCGAACGATGCAGATCGCTGGGAGGCGCTGGTGCGTCCTTCTCGGCGAATCAGGCACGGGGAAACCCTGGTTCTGCGGAGCGGCGATCACGTCGAGGTGGGGGAGGGGCTCGGCGACGGAACGCGGGCGGTGCGATTCGATCGTGACCCGCACGTGGTCATGAACGAAGCCGGCGAGACGCCGCTGCCGCCGTACATCCAGGACCGCTCCACGCCCCCGGATCGCTACCAGACGGTGTACGCCGATCCGCCCGGCTCCGCCGCTGCCCCTACCGCCGGCCTCCATTTCACGCCCGAGCTGCTCCGATCGCTCGAGGCTGCCGGAGTGGGTCGTGCCGCCGTCACCCTCCACGTCGGGCTCGACACCTTTCGGCCGCTGGAGGGCACGTTTATCGACGAGCATCGCATCCATCGCGAGTGGTACGCGATTCCGAGCGAGACAGAAGCTGCCATCGCGCGGACCAGGCGAGAGGGAGGTCGCGTCGTCGCCGTGGGGACGACCAGCGTCCGGGTGCTCGAGACTGCGGCACGTGACGGTCTCGGCGCCGGCTGGACGGACCTGTACATCACGCCTCCGCACGACTTCCAGGGGGTCGACGCACTGATCACCAACTTTCACCTGCCGCGGAGCTCTCTCCTCGCCCTGGTCACGGCGTTTGTCCACGCCGGCATGCGCGGCGCGACGCCGCTCGAGGCGCGCGACACCCTGCTCGGCGCCTACCGCACCGCGCTGGCCGAAGGCTATCGGTTCTTCAGCTTCGGCGACGCCATGCTCATCGCGTAGGCTGCCGCCATGCCCGCGCCGGTCGCCTTCAGTTCTCGCGCCTCCGGGTTTGGACGGGCGCGGCTCGGTTCTCTGATCACGCCGCACGGCGTCATCGAGACTCCGCAGTTCATGCCGGTCGGGACCCAGGCCACCGTCAAGGCGCTGTCGCCCCGAGACCTTCACGCGGCGGGCGTCCAGGTCATCCTGGCCAACACCTATCACCTCTCCCTGCGGCCCGGCCATGAGCGCATCGCCCGCCTGGGTGGTCTGCATCGGTTCATGGGCTGGGATGGGCCGCTCCTGACCGATTCAGGCGGCTTCCAAGTATTCAGCCTGGCCCATCTCGGCAAGGTGGATGAGGACGGCGTGACCTTCGCCAGCCATCTCGACGGATCGGCCCAGCGGCTGACCCCCGAGCGGGCGGTCGAGATCCAGGAGGCGCTGGGGAGCGACATTGCGATGGCGTTCGACCAGCTCGTGGACGCCACCCTTCCCGCGACAGAGATCGCCGTCGCCATGGAGCGCACGCATCGGTGGGCTGAACGGTGCATCAGCGCCCACACGCGGTCGGACCAGGCGCTGTTCGGGATCGTGCAGGGCGGGGTGGATGCGGATCTCCGTCGCGAGAGCGTTGCATCGATCGCGGCGCTCCCGTTCGACGGGATCGCCATCGGCGGCCTGTCGGTCGGGGAGAGCAAGGCCCAGATGGCGGACACCCTCGACGTCGT
Source organism: Chloroflexota bacterium (assembly GCA_040902225.1). Classification (NCBI taxonomy): domain Bacteria; kingdom Bacillati; phylum Chloroflexota; species Chloroflexota bacterium. Next base: position 707,832 of record JBBDXT010000004.1, read on the forward strand.
GGCCGAGGCGCTCTCGGACGACCCGCGCGTCCGCTACCTGATGGGAGTCGGCTCGCCGCCCGACTTCTTCACCGCAGTCGAACACGGGATCGACCTCTTCGATTGCGTCCTGCCAACCCGTGTGGCTCGCACCGGGCAGCTCTGGACCAGCCGGGGGAGGCTCAACCTGCGCAACGCCCGCTTCCTGGACGACCCCGATCCGCCCGACACCGACTGCCGCTGCGAGACCTGCCGGAATCACTCGCGGGCGTACCTCGCCCACCTGTTCCGCGCCGAGGAGCTGCTCGCGTATCGGCTCTCGTCGCTCCACAACGTCACCTATACTCAGGACCTCATGCGGCGCATCCGCGTGGCCCTCGACGAGGGCTCGTACGGAACGCTGCGAGAAGCCGTCATGGCCCAGTACGGGGGCTCCGGAACGAGGTCGGATAAGGCGCCGGTAACCGACCGATAAGGCCACATCCGCCAGGCTCTGAGCACCTCGACCGGCCCATATCGGAGGTCCAGCGAGATGGCCAAAGGCCGCGATCGACCGCGCCACCAAGAGAAGCGCAAGCCGAAGGACAAGGCGCCAAAGATTCAGCCGGCATCGGCCTACGAGCAGCCGATGACGGTCGAGGTGATCAAGAAGAAGCGCAAGCCGCGCAGCGAACCCGGCCCGGAGGCTTGACCTGAAGCGCCGCCGGGGGTGAAGAGAAAAGGAGCCCACGCGATCATGGACGCCCCGGTGGCACAAGCCGAGACCCAGACCCCGACCCAGCGCAACGGCGAGCGCGGACGCGCCGTCGACGCCGCCATCACGCAGATCGAGAAGCAGTTCGGGCGTGGTGCGATCATGCGCCTTGGCGACAAGGGCGCGAAGATGGCGGTGGAGGTCGTGCCGACCGGCTCGATCGCGCTCGACCTGGCACTCGGCGTGGGCGGCGTCCCGCGAGGCAGGATCACGGAGATCTTCGGACCGGAGTCGAGCGGCAAGACAACCCTCTGCTACCACATCGCCGCCAACGCGCAGCGAGCCGGCGGGATCGTGGCTTTCATCGACGCCGAGCACGCGCTTGACCCGAGCTACGCCAAGAATGTCGGGCTCAACGTCGACGAGCTGCTCGTCTCGCAGCCGGATACCGGCGAGCAGGCGCTGGAGATTGCCGAGACGCTGATCCGCAGCAACGGGATTGACGTCGTCATCATCGACTCGGTGGCGGCGCTCGTACCGCGCGCCGAGATCGAGGGTGAGATGGGGGACAGCTTCGTCGGTCTCCAGGCTCGGCTGATGAGCCAGGCGCTGCGCAAGCTGACCGGTGCCATCAATCGCAGCAACACGGCGCTGATCTTCACGAACCAGTTGCGCGAGAAGATCGGCGTCATGTTCGGCAATCCGGAGACAACGCCGGGTGGCCGCGCCCTCAAGTTCTACTGCTCCGTGCGCCTCGACATCCGCCGCATCGAGACCCTCAAGAGCGGGACCGATGCGATCGGCTCCAGGACCCGCGTCAAGGTGGTCAAGAACAAGGTCGCCAGCCCCTTCCGGCTGGCCGAGTTCGACATCATGTACAACGAGGGAATCAGCCGGGAGGGTGGCCTGCTGGACGTCGGCATCGCCGCGGGCATCCTCTCCAGGACGGGGGCGTGGTTCAACTATGGCGAGACTCGCCTCGGCCAGGGGCGCGAGAACTCCCGTGACTTCCTGAAGGCGCACCCCGAGCTTGCCGACCGGGTGGAGTCGGAGATCCGCGGCAAGGTGGCCACGATCGAAGTCGGCGTCGAGGGAATTCCCGAGGCGGAGTAGAGGATCCTCATCACTCCGATGCCCGGACGCCGGCGGCGACGCATTCCCGATGCCGAGCGGCCCGCGCCCGACCCGGAGGCCGCGATGGAGATCGCGGTCCGATTCCTCGGTACGCGACCGCGAACGCGATGGGAGCTCGAGCGACGCCTTCGCCGGGCCACGGCCAGCGATGACGTGATCACCGCCACGCTGGGCCGCCTGGCGGCGATGGGCTACCTGGACGACACCGCCTTTGCGCGCTGGTGGGCCGAGCAGCGCGACCGCCACGCGCCTCGCGGACGACGGATGCTGGAGGCGGAGCTGCGCCAGCACGGGGTCCCCCGAGAGGTGCTCGAAGCGTTGCGCGGCTCCGAGGTGGCCGAGCCGGCCCGTGAAGGCGACGCTCTGCCGAGGAGCGAGGCCGAACGGGCGAAAGTGGCGCTCGATCGGCACCTCAAGGGCCGTCCCATGCCCGTCGATAAGAAGGCTCGCCAGCGGATCGGCGCCTTCCTGATGCGCCGTGGCTTCGACCCGGAGACAGTGCGCGGCGCACTTCGCGCGGCTGCGGCCGAAAGTACCCCCGGCGGTAGTACTGCCGAGCCAGATGGCTTGCGGGACGAAGGTCCCTAAGGTCGCCGCAGGCAACGAGACGCGTTGTCACAGGCGACGGCCTGAAAAGGGCAAACCCATCGCGAGATGGGGGCGCAAAGCCAGGGGTCTCGGTCGACAGCCGAGATGGCCCAGCCGCCAGTAGCCGCGCATCACCCCACGAAAGGGGAATTGATGCAGGCACTCAGCGACGTTGGCGTGGGATCGTCCGGTCGACCTGACCGTGGTGACTATCGCGCCCTTGCTATGTCCTCGGCGGCTGATCGTGGCCTGCTGCAGCGCATCGCGATCCTGTTCGGCGTTTCGTGGGATTTCCACAGGTCACCGCCCACGCCGAGCCCCAGCCTCCTCTCATCCCTGATGCCACGCCGCCTGGCTGTGGCGCTCGGCAGCCTTGCCGTGCTTGCGTCGGCCGTTGCCCCGGCCACCAGCCTCGCCTCCTCCTACGACCCGACCACCGACATCAACTCGATGTTCAACACCACCCAGTACACCGGCGCGCAGGCATGGTGGAACGCGGGCTACACCGGCGCCGGGGTCGACGTGGCGGTCATCGACACGGGCGTGAGCCCGGTTGACGATCTGTCCGCGCCCGGCAAGGTCATCTACGGTCCCGACCTGTCCTTTGAATCCCAGACCGATGCGCTCAGGAATCTCGACACCAACGGCCACGGGACCTTCATGGCCGGCATCATCGCGGGCCGAGGGAGCGGTGCGGTCACGGGCAGCTACGCCGGTGACTCCGCGAACTTCCTGGGCGTTGCTCCGGACGCGCGCATCCTCTCGGTCAAGGTCGGTGTCGCGGACGGCGGAGTAGACGTCTCCCAGGTCATCGCGGCAGTCGACTGGGTCGTCCAGCATCGCACTGACAACGGCATGAACATCCGGGTCCTCAACCTCTCCTACGGGACCGACAGCGTGCAGTCGTACCTGGTCGATCCGCTTGCCTTTGCCGTGGAGCAGGCCTGGAAGGCCGGCATCTTCGTCGTGACGCCCACCGGCAATGCGGGCTACGCGTTCAAGACCGGCACCCTCGCCAATCCGGCCTCCGACCCGAAGATCTTCGCTGTGGGCGCGTCCGACTCGATGGGCACCGCGACCCGGGCGGATGACCTGGTGGCCAGCTTCTCATCGACCGGAAGCAATGGCCGAACGCCCGATGTCACGGCCCCGGGAGCGCACCTTGTCAGCCTTCGGGTTCCCGGCTCGTACATCGACGAGGTCTATGGCTCGACAGGCGTCGTTAGCGACACCCTCTTCCGCGGGAGCGGCACGAGCGAGGCCGCGGCGTTCGTTTCCGGGGCGGCGGCGCTGGCAATCCAGCAACGCCCGACCATCACCCCGAACGCGCTGAAGCGGCTCTTCCAGCTCAACGCACGAAGCCTGAATGGCTTCTCGAGCCTGAAGCAGGGCGCCGGCGAGATCGATCTCTACAGGATGCTGACCGCGCCGACGTACGGTGTGCCGGCTCAGTGGAAGACGATCGACTGGTCGACCGGGATCGGTTCGCTCGAGCTTTCGCGCGGGACCGATCACGTCACCCACGACGGCGTCGTCCTGAGTGGATCGATCGATATCTTCGGGCATCAGTTCGACTCCGCCGCGATGGCCCTCCTCGAGGCGGCTGGCAACAGCTGGAGCGGGGGCGATTGGAACGGCAACAGCTGGTCCGGAAACTCGTGGTCGGGCAACAGCTGGTCCGCAAACAGCTGGAGCGGGAACTCTTGGTCGGGTAACGCCTGGAGCGGGAACTCCTGGAGCGGGAACTCCTGGTCTGGCAATTCGTGGTCGGGCAACAGCTGGTCCGGCAACAGCTGGAGCGGGAACTCCTGGTCCGGCAATTCGTGGTCCGGCAACTCCTGGTCCAGCCACAGCTGGATGGGCGTCTCCTGGCACTGAGCCGCGCAACCTGCCTAGCCGCCACTCAACGAGAAACGACGGCCTCCCCACCAATCCCTCATTCGTCCCAGCGGCACGTGACGATCGGCGCCTCGGCAATCCAGGCAAGCGAAGGTAGGCTCAATCCGATGACCGGCCGAGTGCCCTAGACCATGCGACCGCCAGCGAGGGTGTGGACCCTCGTCGCAGCCATGCTCGGCTCGGCACTCGTGGTGTCGGCCCTCGTGCTGCCCCACCTGTCCGCGCTCGACCCGGCCTGGCAGCTGCCATGGTGGGTGATGGCGCCGGTCTTCTGGGCAGCCGAGGCTCAGGTGATCCACTTCCATTTCCGCCGCGGGGCGCACACCTTCTCCCTCAATGAACTGCCCCTCGTCGTCGGGTTCTTCCTGGCGAACCCGCTCGAGCTGGTGATCGCCCAGGCGATCGGCTCGGCGGCCGCCCTCGCCATCAACCGGCGCCAGCCGCCGGTAAAGCTCGCTTTCAACATCGGGTCCTTTGCCCTCTCATCGGTGGTGGGACTTGTGGTCTTCCGCGCGGTTGGAGCGGGTGGCTTGATCGAACCGATGCGATGGTTTGCCGCCTTCCTCGCAGTCGGCATCTCGAATCTGGTAGGGGTCATCACCGTCGCCTCCGCCATCTCCATCTCGGAGGGCGTCCTTGGGGTTCCGAAGCTGCGCCAGATGATCGCGGTATCGTCGGTGGTGGCCATCACCAACACCAGCATCGCCCTGCTGGCGGTCATCATCATCGTCGCCGACTCGCGGGCGGTCTGGCTTCTGACCCTTCCGGTCGCAACCCTGTTCCTTGGCTATCGCGCCTTCATCGGCGCCAAGCAGCAGCATGAGTCGCTCGAGCTGCTGTACGAATCGACTCGCATCCTGCAGCGCACGCCCGAACTCGATTCGGCACTCGTCCAGCTGCTCTACCACAGCCGCACCATGTTCCGCGCTGAGCAGGCCGAGATCGTCCTTTTCCCATCGTCGCCCGGCGACAGCTACCTGATCACCTCGGTGGCCGAGGGACGGACGTCCGTGATGGCCGAGGCATCCGCGACCGCGTGGAGGCCTGTCCACAAGCACGTCGTGGAACACGGAACGGCATTCCTGCTCAACACGACCTCCATCGAGCTGGACGAGGACCACGAGGTCCGCGACGCGATGATCGCGCCGCTCGGCACCGACGGGGGAGTCATCGGCGCGATGGTGATCGCCAACCGACTCGGGGACGTCAGCACCTTTACCGCTGAGGACCTTCGCCTGTTTGCCACGGTGGCCAACCATGCCGGCACCGCCCTGGAGAACGGGCAGCTCGAGCGCTCGCTGGCCAAGCTCTCCGTCCTGCAGGACGAGCTCAAGCACCAGGCATTCCACGACGGCCTCACCCAGCTCGCCAACCGCGGCCTCTTCGGAGAGAGCGTCAACGAACGCCTGGTTTCGACGCCACGCGGCAAGCGGTCGGTGGTGATGTTCGTCGACCTCGACGACTTCAAGTTCGTCAACGACATGTACGGCCATCCGGCCGGGGACGCCATGCTGGTCCAGGTGGCGGCACGGCTGCAGGCGTGCACGCGCACTTCGGACCTGACTGCCCGCCTGGGCGGCGACGAGTTCGCCATCCTGGTCGACGACGACCCGAGCCTCGCCAATGCGGAGCGGGTCGCCGGACGCATCGCGCAGATCCTCCAGGAGCCGTTCTCGATCGGCGACATCCAGACGCATGTCTCGGCCAGCATCGGCATCGCGGCCGGCAGCAGGGGCGATTCAGCAGAGGACCTGCTGCGGCAGGCGGACGTCGCGATGTACAGCGCGAAGGCCGCGGGGAAGGGCCGCTGGGTCGTCTATAAGCCATCCATGCTCAAGACGGTCCGCTCGCGGCATGACGTCGGCGCGGAGCTCCAGCTCGCCGTCGACCGCGGCGAATTCCAGCTTCGCTACCAGCCGGTCGTATCGCTCGAATCCGGCCGGATCGTCGGTGCTGAGGCACTCGTGCGCTGGAATCACCCCACCCGCGGCGAGGTCGGGCCCGACGAGTTCATCGGCAACGCCGAGGAGAACGCGATGATCGTTCCGATCGGCCGCTGGGTGCTGGCCGAGGCATGCCGCGAGGCGGCCGGGTGGAGCCAGCAGGCGGGTGGTGCGGCGCCGTGGGTCGCAGCCAACCTGTCGGCTCGCCAGCTGCTGCACCCCACCCTGCTCGACGATGTCAGTACCGCGCTCGCGGCGTCTGGCCTTCCACCCTCCAGCCTGATCCTGGAGGTGACCGAGACCGTGCTGCTGCATGACGCGGATGCAGCCATCGAGGTCCTCGGCAAGCTCCGTGCCCGTGGCATCCAGATCGCGCTCGACGACTTCGGAACCGGCTACTCCTCGCTCAGCTACCTCCACCGCTTCCCGATCGACATCCTGAAGATCGCGCAGGGCTTCGTCGATGTCGACGATGCGAAGGACGACCGATGGATCCTGGCCCAGGCGATCATCTCGCTCGGCAAGGCGCTCGGCCTGCGCGTGATCGCCGAGGGAGTCGAGCGACGCGCGCAGGTCCAGCGTCTCCAGAGCGCCGGCTGCGAGTTCGGCCAGGGGTTCTTCTTCGCCCGCCCGCTGCACGGGGACCGGCTCGGCGCGGAATTCGCGCGCGACAACGCCCAGCGCCTGGGCTCCGACCGGATGGCCCGCTCCATCGCCATCGAGAGCACCGCAGCCTGACATCTTGGCGGCACAACCAGACGCCGCATCGCGCTACCCTGCGGTCATGCGCTTCGCACTGATGACGGAGCCCCAGCAGGGGCTGACCTACGACGAGATCCTGGCCCTGGCGCGTGCCGCCGAGGCGGCCGGGCTGCAGGCCTTCTTCCGCTCCGATCACTACGGTTCCTTCGCGGGCCCGGCCGACGGACCGACCACCGATGCCTGGGCCACCCTTGCCGGCCTCGCCCGCGACACCTCCACGATCCGGATCGGGTCACTCGTCTCGCCGGTCACGTTCCGCATTCCCGGCAGCTTCGCCAAGGTGGTCGCCACCGTCGACGAGATGAGTGGCGGGCGCGTCGAGGTGGGGATCGGCGCCGGCTGGAACGAGGAGGAGCACCAGGAGCTCGGGATTCCGTTTCCACCCCTGCGGGAGCGGTATGACCGGCTGGAGGAGTCATTGGCAATCCTGCATGGGCTTTGGACCGAGCCTGATGGCTGGGACTACGACGGCCAGCACTGGCAGGTCCGCAACGCTCGGCTGCGACCCCGGCCCACGTTCTCAGGCCAGCGACACCCGCACCTGATCCTGGGCGGGGATGGCGGTCCTCGCCTGGCTCGCTTGGTTGCCACCTGGGCCGACGAATTCAATCGGCAATCGGCAACTCCCGACCGCCTGCGTGAGGCCTATGCCCGCATCGCGGCGGCCTGCGCCGACCTCGGGCGCGATCCCGAGACGGTTGTCCGCTCGGCGATGGTCGGAGTGCTGGTGGCCGAGACGGCGGGCGACCTCCGGGAGCGTGTGCAACAGCAGATCGCGATGCTCGGCGGCAATGGTGAGGATGCCGAGGCGTGGCTCCGCGAGCGGACGGGGCGTTGGATCATCGGTACGCCTGATGCCGCGCGCCAGACGATCGAGGCGCTTCGAGCCGCGGGAGCGCAGCGGGTCATGCTCCAGGACTTCCTGCCCCGCGACCTCGAGATGGTCGCGCTGCTCGGCCGCATCGCCGCCGGCTGACCCGTCGGAGGTCGGCCGACGCCGCTTGCGCTACACTCGCCACTTCAGTCTCCGAGCCGATGGAAGGCAGGGACTGGCGATCGTGATGAGCATTTGACACGCGCAGCGAGGCGGCGCGAGCGCCCACGGGGGCTCCACAAGTGGAGGAGCCGATGCCTGACAGTACCGTCGTCGTGGCGGCAGCAGCCGCCCTCGTCGTTGGGATCGCAATTGGATACCTGTCGCGTCGCTTCCTGGCAGCAAACAGCGTCAAGCACGCCGAGGGCTATGCCGAGCGGCTGATGGCCGAGGCGCGGGCCAAGCAGAAGGAGATCGTCCTCGAGGGCAAGGACGACGCCCTGAAGGTGCAGCGTGCGGCGGAGGAGGAGGCGCGCGAGAAGCGCACCGACCTGCAACGCCAGGAACGCCTCCTGCTCGATCGTGCCGAAGCCCTGGATCGCAAGGTCGAATCGCTCGAACGACGCGAGGTGGCGTTCGAGGAGCGGCAACGCGACATCGACGCCGAGAAGGCGCGCCTGGCGGAGCTCCAGCAGCAGCAGCTGGTCGAGCTCGAGCGGGTCAGTGGCCTCACCGCCTCAGAGGCGCGCCAGAGCCTCATCCAGCTGATCGTGGACGAGGCGCAGGCAGAGGCGCACCAGCACGTCCGCGAGATCGAGCGCCACGCCGTGGAGGAGGGCGAGGAGCACGCCCGTCGCGTCCTCACTACCGTCATGCAGCGCATCGCGGCCGACCACACCTCGGAGGCAACGGTGACGGTGGTGCCGCTCCCGTCGGAGGAGATGAAAGGTCGCATCATCGGCCGCGAGGGCCGCAACATTCGAGCCCTCGAACAGGCGACCGGGGTCGATCTCATCATCGATGACACACCGGAGGCGGTGGTCCTCTCCGGATTCGACCCCGTCCGTCGCGAGGTGGCCCGCATGGCCCTCACCAAGCTCATCAGCGACGGACGCATCCACCCCGGCCGGATCGAGGAGACGGTGGCCAAGTGCCGCGCCGAGATCGAGGTCGTGATGCGCCAGGCGGGCGAGCAGGCGGCCTACGACGCCGGCGTGCCGGGCCTGCATCCGGAGCTGATCAAGCTGCTCGGCCGACTGAAGTACCGGACCAGCTATGGCCAGAACGTGCTGAACCACTGCGTCGAGACCGCACGCCTCAGCGGTCTGCTGGCCGCCGAGATCGGCGCCAACATTCCCGAGTCCAAGAAGGGTGGACTGCTCCACGACATCGGCAAGGCGATCGACCACGAGGTCGATGGGCCGCACGCCCTGATCGGCGGCGACATTGCGAAGCGCTACGGGGTCAACCCCGTCGTCTGCAACTGCATCGCCGCGCACCACCAGGAGGTCGAGCAGGAATCGACCGAGGCGACGGTGGTGCAGATCGCCGACGCCATCAGCGCGTCTCGGCCGGGGGCCCGCGGCGAGTCCCTCGACAACTACGTGAAGCGGCTCGACGACCTGCAGCAGATCGCACTCGCCTTCCCCGGGGTGGAGCGCTGCTACGCCATCCAGGCCGGCCGTGAGATCAGGATCCTCGTCCGGCCCGAGGAGATGGATGACATGGCATCCAGCCGCCTGGCCCGTGACGTGGTCAAGAAGATCGAGGAACAGCTCCAGTATCCCGGCCAGATCAAGGTGACCGTGATCCGCGAGACGCGCGCGGTCGACTACGCGCGATGACCGACCGCACCGCGCTCCTGCGGTGCATGGTCATCGGCGACATCATCGGCAAGCCGGGGCGGCTGGCGGTCGTCAGCAGCCTCGGTGATCTGCGCAGCGAGCTCGATCTCGACCTGGTCATCGCCAACGGCGAGAACCTGGCGGCCGGCGCCGGCCTGACTCCGAGCCTCGCCGAGGAGCTGTTTGCCAATGGTGTGGACGTCATCACCAGCGGCAATCACATCTGGGACAAGCGCGAGATTTACGACTACCTCGATAGCGGCCGGCCGGTGCTGCGCCCGCTCAACTATCCCGATGACGCACCCGGCAAGGGCTGGCTGCTGCACGTATTGCCCGACGGTGACCGGGTGGCGGTCGTGAACGTCATGGGTCGCGTCTTCATGAATCAGCTCGACTCGCCCTTCGCCGCCATGGACAGCCTGCTCGACGGGGCGGCGGAGCCGCTGCCCCCCCTCCGGATCGTGGATTTCCACTGCGAGATCACCAGCGAAAAGAACGCCATGGGCTGGTACCTCGATGGCCGCGTGACCGCCGTCCTGGGCACCCACACCCACGTGCCCACCGCTGACTCCCGCCTCCTGCCCAAGGGCACCGCCTACATCAGCGACGTCGGCATGACCGGCCCCCGCGACTCGGTGATCGGCTTCTCGCTCGAGACCGTGCTGCCGCGCTTCCTGACCCACCTTCCGACCCGTTTCGCGGTGGCCGATGGGCCGGTGGCGTTCAATGCGGTGGTGATCGAAGCCGAACGGGGGACCGGTCGCGCCACGTCGATCACGCAGCTGCAGCGACTCATCGAGGTCTGATTGGGACCGATTGCGGCCATCGTCGGCCCAACCGGCTCGGGCAAGACGGACCTGTCGCTGGCGCTGGCCGCGCGATTCCCGATCGAGATCCTGGTCGCCGACTCGCGCCAGGTGTACCGCGGAATGGATATCGGGACGGCCAAGCCCGATGCGCAGGCACGGGCCGCGGTCCCGCACCACCTGCTCGACCTGGTGGCGCCCGGAGAACCGTTCAGCGTCGCGGCATGGGCCGGCCAGGCGCGGCGCCTGGTTGCCGAGGTGAGTGCTCGAGGCCGGCTGCCGCTGCTTGTCGGTGGCAGCGGCCTGTACCTGACCGCCCTGCTGGACGGGTACACCTTCGGCGCGGCGCCACGTCGCGAGTACCGCGCCCGGCTGAGTCAGGAGCTGGCCGCGACCGGGATCGGCGTGCTCGCGGACTGGCTGCGGGCGATCGATCCATTGAGCGCGGCGAGGACCGACCTGCGCAACCCCCGCCGTGTGGCGCGGGCCCTCGAACGCGTCGACGCCGCCGTTGACGGGAGCACCATCCCGCCAGCTGCGCGACCGTGGGCAGGGCCGGTCGTGCTGATCGGCGTCAACCGGCCGACCGATGTCCTGAATCGACGCATCGACCAGCGCGCGCGCTGGCTCTTCGAGAATGGCCTCGTCGAGGAGGTGCGTGATCTGATCGAGGCCGGCCACGATGCGCGGCAGGCGCCTCTCACCGGACATGGGTACAGCGAGGCTGCTCACTACCTGGCGGGGGAGTGGTCGCTCGAGGAGGCGGTGGCTGTCACGGCACGCCGCACGCGGCAATATGCCAAGCGGCAACGGACCTGGTTTCGGCGGGATCGCCGCATCGTTTGGCTCGAGGCCGGTGACGCGCCCGGCGACGACCCGGCACTCCTCGCGGAGGCGGAGCGGCTGCTGGAGGGGATACTGCCCTAGCGGCGGGCCTAGGCGGTGGGGGTCGCCAGTCCGATCTTGCGCCGCCAGGCGTCCAGGTCGGCGTCCTCCGCGCCTGCGACGGGGCGGGTCTGGCGGTCGGCGGCTCGCATCAGGCGCATCTCGCCGGCCCAGTCGGGGAGCGGTCCTGGCCGGCTGAACAGGTAGCCCTGCGCGGCGGTGACCCCCAGCTCGGTCAGCTGCGCGACCTGCTCTTCGTGCTCGACCCCCTCGCCGATGACCAGTGCGCCGGTTCGGGTGGCAAAGGCCACGATCGACTCGACCACCGCGCTCGACGGGGCGCTGGTCGAGCTGCGCTGGATCAGGCCCAGATCGACCTTGACGACGTCGAAGTGCAGGTCGCTCAGGAGCCGCAGGCCCGAGTTGCCGGCCCCGAGATCATCGGCCGCCATGCGCATTCCGGCGCTCCGGCAGGTGTCGAGCTTGTGGCGCACGCGCTCGAGGTCAGCGATCGGCTGGTGCTCCGTGAGCTCGATGATCAGCCGATCGGGCGGAAAATCGTAGCGGGCCAGGATATTGAGCATGGCGGGGGCGCTGAACTCAGGCGCCTCGATCGTGCGCGGCGACATGTTGACGCTCAGGAACAGCTCCTTGGGCATCCTCGCGGCGGCCGCCACGATCACCTCCACACAGGCGAGGTCGAGCGGCACCACGTGCCCACTCTCTTCGGCCGCCGCGAAGAGGCTCGCCGGATCTGGGTACGGCGCCGGGGGTACCGGCCGGATGAGACCCTCGTAGCCAAGCGTCCCGCCGGTTACGAGATCGACGATCGGCTGGAAGACGGGCCGCAGCAGGTTCTGCTCGATCACCACCGCAATGGCGGCCGATGTGCTGGCGGCATTGGCCGCGATCTCCGCGGCCGGATCGAAGACGAGCACCTCGGTACGGCCCGCGCGCTTGGCGGCATGGAGGGCGGTGTCGGCCTGCGCGTAGAGCTGGGTGCGGGTCGTTGCCGGGTTGGGCAACGACGAGATGCCTGCCGAGAAGGAGAGGGGCTTGATCTTCGGATCGCGAACGTTGGGCTGCAGGGCAGAGACCAGGAGGCGCCGTGCCACGATGTGGGCGGCCTCGGCATCGGTGTGTGGCAGGAGCAGGGCGAATTCGTCGCCACCGATCCGGAAGGGCCGGTCCACCTTGCGCAGCACCGACCCCACCAGCCTGCCGAACGACGCAAGCTGCTGGTCGCCGACGGCGTGGCCGGCGCTGTCGTTGATCTGCTTGAAGTCGTCGAGGTCGATCAGCACCAGGGCGACTGGGACCTCGTACCGAGTCGCATTCGCGATCTGGCTGTCGAGCTCCTCCTGGAAGGCGCGGTGGTTCCCCAGCCCGGTCAGCGGGTCGCGCAGCGCTTCCGCGACCGCCTCCTGGTAGCGGACCTGCAGGTCGGCGCGGGAGCGGGTGAGGGGTCGAATCAGCATCATCGCCAGCCCAAAGGCCGAGAGGCAGGCCCCGATCCCGACACTGGCGGCGACGCGGACCAGGCTGTTGGGCAGCGTGACGGTGAGCAGGGTCTCAGCGGCGATGCTCGCGGCGGCGCCGGCAGTCAGCGGGATCAGCATCCGCACCGCCATGCTCGCCGTCGACGGGACGCCTGGCTTCGTGCTGCCCTCGGGCTGCACGCTCGCATCGTTCACCGAGTCCTCCTGTGCCGGAAGCGGTGAAGGATGTATCGCAGATCGACCTGCCTTGCGCCGTAGCCAATAAGTACCCTCCTGCCACCATCGGGCCAACGGCCGTCTTCGGGAGCTCGGCTACCATTGGCCTCCGAATGCCGAGACACCACCCCTCCTTCACCGACCTCACTGCACCCGAAGAGCGCGCCTTCCTGATCGGCCTGGACGACCCGGGCGACGGTCGCTGGCCGATCGAGCGCAGCCTGGCCGAGCTCGCTGCCCTGGCCGAGACGGCGGGTGCGGTGGTCGTGGGGAGCGCCTCGCAACGGCGAAAGCATCCCGATCCGAGCTCATACTTCGGCAAGGGTCGAGCCAGGGAGCTCGCCGATGAGAAGGCGGCCACCGGCTTTAACCTGCTGATCGTCGACGACGAGCTGGCACCGAACCAGCAACGCGCCCTCGAGGAGCTGCTGGACTGCAAGGTGCTCGACCGCTCCGCGCTGATCATCGACATCTTTGCGCGGCACGCCACCACCCGCGAGGGCCGGCTCCAGGTCGAGCTGGCCGCGCTCGAGTACCACCTGCCGCGACTGACTCGGCTGTGGACGCACCTGTCTCGTACCGGCGGCGGGATTGGAACCAGGGGACCGGGGGAGAGTCAGCTCGAGACGGACCGACGGCTGATCCGGGACAAGATCCGCAAGGTGCGCACCGAGCTGGAGGACGTGAAGCGGCAGCGGGCCACCGCGGCGCGCCAGCGCGAGCGGTCCGAGGTCGCCACGGTTGCCCTGGTCGGCTACACCAACTCCGGCAAGAGCACCTTGTTGAACCGATTGGCCACGGCGGACCTGTTCGTGGCGGACATGCTGTTTGCAACCCTCGACCCGACCAGCCGTCGCGTGACCCTGCCGTCCGGCCAGCGGATCGTGGTCACCGACACCGTCGGCTTCATCAACAAGCTGCCGCATGACCTGGTCGAGGCATTCCGCGCGACCCTCGAGGAGGTGCTGCGCGCCGATCTGCTGATCGAGGTTGTGGACGCCTCCGATCTGGACTTCGTGGCTCAGCAGGAGGCCGTGCAGGTGGTGCTGGACGAGCTGGGAGCGGGTGAGAAGCCGCGTATCGTCGCCTTCAACAAGATCGACCTGCTGGCGCCCGGCCTTCGCGCCGCCAACATGCCGGCGGGCGACCGCGCCGTCTTCGTGAGCGCGGCAACGGGCGAGGGGATCGAGCCGCTGCTCGAGCGGGTCGGCGGGCTGCTGCGCGACCAGATGGTGGCGGTCGACGCGGTGGTGCCGTGGTCCCGCGGCGAACTGGTCGCCCGTGCCAGGGTGGCCGGTGACGTCGCCGAGCGCATCACCGACGACGGGGTTCGCCTGTCCGGACACCTCCCCGATGCGATCGCGGCGGAGGTGCAGCGCGCCGCGCCCGACGCCCGGCGGGCGGCAGCCAACGGACACCGATCGCGTCGCTGACGCGCCTGATGGTCGCCGTCACCGCCGACGCGATCCGATCCGCTCATCGGCGTATCCCGAGCGCATTTCGCGATTCGCCACAGTTCATCTCCGAGCCGCTGAGCGAGGAGTTCGGCGTCCCGGTCGTGGTCAAGCTGGAGACCGCCAATCCGATCGGGTCGTTCAAGGGACGCGGAACGTGGCTGGCCATGTCTGCGCTGGTGTCGGCCGGGAAGGTGGGGGAGCGTCAAGGCGTGGTGGTCGCGTCGGCTGGGAACTTCGGGCAGGGCGTGGCGTACGCCGGTCGGGCGATGTCCATACCGGTCATCGTCCTTTCAGCGACGAACGCCGTTCCCAGCAAGCTGGCGGCCATGCGACGCCTGGGCGCTGATGTGCGAATGGTGGGGGAGGACTTCGATGCCGCTCGCCTGGCTGCCGCCGATCTCGCGACGGACACGGGCTGGCACCTGTTGATCGATGGCGAGGATCCCTGGATCTCGATCGGGGCGGGCAGCATCGCGCTCGAGCTCACCGACGCGGCAGCGGGCGGCGACCTGCCGGCACTCGATCGGCTCTACGTCCCCGTCGGCAACGGAGCCCTGATCGCAGGGATCGGGACCTGGCTTCGATCGGCTGCACCAGCCACGCGCGTTATCGGCGTGCAGGCTGCGGGGGCACCGGCCATGACGCTGTCATGGCGCGCACGACGCCCGATCGAGACGCCGAGAGCCGACACGATTGCCGATGGGATCGCCGCGCGGGTCCCCGTGCCCGCGGCGCTGCAGCTGATGACGGGGGTGGTCGACGAGATGCTGCTGGTCGACGACGATCAGATCGTGGCGGCGACGCGCGAGATGTCCCTCGCCGTGCCGACCACGGTCGAGCCGGCAGCCGGCGCTGCATGGGCAGGCGTTCGTGCGGCTGAGCCGCCGGCCGGAGCGATCGGCGTGCTTGTCACGGGAGGAAACCTGGCCTCCGGTGGCTCGCCCGATGGCGGGGATGAGCTAGACGCGGTGCCCGAGGGCCGAGGAAGCTGAGCGGACCTCGCGGTCTGGCCGAGCGACAGCCTTCTGAACCAGCGCCTGGATCGCCAGGCCGAATCCCAGGAAGAGCGAGCTGCCGATGACGAGCAGGCCATATCCTGCCGCCAGGTGACCGATGTCACTGCCTGCAGCGGCGCCGCCGAAGGCCATCAGCACGCCGGCGCCGAGGCTACCGGCCATCAGGACCCAGAGCGATGAATGTTTCATGTCCCGCAGACTACGGCCGCATCGCGCTGCGCCGTATCCACCAACCGGCGGAGAATCGTATCCATTCGTCCTATCACTAGACTTCCGCAAAGAAGTGTTATGTGACCTTACCCACGGGAATCGGCTCCGAGGCGTGGAACAAGCGCGCAGACGCCTACCAGATCGCGGAGCCCTTCGTGTTCGGTGGCGATTCGATCGTCAGCGAGGGGCCCTAGGGGCTCTCAGCGGTTCGGCCTGGACCCCAAGGGTAACCGCGGCCGCCAGCACGGCGAGGGCCAGGGCCACCGCATCCGGCGCGGTGAGCGAGGCATCGTTGGCGAAGTACTGCGTGGCGGCTATCGGGACCGCCTTCAGGAGAGGCGGCACCACGATCCAGCCGATCACCAGCACCGTCGGCGCCACGGCGCCCGGCAGGCGCATGGCGCGCACCGCGACCGCGGTCAGCAGCCCGAGGAACGCCGCAAGCAGCAGGATCAGAATCACCGCCGGTTGATCGCGAGCGCCAGATGCCTCGACCAGACGCACGAGGGCCTCCTGCAGGACGGCCACTCCAAGAGCCAGCAGCGCGCCAACGAAGACGGGGCGGGATCCGCTCACCGGTCGGAGAGGCTGCGGGACGGGGTCAGCACGCCACCTTCCAGGGCCGCCTTGAGCCCCTGGGCGATCTGGTACGACTTCCCCGCCCCCATCACCAGCACCGCGTCACCCGGGCTCAGGTGCTGGGCCACGTACGCGGTGGCCGCTGCGACATCACCCCCCGCCATGGTCGACACCGCAGAGGTCCGCTCGATGGCATCGGCCAAGGCCTCGGCGGAGGTGGCGCGCAGCGACGCATCGGTGTCGCGCGAGGCGAAGATGTCGACGATGACGACCTCGTCGGCATCGGTGAATGCATGAGCAAACTCGTCGAGGAAGAGCGCCGTGCGGGAGTACATGTGGGGCTCGAAGACCGCCCACAGCCGCCGATCACCGACCTTCTGGCGCATGGCGGCCAGCGTGGCGCGGACCTCGGTCGGATGGTGCCCGTAGTCGTCATAGACGATCACGCCGGCAGTATCGGCGATCAGCTCCATGCGTCGTCCGGCTCCACGGAATGTCCGGAGCCCCTCGGCCAGCGCATCGAGCGGCGCACCGAGCTCCTGCGCCAACGTCAATGCAGCGGTCGCGTTCAGGACGTTGTGCTCCCCCGCCAGGGGTGAAGCGAACGAGTGTTCGAAAAGCGTGAATGTCGCTCCCCCGCCGGCATAGGCCACGTCACGCGCCTCGATCTCCCCGCCAGGCCCATACCGCACGATCCGGCCTTCCCAGCCTTCGAGGCGCTCCAGGAGCGCCTGGGAGCCGCTGTCCGCGGCGGTCGTGAGCAGCAGACGGCCGCCAAGTCGCTGATCCTCCCCCATCCCGCGCACGAAGCGCTCCATCGAGGCCAGCACCGCTTCACGATCGGCGAAGTAGTCGGGGTGGTCCATCTCGACGTTGGTGACGATCGCGCCGGCCGGGCGGTAGTTGAGGAAGTTGTCGCCGAACTCGTCGGCCTCGACCAGGAACGGCGCTCCCGCGCCAAGCCGGACGCTTGCGCCCCAGGCAGGGATGAAGGCACCGACCTCGACCGTCGGATCCATCCCAGCGACCTCGAGGAGGTGGCCCAGCAGGGCGGTGGTGGTCGACTTTCCGTGCGTGCCGGTGACGGCCAGGCCGATGCGGCCCTCGGCCTGCATCAGCTCCCCCAGCATCGCCTGCCAGGTGACGACCGGGAGGCCCGCGGCTCGCGCCGCGAGCAGCTCGGGCAGATCGGGACTCGCACGGAGGGCGGGCGTGATGACCACCCGCTCGATCCCGGCCAGGTGGGAGGGGTCGTGGCCGATGATGACCGGGATGCCGGCAGCATCAAGGGGGGGTGTATACGGAGAGGGGGTATCGGCGTCGCAGCCGTCGATCCGGGCTCCCGCGTGATGCAGCAGGAGCGCCACCCCCGCTGCCCCTGAGCCGGCGATGCCGATGAGGTGGATCCGTTCGCCGGCGCGCATCAGCCCGCCACCGAGACCTCGTCGAGCGCCAGCTCCAGCGACGCCATGGCGGCGGCGGCCCGGTTGCCATCGCGATCGTGGACGAAGACGTGGTGCTCGACGCGGGCCGGGTGGCCACGCCGGACCACGCCCAGGTAATGCGTTCCCACCGGCTTGCGGTCGCTGCCTCCCTCTGGGCCGGCGATCCCCGTGACGCTGATCCCCACATCGGTATCGAAGCGTTGCGCCGCACCCACCGCCATGGAGGCCGCCACCTCCTCGGAGACCGCCCCGTGTGCCTCGATCAGCTCCCGCGGGACGCCCAGCGCGAGCTCCTTGGCAAGGTTCGAGTAGGAGATCGCGCCACCGGCGTAGTAGTCGCTGGCGCCCGGGGTCATGGTGATGACATGCCCGATCAGGCCGCCGGTCGACGACTCTGCGGTCGCCACGCGCCAATGCCGTGCGCGCAGGGCGTCCCCCAGCTGAGCACCCAGGCGAGCCAGCTCGGCCTCGCTGGGCGGACTCATCGGTAGTTGATGAACTGCAGCGCGACGGCGTAGTCGAGGCCGCGCAGGTGGGTGATCACCCCCTGCAGCTCGTCCTTGCTCTTGCCGGACACGCGCACCGCGTCGCCCTGGATGGCGGGCTTCACCTTCGGAAACTGCTCGCGTACCATCTTTGCGATCTCCTTGGCCTGCTCCGAGGTGAGTCCGCGGTGCAGCCCGATGCGCTGTTTCACGGTGCCGCCCGCAGCCGGCTCGAGCTTGCCCCAGTCGAAGACCTTGAGCGAAAGCCCGCGACGCACCGCCTTGGTCTCGAGCAGATCCTTGACCGAGCCTGCACGGAACTCGTCGTCGGCATGCAGCGTGATCTCGTCCTTGCCGAGCTCCAGCGAGACCTTCGCGCCCTTGAAGTCGTAGCGCGTCGCCACCTCGCGACGCACCTGGTCGAGCGCGTTGACCAGCTCCTGCTGGTCGAAGTCGCTCACCACGTCGAACGAAGAATCGGCCATCTCGCCTCCCTGCTTGTCCCGCTCCCCTATCTTCGTCCCTCTGGCCCGCTTCCGCCCGTCGCTCCCGCTACGGGAGGAGACTGGGCGTTGGGCTTGGCACCACCACCGTAATCGTGCGCCGGACTGCGGCGCTGTCCCGACCGGTCAGCGGGTCGTTGGCGACGAGGGTGATGACATTGACTCCCGGAACGAGGCCGACGCGGACGCTGAACGCGCCCTCGGCATCGGCCGTGGTGCTGGGGTTCTGTCGCAACCCATCGGTGGTGATGGTGGAATTTGGCTCGGTGACCCCGCGGATCGTGTACTCCGTGTCCTCCCACGCCGCAACATCGGCAGCAGGGTCGGAGATGCGCAGGTCGGGAGTGCCGGCGAAGGTGACGAACTCGCCCACCAGGTAGACCACGAAAGCGACGACCAGCAGGGTCAGGATGGCTGCCACCACGGCGCCGGAGCTCACCACCAGCGATCGGCCCTGGCGCGCCGCCATCGGCCGCCGCACGGCCGGCATTGCGGGCCGCTCGACCGCGGTTCCGCTCTCGAGCCGATACAGGTCGATCAGGTACTCGGGGTCGAGGCCCAGGTACAGGCCGTAGTTGCGCAGGAAGCCGCGGGTGTAAATCGGCTCGGGAAGGTCGCGGTAATCGCCGCGCTCGAGGGCCGCCAGGTAGCGGGTCCGGATCTTCGTGTCCCGCTCGACGCGAGCCAGGTCGATGAACCTCGCCTCACGCGCGGTCCGCAGCACGGTGCCGAGCTTGGTGGGTTCCCGATCCGTCACTCCCCGTCCTCGCCGGGACTGACCTCGCCTCCCCATCCATCGGGCGTGACGAGGACCTCGCGAAAGCGACTCCCGTCGGCCGGGCCGACGATGCCACGGTCCTCCATCTGGTCGAGGATCCTGGCTGCGCGGGCGTAGCCGATCCGCAGGCGGCGCTGCAGCAGCGAGGCCGATGCCTTGTCCGAGCGGCGAACGATGTCCACCGCCGCGGTGAGCAGGGCGTCCCCCTCGTCATCCTCCTCGCCGGGGCGCCCGCCGGCCTTGCCATCACGCTTGGGGGCGGTGATCTCGGGACGGTATTGCGGGCCACCCTGCGCGCGCCAGTGTCGGGTGACCGTCTCGATCTCGTGATCGGTGACGAGGACACCCTGCAGGCGGACGGCGCGAGGTGCGTCGATCGGCTGGTACAGCATGTCCCCGCGTCCCAGCAGGTCCTCGGCCCCGACCGTGTCCAGGATGGTGCGCGAGTCCACCCCACTGGTCATCGCGAACGCGATGCGCGACGGGATGTTGGCCTTGATCAGGCCGGTGATGACCTGCACCGATGGACGCTGGGTGGCGACCACGAGGTGAATGCCGGTGGCCCGCGCCAGCTGCGCGATGCGGGTGATGGTGGCCTCCACCTCGTAGGCGCTGACCATCATCAGGTCGGCCAGCTCGTCGATCACGATCACGATGTACGGCATCCGCGGCTCACCCGGACGCAGCGCCTCGTTGTAGCCGGCGATGTTGCGCACGCCGCGCTGCGCGAACTCGTGATACCGGCTCTCCATGGTGCCGACCGTCCACTTCAGGGCGTTGACCGACTTGTCGTTGTCGACGATCACCTCGGTCAGCAGGTGCGGGATCCCCTTGTACTGGGCCAGCTCGACCCGCTTCGGGTCGATCAGGATCAGCTTCACCTCGGTCGGCGACGCGCGCATCAGCAGCGAGCAGATGATCGCGTTGACGCACACGCTCTTGCCCGATCCCGTCGCTCCCGCGATCAGCAGGTGCGGCATGCGCGACAGGTCCGCGCTGAACGGCTGGCCGGCGACATCCTGGCCCAGTGCAAAGGCGAGCCTGCTGCGTCCCGACGCCTCCTCGAAGTTCGGGGAGCTGAGGACCTCCTTGAGCGTGACCAGGTCGAAGGCACTGTTCGGGATCTCGATCCCGACGTACGGCTCGCCCGGGATCGGCGCCTGGATCCGGATGCTGCGGGCCTTGAGATCGAGTGCAAGGTTGTCGGCCAGGCCCTCGATGCGCGAAAGCTTGATCCCCGGCTCCACGTCCAGTGCGTACTGCGTGACGACCGGCCCTTCCTGGATGCGAGCAACCTTGACCCCGATCCCGAAGTGGGCAAGCGTGTCGCGAATGCGCTGGCCCTTGGCGGTCAGGTCGAGCTGGGCGGCGCTGCTGGCCGGGGCGTCGTCCAGGAGGGAAACCTCTGGCAGGTCCCAGGTGCGGATGGTGACCTCGAGCGCGGCATCGGCCACCTCGTGGTGCTCAACCTCCGCCAGGTGCGCGGTCTCCTCGCTCTCCAGCTCGTCGACCGTGATCGGCACGGCCTGGGCCGGCTCGACCTCCCCGATCGGAAATGGCATCTCGCGCGGGCGCGACGCAGGCGCGGCGCTCTCCGGTGGCCGGGCGCGACGCAGGATCAGCGGCTCGTCGTCGGCGTCCACTCCCCCACCCAGGGCGGTCCGGACCCGGTCCAGCAATCCGCGCTGCCCAGGCAAGGCACCGACGGCCGGCTCGAGCCGGGTGCGGGGATCGGCAGCGCCTCGCCGCGCCTCCAGCTCCGCCAGCTCGACTCGCTCGTCGCGCCGCCGCAGCCAGGCCGCCACCAGGTCGCCGATCGTCATGTTGAAATAGAGCAGCAGGCCGACGACCGCCATCAGGCCCAGCACGATCCATGCCCCGGCGGCGCCGATCGCGCCGCTCAGCGCGGCCGACGCGGCGAAGCCGATGGCTCCCCCACCCTCACCGCGGTTCACCCCATCGGCACCGTTGCCGCCCGTCAGGTGGAACATGCCCAGCAGGCCGATGGACAGAATCGCCGCGCCGGTGGCCGCCATCCAGCGCTCGGCCGGCATGGTCTTGAGCCAGAGCATGAAGGCGAAGCCGGCCAGCAGCGCCGGCGCGAATGCGATCCCCCAGCCGAGCAGGAAGGAGAGCGCATCGTGCCAGGGCTTGACGATCAGCCCGGCGTCCGGCGCAAAGAGGGCGATGGTGCTGATCACGGCGGCCACCACGAGCACGAGCGCGAGCACCTCGCGCGCGACCCGCCCGCTGATGGTCACCGTGGTGGAGGCCTTGCGGCGACGCGAGCTGCAGCGCCGCCGCGAGCCGTTCGAGCGTCGCCTCGTCACTGGTCCGTCAGACCTCCATCACGATCGGCAGGATCATCGGCCGTCGCTTGGTGCGCTCGAAGAAGTACCGCGAGAGGGTATCGCGGATCTTCGTCTTCAGATAGCCGACCTCGGCGGCATGGGCGTCCGCAACCGGCTGCAGCAGGGCCTCGGTCAGGTGCTGGCAGGCGGCCGCCATGACCGGATCGTCCGGATCGGAGAGGAAACCGCGCCCGACCAGGTCGGGGCCCGAGACGGCCTGCCCCGTGGCGCGGTCGACAGTGAGGGCGACCATCACCACGCCGTCAGAGGCGAGGGCGCGGCGGTCACGCAGCACGACCCCGTCGACCCCATCGATGGCGGCGATGCCGTCGACCAGGACCGCTCCGGCCGGAACCGAGCCGGCCAGCCGCGCCCGGGTACCGTCGAACTCGACCACCTGGCCGTTCTCCAGTACGAAGATGCCGTCGACCGGAACGCCGGCCCCCTCGGCCAGCAGCCCGTGCTGCACGAGCATCCGGTACTCGCCGTGGACCGGGATGAAGTTCCGCGGCTTCACCAGGCCGAGCATCAGCTTCAGCTCCTCGCGGGAGCCGTGGCCAGATACGTGGCAGTGCACCAGCGGCTCGTAGTGGACCATCGCCCCCTCCTTGAAGAGGTTGTCGATCGTCTTGGCGACCGCCTCCTCGTTGCCGGGGATCGGCGAGGCCGAGATGATGACGGTGTCGCCCGGCTCGATCGTGATGTTCCGATGGTCGCGGTTGCTCATCCGGGTCAGGCCGGACATCGGCTCACCCTGCGAGCCGGTGGTCATGACCACCAGCTTGTCCTTGGGGAGGCGTTGGAGCCCGTCCTTGCCGCTCAGGGTCCCGTCGCGCGGGTCCAGGTAGCCGAGCTCGAGCGCGATCGCGATGTTCTGCTCCATGCTGCGCCCCAGCGCCACCATCTTCCGGCCGCTGGCCCAGGCGGCGTCGAGCACCTGCTGCACGCGACCGATGTTGCTCGCGAAGGTGGCGACGATGACGCGCCCGCTCGCCTCCCGGACGAGCTGGTTGAGCGAGTCACCCACCGTCTTCTCGGAGAGGGTGTAGCCCTCGCGCTCGGCCCGTGTCGAGTCGGAGAGGAGGAACTCGACGCCGTGATTGCCGATCTCGGCGATGAGGCCAAGGTCGGCGCGGCGGCCATCGGGCGGGGTGTGGTCGAACTTGAAGTCGCCGGTATGCACCACCGAGCCGAGCGGGGTCTTGATCGCGAAGCCCATCCCGTCCGGGATCGAATGGTTGACGCGGAATGGCGTGATGGCGAAGGCGCCGATGCGGAACTCGACCGCCGGCTCGACCACCTCCAGCCGGGTCTGGCCCAGCAGCCTGTGCTCCTTCAGTTTGCCGGTCACCAAGCCGGCGGTCAGGCGGCTGGTGTAGATCGGGGTGCCGGGGATCTGCGGCAGGACGTAGGGCAGCCCACCGGTGTGGTCCTCGTGCCCGTGGGTCAGCAGGATGGCTCGGACCCGGTCGCGGTTCTCGCGCAGGTACGTCACGTCCGGGATGACGAGGTCGATCCCGAGCATCTCCGGCTCCGGGAAGGCAAGTCCGCAGTCGACGACCAGGATCTCCCCGGCCGCCTCGATGACGGTGATGTTCTTGCCGACCTCGCCCACCCCGCCGAGCGGAATGATGCGAAGAGTGTCTGGCATGGTGCTCCTAGAAGAGGGTCATCTGTTCGGCGTCGTCGGTCTCAGCCGTCGGCGCCGGTGGCGCCGGTTCGGGCGGGATCGACTGGACCGATTCCGTCCGCTCGGCTTCGATCACCTCGCGGGCGGCGAGCAGCGCCGCCGGCAGGCCACGCATATCTGCGAAGAGCGTCTCCCGCAACGAGGACTGGTGCAGCGCCGCAGCAGGATGGTACATCGGGAAAACAAAGCGGCCGCCCGATCGCCGCAGCCGGCCGTGCACCTCGCCGATGCGGGCATCGGGCAAGTAGCGACGCAGCGAGTGGCGCCCCAGGGTGACGATCACGGCCGGATCGAGCGCCGCCTCCTGACGGTCGAGGTAGGGACGGCAGGCGGCGATCTCCTCAGGCTCGGGGTCGCGGTTGCCCGGCGGCCGGCACTTCACCACGTTGGCGATGAAGACGTGCTCGCGCGCCCAGCCGATCGACCCGAGCAGCTCGTCCAGCAGCTCGCCCGCAGGTCCCACGAACGGTCGCCCGGTCGCGTCCTCACGGGCGCCAGGTCCCTCCCCCACCAGCAGCACGTCGCTCAGCGGGTTCCCCTCTCCGGGGACGGTCTGGTTCCGGCCGACGTGGAGGGGGCAGCGAGTGCAGCCACTGACCTCGGTCGCAACCTCAGAGAGGAGTTCCTTGGCCCCCATCGCCGTCAGGACTCTTCGCGGACGCCTGCCTTGGCCATGTGCCGCTCCATCGCCGCGCGGCGGCTCAGGTTGACGCGGCCCATGCGGTCGATCTCGGTCACCACCACCATCAGCTCGTCGCCGACGGCGACCACGTCCTCGACCTGCGCCACCCGATAGTCGGCCAGCTGGCTGATGTGCACCAGCCCCTCCTTGCCGGGCATGATCTCGACGAACGCGCCGAAGTTCATGATGCGGGTCACCTTGCCGAGGTACTCCTTGCCGACCTCGACGTCCTTGGTGAGGCCCTCGATCCAGGCGATCGCCTTCTTGGCGTTCTCCTCCGAGACCGACGCGATCTGGATGGTGCCGTCGTCCTCGACATTGATCTGGGTGCCGGTCTCGGCGACGATCTGACGGATCACCTTGCCACCGGAGCCGATCACGTCCCGGATCTTGTCGATC
Organism: Chloroflexota bacterium; assembly: GCA_040902225.1. Classification (NCBI taxonomy): domain Bacteria; kingdom Bacillati; phylum Chloroflexota; species Chloroflexota bacterium. Next base: position 732,490 of record JBBDXT010000004.1, read on the forward strand.
GGGATCTTGATGGTCGTGATCCGCGGCGCGTACGGCGACAGCTCACTGCGGCTGGCGCTGATGACCGCGGTCATCTTGTCGAGGATGAAGAGCCGTGCGACGCGGGCCTGCTCCAGGGCGTCGCGCATCACCGCCATCGGGATGCCGCCCACTTTGATGTCCATCTGCAGCGCGGTCACGCCCTCGGCGGTGCCCGCCACCTTGAAGTCCATGTCGCCGTAGGCATCTTCCTTGCCGCTGATGTCGGTCAGCACCGCGTGCCGGCCGGTGGCGGTGTCGGAGATGAGGCCCATCGCCGCCCCGGCGACTGGGGCCTTGATCGGCACCCCGGCGTCCATCAACGCCAGCGTCGATCCGCAGGTGCTGGCCATGGAGGTCGAGCCGTTGGAGGAGACAACCTCACTCACCACGCGCATGGCGTAGGGGAACTCCTCCGCGGACGGGAGGACCGGCAGCAGGGCCCGCTCGGCGAGCGCACCGTGGCCGATCTCGCGCCGGCCAGGCCCGCGCATGGGCCGCGCCTCGCCGACCGAGTAGGGAGGGAAGTTGTAGTGGTGCATGTACCGCTTCTCGGTCTCCGGTGCGATCGTGTCGAGGCGCTGCACATCGGACGACGGTCCGAGGGTCGCGATCGAGAGAGCCTGCGTCTGCCCGCGGGTGAAGAGGCCGGAGCCGTGCGTGCGCGGCAGCACGCCGACCTCGACGCTGATCGGTCGAATGGTGGTCGTGTCGCGTCCGTCGAGGCGAATGTTCTCCGACAGCACCAGCTCCCGCGAGGTGGCCTTGGTCAGGACATCCATCAGCCCCGAGCCGATACCGTGCTGGCGACGGATGTCCTCCATCCGCTCGCCCTGCTCGGCGCGGTTGTAGTCGGATCGGCTGCGCCGGATCTCGGATGCGATGTCGGTGCGGATCGCCTCGAGCCGCTCGGCGAGACCGCTGGTCAGGTCGATGAAGAGCTCGGCGGCCGCCTCGGCGTCGGGCATCGCCCGGTGCGCGGCGCCGTGGTCACGTCCGAAGACGAAGCGCACTAGGTCGGCGAGCTTGTAGCTGCCGGCATCGGGGTAGAGCTGGTAGGCCAGCTCGAGGGTGTCGTAGACAGCCGCGGGCTGCCAGTTGGCATCGTGCGGCATGTGGCGGAGCAAGAACGGGAGGTCGAAGCCCACGTTATGGGCGACCACCGGCGCCTCACCGACCCAGGCCGCGAACTTGGTCAGCACCTCCGCCGCGGTGGGAGCCTTGTCGACGTCGCCGTCGCTCAGGCCGTGGATCTGGTGCCCCACGATCGCGCGCCCCGGATTCACCAGCGACTCGAAGCGGTCGACCACCTTGCCGTCCTGCACACGCAAGGCGGCCAGGTCGACGATGTAGCCGTTCTCCGGCTTCATGGCGGTGGTCTCGAGGTCGAACACGACGAACTCGGCCTTGGCGTCGCCGAGCGCCTTCCCCAGCTTCACGATCGAATCGGCCTTGGGACCGAGGAACGGGACCTTCTTGGGCTTGCCGGCCGTGGCCGCCAGCTTCTCCTGAAGGTCGATGCTGTGCTGCAGCTCGGCATGCGCGTACTCGATCGCATCGGCCATGACCGTCTCGGACAGGATCTTGGCTCCCGCCTCGACCATCATCACGGCCTCGCGGGTGCCGGCCACGACAAGGTCCAGCTGGCTGTCGTTCAGCTGGGTGTTGGTCGGGTTGGTGACGAAGGCGCCGTCGATATAGCCGACGCGCACCGCCCCGACGGGGCCCAGGAACGGGATGCTGCTGATGGCCAGCGCGGCCGATGCCCCGTTGATGGCCAGGATGTCGGGATCGTTCTCCTGGTCGGTCGAGAGGACCGTCAGGACGATCTGCACCTCCTGCTTATACCCCTTCGGGAAGAGCGGCCGTATCGGCCGGTCGGTGAGGCGCATCGCCAGGATGGCCGCCTCGGACGGCCGCGATTCGCGCTTGATGAAGCCGCCTGGGATCTTGCCCGCGGCGTACATGCGCTCCTCAAAGTCGATCGTCATGGGGAAGAAGTCGATCCCCTCGCGCGGCTGCGCGGAGACCGCCGTCGCCAGCAGCACGGTGTCGCCATAGCGCACGAGCACCGCGCCGTCGGCCTGCTCGGCGAGCTTGCCCGCCTCGAACGAGAAGGGCTGGCCGCCGAAGTCGGCCTCTACTTTCATTGCCACTGATTCCTCCAGATGTCCTGGTGATGCCATGCGACCCGGCGCTCGGCCCGCACACGAACCCCGATCAGCTCGAGGTGGCGGGCGGCGGCCTTTGCAGGCGCGGATGGCTGATGATTGGCGGATGCGATTGGCATCCATGGGTCCGGCCGGGATGCTGGGCCGGAGTCAGGCGAAACCGGGGCAATCTGACTCCCGGGTCGTCGTTGTGACGAGTGCGTGATTAGCGGCGCAGGCCCAGTCGACCGATCACCGCGCGGTAGCGATCCACGTCGTTGCGGACGAGGTAGGCCAGCAGCCTTCGGCGCTGACCGACGAGCTTGAGCAGCCCGCGGCGCGAATGGTTGTCGTTCTGGTAGGTGCGCAGGTGCTCGGTCAGCGACTTGATGCGCTCGGTGAGGAGCGCGATCTGCACCTCGGGGGATCCGGTATCGCCATCGTGTGTGGCGTAGTCGTCCATGATCGCGCTCTTTGTGTCTCCAGCGAGCGGCACGTATTCCTCCACTTTTCTTTCCACTTTTCGCGTTGCATCGTACCAGACCGAGGCCCTCGACGCCGATCGGCCGACCTCCGCTCAGCTCATCCCGAGCACGGCGCGACCCAGCTCAGCGTCACGCCGCATCTGGGCTACCAGGGCGCCGGCGTCCGCGAAGCGCTGCTCGTCGCGCAGTCGCGCGAGCAGCTCGACCCCGAGCCGCACTCCGTACAGGTAGCCGTCGAAGTCGAGCAGGTGGACCTCCGTCAGCACGACTGCGCCGTCGTGGAAGGTCGGACGGGTGCCGACGCTGATCAGCGCCGGGTGACCGGCCGCGACGCCAGTGCCCGCCTCCGTGACCCGACCGGCGTAGATGCCGAGCGATGGCATCGCGGGGACATAGTCGAAGCGCAGGTTGGCGGTGGGAAAACCCAGTTCGCGGCCGCGTCGATCCCCCCCCACCACGATCCCCTCCAGGTATGGCACGACTCCCAGTGCTCGCGCCGCCTCCACCTCTCCGTCTGCGATCGTCGCGCGGATGCGGGTCGAGGAGACGATCGCGCCATCCACCACGACCGGCTCCACCAGTCGGACCGCAAAGCCCCGTTCGACGCCGAGTTGCTGCGTGCGGGCGGCCGTGCCTCCCCGATCGCGGCCGAAGGCGCTGCGCGAGGACATCGTCAGGCCGCCGACTGACACCCCGGGCGCCAGGGCGTCGAGAAAGGCCTCGGCACTGAGCTCTCGAACAGCCTCGTCAAAACGGATCAGGATGGCCCGGTCCACCAGTGCCTCGATCCGCGAGAGGTTCACGGCGGGCGGTGCCAGGCGCGCCACGCTCGCCCCGGGTCGCAGCACCTCGTCGGGAGGCGGGTCGAAGACCAGTGCAAGGCTGGTCATCCCACCCTCTGCGGCCGCGTGGCGGGTCGCTTCGAGGATTGCCCGGTGGCCGAGGTGCATGCCATCGAAGACGCCCAGGGTGACCACCGCCCGGCCGACCTCCGGCAGGTCGGCCAGCCCGACTGCGCGTGGCTCGCCACTCACGCGGCGCCCGACGTTTCGATCACGGTGCGCGGCTCGAGCAGGCCGTCACGCAGCATGCCGATGCCGAGCAGCTCGCCGTCGCCGAAGACTGCGTGGCGTCCGCCACCTACGCTCCCCTGCAGCTGCACCGGCGACCCGTGCACGAAGCGGCCAGCCGCCTCGGCATCCAGGCGCAGCTCCGGCAGGTGCAGGAGTGGCCCCACCGGGAGGATCGCTTCCGCCAGCCGACCAGCCGTGGCCAGCGTCTCGAGGAGGCTGGGCGTGACCCCGTCGGCGGCCCGCAGGCCGGCCGCCTCCGTCCGTCGCAGGGCGTGCAGGTGGCCGCCGCAGCCAAGCCGATCGCCGAGATCGCGCGCGATGGACCGGATGTAGGTGCCCGGACCGCAGCGAATGTCGCATCGCAGGTCGAGCCAACCCTCGCCACGTTCTGATCCGAGGATGTCGATGGCTTCCACTGTCACACTGCGCGGCGCTGCCTCGACCGGGTTCCCGGCCCGCGCCGCGCGGTGCGCGACCACGCCTCCCGTCTTGCGGGCCGAGAAGGCCGGCGGACGCTGCTCGAAGGTCCCCACGAACGAAGCCAGCCCGGCGCTGACGGCCACCGTGTCGGGTGGCGAGCCGACCACCTCGAGGGGCCCCTGCGCGTCATCGGTGACGGACCGTATGCCAAGGCGAATGACCGCCTCGTAGCGCTTCGGGCCGCCGGTCAGGTCGTCGCTGAAGCGGGTGGCGGCGCCGACCAGGATCGGCAGCACGCCGGAAGCCAGCGGGTCGAGGGTGCCGGCGTGTCCGATGCGACGCATGCCGCTGAGCCGGCGCACCAGGTCGACCATGTCGTGTGATGTCGGCCCGACCGGCTTGTCGAGGTTAACGACCCCGAGCATCGCCGCGGGCCAGCTCGCGCTCGGCCTCCGCCAGAACCGGCTCGCGGGCGGCATCCAGGGGCTCTGCAACGGTGCAGCCCGCGGCTCGTGCATGACCTCCCCCGCCGAAGGCCGAGGTGATGGCCACCGCGTCCGCGCGGCCGCTGGTGCGTACGCTGACGCGCGTCTCCTGCGGCCCGACCTCCTTGAAGAGGATCGTCACGTCGGCCGTCTTGGTCGACGTCAGCAGGTCGATGAACCCCTCCGAGGCGGTGGGCTGCTCGCCGGTGCCGGCCAGCATCGCCGCGGTCATGGAGGCGTACACGATTCGGCCGTCAGCACGCTGCTCGATCCCCGCCAGCATGAGGCCCCACAGGGCAAGCGTGCTGAACGGCTTATCGGCGTAGACGGCCCGGTTGATCGCCGCCAGCGGTGCTCCGGCCTCGACCAGTTCCGCTGCGACGCGCAGCGTGCGCTCGGTGGTATTCGGATGGGCGAACGTGTGCGTGTCCTGCACGATGCCCGCCAGCAGGGCAGTCGCCAGGTGCTCGTCGAGGGGGACCCCGAGCTCAGGCAAGAGGAGGGTCACCAGCTCGCAGGTGGCGGCCGCCTCGGGGTCGATCCAGACCGCCTCCCCGTAGCCCGGATTGCTGACGTGGTGGTCGATGTTCACGATGCGCGCCCGCGCGAACCAGTCGGCCTGCTCGGTGACCACCGAGCCGATCCTGCTCAACTCACCCGCATCGACGACCACGGCCACGTCGGGCTCGAGGGCCGGGCTGCGGCGGACGCGCTCGACCCCCGGCAGAAACGACAGAAAGGGCGGTGGCGGATCCACGCTCACCACCTCGGCCTGCTTCCCGAGTCTCTCGGCCGCCATGGCGATCGCGATCGCTGCGCCCAGCGTGTCGCCATCGGGGTTCTCGTGGCAGAACGCCGAGATGCGCTGCGCACCCCGCAGCACCTCGGCGACGTCGAGCACTATCGCTCCCCCGGCTCGTCCGGCGACGGGTCGGATGAACCCTCGTCGAGCTCCTGGATGATGCGCAGGACCCGGTCGCCCGAGGCGATCGAATCGTCCTCGCGAACGCTGAGCTCGGGCACGTGGCGCAGGGAGAGACGCTCGCCGAGCCGGCGGCGCAGCCACGGGGTGGCCACGCGCAGGGCGCCCATCGTGCGCTCGCGTTCGAGATCGCTGCCGAGCACGCTCACCCAGACCCGGGCGTGACCAAGGTCGCGGGCCGTCTGGACCCGGGTGATCGTTGCGAATCCCAGGCGTGGATCCTTCATCTCGCGCTGGATGAGATCCATCAGCTCCTGGCGGATCTGGCTGTCGAGCCGATCGGTCCGCTGGCTCATCGGCGGCGGGTCACGCCTGCTCGGAAACCATCTGGTAGCACTCGATCAGGTCGCCCTCGGCGATCTCGATGTTGCCGAGGCCGATCCCGCACTCGAAGCCCGTTGCCACCTCGCGCACGTCGTCCTTGAAGCGCTTCAACGACTCGACTCGACCCTCGGCCACGACCTCGCCGCCCCGGAAGAGTCGGACCTGGCCGCCGCGGACGATGCGTCCGTCGACGACGTACGACCCGGCTACGTTCCCTGCCTTGCCGGCCTTGATCACCAGCCGCACCTCGGCATGTCCCTCGACCTGCTCGACCTGCTTGGGGGTCAGCATCCCGCTCAGGGCGGCACCGAGATCATCGGTGAGCTTGTAGATGACGTCGTACTGGCGCACGTCCACCCCGAGGGCGTCGACCGCGCGCTGTGCGCCCGGGTCAAGCTTGGTATTGAAGCCGATGATGACCGCCTCGGAGGCACTGGCCAGCTGCACGTCGGACTCGTTGATGTCGCCCGCCCCCTCGCTGACGATGTTGACCCGCACCTCGGCCGTATTGAGGCGCTCGAGCGCGTGGCGAATGGCGCCTAGGGACCCCTGCACGTCGGTCTTCAGAACGACGCGCAGCTCCTTGACCTCCGCGGCCTGGATCTGGGCGCTGATGTCCTCCAGCGTGAAGGCCGCCTTCCCATCGCCCGATGTCGCCGCCTCCTCGACCGCCTCGGCCATGTCGCGCGCTGTCTTCTCGTCCGCCACGACGCGCAGGATGTCCCCGGCCTCGGGCAGGTCGGTGAGGCCGATGATCTCGACCGCGGTCGCCGGCTCCGCCGCCTTGACGCGCTTGCCAGCCGCGTTCTGAAGGGCGCGAACACGTCCGAAGGTGCGCCCGACCGTGACCACGTCGCCGATCTTGAGGGTGCCGGTCTGCACGAGCACGGTTGCCACGTTGCCGCGCCCCTTGGCCACCTTCGACTCGATGATCGTTCCGATCGCGGGGCGGTTGGGATTGGCCTTGAGGTCCTGCAGATCCGCGACGAGCAGGATCATCTCCATCAGGTCGTCGAGCCCCGTCTTCTGCTTGGCGGAGACCGGCACGGCGATCACGTCCCCGCCGAACTCCTCGATCAGGACCTTGTTGTCGGCCAGCTCCTGCTTCACGCGGTCGGGGTTGGCATCGGGCTTGTCGATCTTGTTGATCGCCACGATCATCGGTACCCGAGCGGCGCGAACGTGGTCGATCGCCTCCTTGGTCTGTGGCATGACGCCGTCGTCGGCCGCCACCACGATGATGGCGATGTCGGTCACCTGGGCGCCGCGGGCCCGCATGGCGGTGAATGCCTCGTGACCGGGCGTGTCCAGGAAGACGATCCGCTTGCCGTTGTGCTCGACCTCGGATGCGCCGATGTGCTGGGTGATCCCGCCACGCTCCGCTGTCGCGACGCTGGTGCTGCGGATGGCATCCAAGAGGCTGGTCTTGCCGTGGTCGACGTGGCCCATGATCGTCACGATCGGGGCGCGGGTGACGACATCCGCCGCCTCCTCCTCGGTGAAGAGAACGCGCTTGCCCGCGCCCTCCTCCTCGCTGCCGGGCGCCACGATCTCCTGCTGCGAGGCCGCATCGGCGGCTGCCCGCTGCGCGACGCCCCGCTCGACCGTCTCGATCCCCAGCTCCCCCGCGACGAGGGAGGCGGTGTCGAAGTCGATCGACTGGTTGATGGTGGCGAAGATGCCGTTGCGGATCAGCTCCTTGATCACGTCCGCATGGCTGACGCTGAGTGCGGTCGCGAGGTCGGTGACCGATACGGACGAGGGAAGCTCGACCGGCGGGCCGCCTCGCGGGACGACCGGCTGGGTCTCGACCGCGAGGCCGCCGTCGGGCCCGCCGTCACGGCGCCGCTGCGGGCGAGGGCCACGTCGCGGCTGATATCTACGCGGAGGCATGGGCCACCTCCGCGAGGATCTGCTCCGGCACGACCGAGCCGCCCAGCGCGCGCTGGATCCCCTCAGCCAGGCGCTGGGGATCACGGCAGGACGGCTGGTCGCACACGTATGTCCCGCGTCCCGGCGCCTTGCCGCTCGGATCCACCGCGACCGAGCCGTCCGCGCCCCGCACCACGCGCGTCATGGATCGCTTGGGGTGCACCTCGCGGCACACCGCGCAGGTCCGCTGCGGCTGGTGATCAGGCCTCCGCTTCGGCATCGACCGGCGCCTCCTCGCGAGTTACGCCGTCGTCCGGGTCGGTGCTGTCGTCCAGGGCGGCGCTGTCGTCCAGGGCACTGCCATGCGCGGCGGCAGCGGTGGCGACCCCAGCGTCGGAACGAATGTCGATGCGCCAACCGGTCAGCTTGGCGGCGAGGCGGGCGTTCTGGCCCTCCTTGCCGATCGCCAGCGAGAGCTGGCGCTCCGGGACGACCACATTCGCGATCTTGTGCTCCTCGTCGATGCGCACGTTGAGGACCTCCGCCGGCGAGAGCGCCTCGGCCACGAACTGGGCGGGGTCCTCGTTCCAGAGCACAACATCGACCTTCTCGCCGTTGAGCTCGGCGACGATTGCCTGGATCCGCGCTCCGCGCTGGCCCACCGCCGCGCCCTTGGCGTCGACGCCGACCTGGCGGCTCTCGACCGCGACCTTGGAGCGACTGCCTGCCTCGCGAGCGATGCCGCGGATCACGACCGTCCCGTTATAGATCTCGGGAATCTCCATCTCCATCACGCGGCGCAGGAATCCCCGGTGGGTGCGGCTGACCACGAGAACCGGACCCCGCGTGGTGCGGCGTACCTCGAGCACGTAGACCTTCAGGTGCTGTCCGATGCGGTAATGCTCGCCGGGCAGCTGCTCGCTAACTGCCAGCACCGCCTCGACCCCCTTCCCGAGGTCGAGGACGACCGCCTGGTCGGTGGTGCGATGCACCACGCCGGTCATGATCTCGCCTTCGCGGCTGGCGTATTGACTGTAGACCACGTCGCGCTCCGCCTCGCGCAGGCGCTGGCGGTAGACCTGCCCGGCAGTCTGTGCGGCGATGCGACCGAGCTGCGCCTGGGTCACGTTCTCCGGAACGCGGACCTTGGCCCCCACGCCGGTGGTCGGGTCGATCTGCTGCGCGGCGGCGACAAGCATCTGGAGCTCGGGATCCTCGACCTCGTCAGGGGTGGCGACCACCTCGTACTCGCGATAGACGCTGATCTGGCCGGACTCGGGGTCGACGCGCACGACGACGTTCTCGGGCGCGTCGGCATTGCGGCGATAGGCGGATTCGATTGCCTGCTCCAGGGTCTCGATCAGGATCTCCTGGGGGACGCCCTTCTCAGCGTTCAGCTGGAGCAAGGCTCCGATGAAGTCCCGGTTCACATCCGCACCTCGCCCCTGCGGGGCAGAAACAAAAACGTGGGACTGGCGAACCGACCCACGTTGCACTCATGATCAGTATCGATTTGGTCCGCTCGAACGGTCCGCGAGACCGCCCGAAGTATAGCAGCCGAGGCACTCTCCTGCCACCCGCCGAGGGGGTCGACGGGTCGCTAACCGCCGATCAGATTTGCCACGTCGCGGATCGAGATGAGGATGACCAGGGCGATCAGGACCATGAACCCCGTCAGGTAGACGAGCGCCTCGCGCTCGGCCGGAAGGCGGCGGCGGCGGACCGCCTCGATGGCAATCACGGCCATCCTGCCACCGTCAAGCGGCGGGAAGGGAAGGACGTTGAGGACGGCCAGGTTGACCGAGAGGATTCCGACGAAGAAGAGCTGGATCGCGAGCGGCGCCTGCAGCACGCGACCCGTCTCGGAAGCGATCCCGATCGGCCCGACCGCGGTACCCGCATCGGGCGCCAGGCCAAGCAGGCCTGCAACCGCCGAGGCGAGGCCGCCGGGGATCTGCCGAGCCAGGTCGGCGGCAGAGGTGAACCCCTTCCAGGCAGCCTCGGCGGGACCACTTACGCTCGGCGGGACCTCGACGAATCGGTCGGGCTCGTAGCTGAACCCCACTGCCCCAAGCCCCTTCGCCTCGTCGGAGACGCTCAGCTTGCGGGGTGAGACGTGAATCACCCTTTCCGTCCCGGCGCGGCGGACAGTGAGGTCGACCTCGTGCCCGGCTCGCGAGCGGACGTAGGCAGTCAGCTCCCGCGAGACGTCGAAGGTGCGCCCGTCGGCGGCCAGGATCACGTCCCCCACTTCGAGCCCGGCGGTGATAGCCGGGCTGGCGGGCTGGATCTCGGTGATGGTCAACGGCCCGCGCCCCTCCGTGCCGGGCAGGCTGAGGGCGACCGCGAACAGGAGGGCGGCGAGCAGGAAGTTCATGGCCACCCCGGCCACCAGGACGACCATCCGCACCCAGATCGGCTTGCGGTTGAAGGCTCCCTCCATCGCCTTCTCGACCGCTGCCTCCGAGAGGCCGCGCTGCCGCATCTTGTCGGCCTCGACATCGCCGTCCTCGCCGAGCATCTTCACGAAGCCACCCAGCGGGATCCAGTTCACCGAGTAGCGCGTGCCATGCCAGACGATCGATGCAATGCGTGGCGGGAATCCGACGCCGAACTCCTGCACCGTGATGCCGGCCCGCTTGGCCACGACGAAATGGCCGAGCTCGTGGACGAGGACGAGGACGACCAGCACCCCGATGAAGGCCAGGATCGTTCCGAGCACGTCCATCAGGCGGCGCCGCCCAGGCCGAGCTCCAGCGCGAGAGCAGCTCGGACCTCACCGTCGAGCGTCATGATCCCATCCAGGTCGGGCTCTGAGGGGTCGCCCCAGCGCTCGATGGCGTCCGAGATGACCGCGGCGATGCGCGGGAAGGTGATCGTGCCCGCCAGAAAGGCCGATACCGCAGCCTCGTCGGCGGCATTGAGGATCGCTCCCCGGTTGCCACCCGCGGCCGCCGCGGCGCGCACGGCGTCATAGGCCGGAAAGCGACCCGGGGCGAGGGCCTCGAACTGCAGCGTGCCCCAATCCTGCGGGCCGGCATGGCGTGCCGGCGATGGCAGGCGCCGTGGGTAGGTCAGCGCGTACTGGATGGGGAGGCGCATGTCGGGTAGCCCGAGCTGGGCCTTGAACGAGCCGTCGGCGAACTCGACGAGCGAGTGCACCACGCTCTGGGGGTGGATCACAGCCTGAATCCTATCGTACGGCAGGCGGTACAACCATTTGGCCTCGATCGCCTCGAACGCCTTGTTGACGAGCGTGGCAGAGTCGATCGTGACCTTGGGGCCCATCCGCCAGTTCGGGTGCTCGAGTGCCTGGGCAGCGGTCACGTCCTCGAGTTCGCCCGCTGGTCGATCCCGAAAGGGGCCACCCGAGGCGGTGAGGACCAGACGCGCGACCTCGTCGAGCCGTTCCCCGGCAAGGCACTGCCAGATCGCCGAATGCTCAGAATCGATCGGCCGCAGGCGCTCCAACGGGTCGCCGCCGAGATCGGCCACCAGCCGTTCGACGAGGTGGCCACCGGTGACCAGCGTCTCCTTGTTGGCGAGGGCCACCCGGCGACCGCTGCGCAGTGCCGCAAGCACCGCCGGGAGGGCCGTCATGCCGGTGGTGGCGACCACGACGATCTCGGCGAGGTCCAGGGTCGCGAGCTCCTCGAGGCCACCCGCGGCCCACCGTTCGCGAGCCAGGTCTGCCGGGCTCCCATCGCTGCACCAGGCGCGCGCGGTCGGCCACTCGGCAAGCTGCTCAGCGAAGTCGTCGCTCCTGCGGCCGGCCGCGAGGCCGACGACGGAGATGTGATCGCGGTGCGCCGCTATCACCTCGAGGGTCTGGCGTCCGATCGATCCGGTCGATCCGAGCAGGACGACCCCGGTCACAGGCTGAAGCCGGCGATCAGCAGCGCGTAGCCGACCAGGACGGGTGCCGCGAAGAGGAACGAGTCGATCCGGTCTAGGACGCCACCGTGGCCGGGTACCAGGAAGCCCGACTCCTTGCGGCCAGCCGCGCGCTTGACCATCGACTCGGCCAGGTCGCCCGCCTGGGCGGCGAGGCCGACGATCGGCCCGATCAGCAGCGGCTGCCAGGCGTCGAGCCCGATCAGCCACGCGCCAACTCCTGCAGCGACCGTGGCGGCCAGCAGTCCCCCGACCAGTCCCTCCACCGTCTTGGAGGGACTGATGTGGTCGATCAGCCGTCGTCGTCCCAGCCACCGCCCGGTCAGGTAGGCGCCCGAGTCGTATCCCCACACCACCAGCAGGAGCAGGAGCATCCAGGCGGTCCCAGCGTGGAGGTTGAGCGCGCCGATGGGCGTGGTGGCGGAGCCACCGGCCGGCGCGAGGTGAGCGACCACCACGATGAACGGGGCCAGCAGCCCCACGTAGGCGACACCGAAGGACGTGACCGCCCAGGTCATGAAGCCATCGCGCGGCTCGGCGCGCGTGAAGCCGGCCACCCCGAGCACCACAACTGCCGCGGCAAAGGTTACGGCCGCCAGGCCGGGCGGATCGGCGGCGCGCAGCATGTCAGCCAGGGCTCCGCCCACCAGCGCCTGGTTGGCGGCAACCAGGCCGGCACCCGCCACGAGCAGGCCGGCCGCGAGCGCGACGACCTGCGGCGGCGCGAAACCGCCGGCGTCCAGCAGGGCGATCAGCTCGACCATGGCCAGGAAGACGAGCAGGCCGACCAGGGAGGAGACCCAGGGCTCGCCGAGGAGGGCGACCACGACAACGATCGGCGCCAGGATGCCGGCGCTGATCAGGCGGGTTGCGAGCATCGGCCCATCATGCGCCGTAGCGGCGCTGGCGTTGGGCGAACTCCTCGATCGCGGCATCGAGATCGGCCTCGGCGAAATCCGGCCACAGGGTCTCGGAGAAGACGAGCTCGGCGTAGGCGCCCTGCCACAGCAGGAAGTTGCTGGTGCGCTGCTCCCCTCCGGTGCGGACGATCAGGTCCGGATCGGGCAAACCGGCGGTGTAGAGATGTTCGCCGAAGCGATCCTCGTCGATCTCGTGGGCGGGCACGCCGGCGGCGACCAGGGCACGAGTGGCGTCGATGATCTCGGCGCGACCGGCGTAGTTGAAGGCGATGTTGAGTGCCATGCGCTCCCCGCCCCGGGTCCGATCCTCTGCCTCGCGGATCGAGCGCACGATGTCGGCGGGTGCCTCGTGCAGGCGACCGATGACCCGTACGCGAACACCCTGCGCCACGAGCTCGTCGGTGTGCTGGCGGACCGCACCGTCGATCAGGCCCAGCAGGCCTGTCACCTCGTCATCGGGGCGCCGCCAGTTCTCGCGGCTGAAGACGTACAGCGACAGGACCTCGATCCCCTTGTCGGGGGCGACCCGAACGATGGGACGGATCGCCTCCACACCCTGGACGTGGCCGGCGATGGCCGGCAGGCCGCGCGCTGCGGCCCAGCGGCGGTTGCCGTCCATGATGATCGCGACGTGTCGCGGATGCTCACGGAGCGGCAGCGCCTCAGACCTCCATCACTTCCGCTTCTTTGCGCTCGCCGCGCGCCTCGACAAGCTCGACGAAGCGGTCGGTCATGCGCTGCAGGGCCTCGAGCTCGCGGCGCTCCTCGTCCTCCGAGAGGCTGCCGTCACGGAGGGCCTTCTTGAGGTGATCGGCAACCTCGCGCCGGTGCACTCGCAGCTCGACCCGCGCCTCCTCGGCGCGCTTGCGGACCTGCTTCACCATCTCTCGGCGACGGTCCTCGGTGAGCGGTGGCACGCTGAGCCGGACAACGGTTCCGTCGACGTTCGGCGTGAGGCCGATGTCGCTCTTGATGAGGGCGCGCTCGATCGCCGACAGGACCGATCGGTCCCACGGCTGGATCACGATCAGGTGCGGGTCGGGCGTGCTGATGCCGGCGATCTGGTTCAGCGGAGTCGGAGTGCCGTAGTACTCGACCTGGATCCGCTCCACGAGCGCGGTCGATGCGCGTCCTGTGCGGATCCCCGCAAAGTCGCGTTCCATCGCCTCCACCGAGCGCTGCATCTTCGGCTCCGCCGCCAGGATCTCTGGGTGGGTCACGACCGCTCCTCGCCCCCAATGCGGGTTCCGATCGTCTCGCCGCGCACGGCACGCAGGATGTTCCCTGGCTGCGTCATGTCGAAGACCACGATTGGCATCTCATTGTCCATCGCCAGGCTCACGGCCGTGGCATCGAGCGCCTCGAGCCGGCTGGCAAGGAGCTCGGTATAGCCGATCTGAGCGAAGCGCGTCGCACCAGGGTGCTTCTCGGGATCGGCATCGTACACGCCGTCGACGCGAGTCGCCTTCAGGATCACCTCGGCCGCCAGCTCAACGGCCCGCAGGGTTGCGGCGGTATCGGTCGTGAAGTATGGGTTCCCGGTCCCTGCCACGAGCACCACCACGCGTCCCTTTTCGAGGTGCCGCACCGCTCGGCGCCGAATGTACGGCTCCGCGATCTCGTTCATCGCGATCGCGCTCATCACGCGCGTCGGGCACTCCGCCTGCTCAAGGGCGTCCTGCAGCGCCAGCCCGTTCATGGCCGTCGCGAGCATGCCCATGTAGTCGGCCGTCGCGCGATCCATGCCCGACGCGGCTGCCGCAACTCCACGGAAGATGTTGCCGCCGCCGACCACCACCGCCACCTCGATCCCATCACGGCGCGCCTCGGCCACCTGGGCGGCGATGCCACGCACCACGTCCGGGTCGATCCCGTACTGGCGGTCGCCCATCAGCGCCTCGCCCGAGAGCTTCAGGAGCACCCGGTGCGGCAGCCTGGCAATGTCGCGAGCGGGATCGGTCAATCTAGGCGGCCTCCTGGCCGTCGCGTTCCGCGGTCTCCCCGACCGCCATGCGCGCGAAGCGCGCGACCCGGATATTCTCACCCAGCAGGGCAATCTTCTCGCTGATGAGGTCGCTGACGCGCTTCTCCGTGTCGCGGAACGGCATCTCCAGCAGGCACACCGATTCCAGCCACTTGTTGAGCTTGCCTTCCACGATTTCGGCCACGCGATCGGCCGGACGCCCGTCGCGCTCCGCGTCCGCCGCAAACTGCTGCCGCTGCTCGGCGAGCACGTCGGCGGGCACATCGTCGCGGCTCACCCAGCTCGGCGACAGGCCGGCCACCTGCATCGCCAGCTCGCGGGCGAGCTGCTGGAAATCGTCGGTGCGCGCCACGAAATCGGTCTCGCAGTTCAGCTCCAGCAGCACTCCCAGGCGCGCGCCGTGGTGGATGTAGCTGGAGATGACGCCCTCGCGCGCCGCACGGCCCGCCTTCTTGGCGGCGGTGGAGAGGCCCTTCTCCCGAAGCCAGGCGACGGCCTGCTCGACATCGCCGGCGCTCTCCTCGAGCGCGCGCTTGCAATCCATGATCCCCGCCCCCGTCTGCTCACGGAGGCGCTTCACGTCCTCGGGTCTGATCATCGCGTGTGGTTCGTTCCTTCCTGTCAGGACCGATGCTGCCTCAGGCAAGCGTCGGATCTTCATCGGTCTCTTCCTCGGAGGCTTCGGCCGCCCGGCGGGCGCGCGCTCGGCGCTCCTCCTCCTCGTCCTCTTCGGGCTCCGGCTCGAAGACGAGCGCCTCGCCGCTGGCCAGCGCCGCGCTGTAGTCGGCGTCGGCCACAAGCGCCGCGTCGTCCACCGGCGGCAGCGCCTCGGCCTGCTCGAATTCCTCGTCGAGGCGGGCCTGTCGCTCGGCCTGGGCCTCAAGCGCGGCATCCGCCACCTTGGCGCAGATCAGCCGCACCGATCGGATGGCGTCGTCGTTGGCCGGGATGACCCAGTCGATCTGATCGGGGTCGCAGTTCGTGTCCGTCATGGCCACGATCGGGATCTCGAGGCGCCTGGCTTCGAGAACGGCGATCGACTCACGGTGCGGGTCGACGATGAAGAGGGCGCCCGGAACGCGCCGCATGCGACGAATCCCTCCCAGGGCCGTGTTCAGCTTGGTGATCTCCTCGGTGAGCTTGCCGGCTTCCTTCTTGGTGAGGCGTTCGAATTCGCCGGCGTCACGCCTCGCCTCGAGCGCCTCGAGGCGCTGGATGCGGCGCTTGATGGTCGTGAAGTTGGTGAGCATCCCGCCCAGCCAGCGATTGTTGACGTAGTGCTGCGCGGAGCGTTCGGCCTCCTGGGAGACCGATTCCTGGGCCTGCTTCTTCGTGCCCACGAAGAGGATCGAGTCTCCGCGACGGATCGTCTCGCGCACGAATTCGAGGGCGGCATCCAGGCGGGTGACCGTCTGGGCGAGGTCGATGATGTGGATCCCGTTGCGCTCTCCAAAGATGAAGTCGCGCATCTTGGGGTTCCAGCGCCGGGTCTGGTGTCCGAAGTGGACGCCGGCCTCCAGCAGCTGCTTCATGCTGACGGCAGCCAAGGGTATTCCTCCGGTTCTTTCCTCCGCTCGCCTTCAACTCCCGTCGGTCGACCCGTCGCGTGCGACGGGCACCGTTGACCGCGGGATCAGCGGGCGTGTGTGATGGGATCGTTCGGCCCTTGCGCGTGTGTGAGCACGCGATTGACCGGGCGGCAGTATAGCACCGGCGAGCTCCGAGCTCCCCCAGGCCGGCACGGGGACCCGTGCACACGGTACACAAGTACCCCAATCCACATCCCTCTCGTACCTTGACCGGGTGGGGATGCCTGCGACGATGCGGCTGCCATTTCGTGGAGGAGTCGCAATCGCATGCCATACCGGATCCGCCTGCCCCTGGTTCGCATCGCCGCCCTGGTGGCGATCATTGCCGGTGGCGCAATCTCCGTCCCGGCCGCTGCGACCGACCGGGTGGTGGTCGTCCAGCTGGGCGATACCCTCAGCGAGATCGCGCTGAAGCACGGCGTCAGCGTCGAGCAGCTACGCGCGCTCAACGGGATCGCCGATCCGAATCGCATCTACGCCGGCCAGCGCCTGCGAGTCAGCGGACAGGCCGCCAGCCGTCCCGCGGCGCCGGCCCCGAGGGCGAGGGAGGTCGTGCACGTCGTTGCGCGGGGCGAGAACCTGACCGGCATTGCGCGTCGCTACGGATCGACCATCAAGGCCATCGCCAAGGCCAACTGGATCGCCAACCCGTCGTTCCTGCGCGTCGGCCAGCGGCTCACCATCCCCGGCACCGCGCCGTCGACCACAGCCCCGGCACCGGCTGCGCCGGCGGCCGCCAGCAAGGTCCACGTCGTCACGTCGGGCGAGAACCTGACTGGCATTGCGCGTCGCTACGGGTCAATGATCGCCTCCATCGTCAAGGCAAACGGGATCGCCAATCCGTCGTTCCTGCGGGTCGGCCAGAGGCTCACCATTCCGGGCGCAGACGGCTCTGCGTCGGTGGAGAGCAAGATGCCCGCCGGCATGTCGTCGCTCGTGGCGAAGCGCAAGGAGATCGGCGACGTCATCCGCGCCGAGGCGAAGGCGCGGGGAGTGCCAGTCGCCTTTGCGCTGGCCGTGGCATGGCAAGAGTCGGGCTGGCGGCGCAGCCTCGTCAGCCGAGCCGGCGCGGTGGGTGTCATGCAGCTCACCCCGGCAACCGCCGACTGGGTCGCCGTCACGATGCTCGGGCACCGAGTGGACGTGTATGACGCCCGCTCCAACGTACGGGCCGGCGTCGCCCTCCTGCGCCATTACCTTGACCGATACCACGGTGACCGCAGGCTGGTGCTGGCGGCCTACTACCAGGGCCAGACCGCAGTCGATCAGCACGGCGTCTACCAGGTCACCCGCCCGTACGTCGCCTCGATCCTGGCGCTCGAGAAGCTCTTCGGCAGCTGAGAGGCTCAGCGCTCACCAGGCGTCGATGGCCCGTTGGTGGGTGAGCCGCAACCGGCCCTGCCCGCCTGGGCAAAGCGCCACCAGGTCGACGCGAAGTCCCTCGTCGACCGACCCGTGCACGGCTGACCTGTAACGGCCGAGGGCTGCCCGCAGGCGCCGTAGGCGCTGCCGGTCGATGCTCTCCAGCGGATCGCCGGCCCGGCCCGTCCGACGGACCTTGACCTCGATCGCAACGAGCACACCGTCAGGATCCCGCGCGACGAGATCGAGTTCGCCCTCAGGGCAGCGCCAGCGTCGGGCGAGGATCGTCCAGCCGCGCGTCTCGAGCCAGGTGGCGGCCGCCGCTTCAGCACGCTCCCCAAGCGCATGTCGCGGATCTGGCACCAGGTTCGCTCCTCGGCGGGAGGCGAGCAGCGATTCTCCCTATTCCTCGGGGTCCAGCTCCTCTTCCGTCAATACCAGACCGTCGAGCAGCATCTCCAGCGAGAGCTGCTCCCCGGCGAGCATCAGGCGCAGGGGCGCGAACGAGCGGCGATGCCATTCGCACGGGCCTTCGTTTATCAACGCCTCGACGTGGCGTCGCGTGCCGTAGCCCTTGTTGCGGGCGAATCCGTAGGCTGGATAGCGGGTGTCGAACTCGGCGCAGATCCGATCGCGGGTCACCTTGGCCACGATGCTGGCGGCGGCGATCGAGGCACTGATGGCGTCGCCGTCGATGATCGGTCGTTGCGGGAGATCCACCTCGCGCAGGCTGAGTGCGTCGATCACGAGATGGTCGGGCATCGGGCTCAAGTGCCCGAGCGCCTGGCGCATCGCGAGCTTGGTGGCCTGGAGGATGTTGATGCGGTCGATCACCTCGACCTCCATGCAGCCAACGCCCACCCCCTCCGCCCGGTCGAGGATAAGCTCGTAGAGCGCCTCGCGCCGAGCTCGGGTGAGCACCTTGCTGTCGCGCAGGCCCTTGATCCGATGTCGGTCCGGGAGGACCACCGCGGCGGCCACGACCGGTCCGGCCAGCGACCCGCGCCCCACCTCGTCGATGCCCGCGATGCGGCGGAACCCGGCGAGACGCAGCTCGCGCTCGTGCCGCATGTGCGCATCACGGGGAGGAGAGGCCGGCCGTTTGGCGCGGCGCGTTGGTGATTGGAAGAGACCGGCCACCGGCTCAGCGGCCGGGTCGGCGCTCGCGCAGGGTGGCTGACTTTCCGACCCGATCGCGCAGGAAGTAGAGCTGGGCGCGGCGAGCGACGCCATGCCGCACGATCTCGATCTTCTCGACCCGCGGCGCGTGCACCATGAAGGTGCGTTCGACGCCGACGCCGGACGCGATGCGGCGCACCGTCATGCGCTGATTCAGACCGCCACCACGCAGCCGCATGACCGTCCCCTCGAAGATCTGGATTCGCTCGCGGCTCCCCTCCACCACCTTGACCGACACCTTGACGGTGTCGCCCGGTGCGATCGCGGGGACGTCGCTGCGGAGCTGCTCGCGCTCGAGCTCCTTGATCGGATCCATCCTGCGGGAGACCTCGTTATCGCGGCATTAGCCGCGGATTATCGGCTCGATGGCACGCCTGCAACGGCGCGAACGTGACGAACGCGACCGACCTGCGGCCGCGACGGGCGGAGTATAGCAGCGGCCTCGGAGTCTCGACAACGGGCTGGTTCCCCAGCCCCAGGCGGTGGCGACGCCTATCGGCTACGGCGAATTGACGTAAGCAACCCCCAGCCACCCGCAACAACGAGGGTGGCCACGAGTGCCGCTACGACCAGGCTGGGAAGCCACTCGGTCGTGGTGCGGACAGCGCATGGCGTCGGCGTGCATGCCGGTCCACTCGAAACGTTGGCGAAGACCGGGATGGTCCACGCCAGCGCAAACGCCAGCACCAGCAGCCAGAGGACGAGACCACCGATCGCCCATGGCGAGAGGGCATTGCGCAAGCTGGTCACGCACGATTCTTTCCGGTGATTTGAAGCGGCGTCAATCCGCCGATCGTCGTAGCTCCTCCACGATGGCCCGGTCCTCATCCGACAACGGCGCAGCAGCGAGGAGATCCGGGCGGCGGGCGAGGGTGCGGCGCAGGGCCTCGATCCGCCGCCAACGTGCAACCTCGGCGTGATGCCCTGACAGCAGAACGGGCGGGACGAACGCATCCCGAAACTGCTCGGGGCGGGTGTAGTGGGGCCCTTCTAGGAGGCCGTCCGCGAAGGAGTCGGACTCGTGAGAATCGGCCTCGATGACGCCGGGGACGAGGCGACCAACGGCATCGATGAGCACCAGGGCCGGCAGCTCGCCACCGGTCAGGACGTAGTCGCCGATGCTCACCTCGCGGTCAGCCAGGGCGCGGGCGCGCTCGTCGATCCCCTCGTATCGGCCGCAGACCAGAACCAGGTGCCGTGCCGCGGCGAGATCGCGAGCCAGCGGATCGGTCAGGCGCTCGCCGGCGGGGTCCAGCAGGATCACCTGTGCACCATCCGCGCGGAGCGGCTCAATGGCGGCGAAGAGCGGCTCGGGGCGCATCACCATCCCCGCTCCCCCACCGTAGGGAGCGTCGTCGACGACCCGGTGCCGCCCGATGCCGTGAGTGCGCAGGTCGTGAACCGCCACCGAGATGATGCCGCGCTCGACCGCCCGGCCGATGACCGAGGTGCGCAGCGGCGCGTCGAACAGCTCGGGAAAGAGCGTGACGACATCGAAGTGGAGCAGCGTGTCGGACCGTTCGGCTCCCATCGATCAGACCTCCTCCGCATCGTACCGAACGACCATACGCCCGGACCCGACGTCGATCGAGCGCACCACCTCGCGCAGCGCCGGAACGAGCAGCTCGCCGGCGGGACCCTCGATGCGGTACACCTCGTTCTCGCCGGCCCTGAAGATCTCCACCACCTGCCCCAGCTCGTTCCCCGTCTCGTCGATGGCCGCGAGGCCGATCAGCTGATGCCAGTAATAGGTGTCCGGAGGCAGGGGCTCCGCCGACGCCTCCAGATAGCGCCCGGCCAGCTGCTCAGCCGCGGCGCGGTCAGAGATCCCCTCGAGCCGAAGAACCGGCACCCGACCGCCAAAGCCGGCCTCGAGGATCATTCGCGAGCTCGTCTCGTCCTCGATCCAGATCGACGCGCCGGCGGCCAGCCGCTCGGGATGATCGGTGAGGGCTTCGATGCGCAGCGAGCCGGCGAGGCCCTTGGCGCCAAGCACGCGCGCGACCGCGAGGCGCTCAGTCGTCGCCGACGATCTCCAGCTCGACATGCCGCCCGTCGCGCGCGCCCATCACCCGCAGCAGGCTGCGGATGGCATTCGCGATCCGCCCGTCGCGCCCGATGATGCGGCCCATGTCGCCCTCCCCAACCTTGAGGGTCAGGGTGACCTCGTCATTGGCTTCGCTGACCTCGACCACAACAGCGTCAGGATCGTCGACGAGCGAGCGTGCGACGTACTCGAGGAAGGCCTTCACTTTGCGGCCTCGTCCGTTTCAGCGGGCTCAGCCGCGGGAGCCTCCTCAGCCGCGGGAGCCTCCTCAGCCGCGGGAGCCTCCTCAGACTTGGCTGCAGCGGCTGCCTTCTTGCGCGAGCGCTTCGGTTTGGGAGCAGGCGATTCGAGCGCGGGCGCTCCAGCGGCCGACGGCGCGCTGCCGTTGATCTTGATCAGCTTCGCTACGGTGTCCGAGGGCAGGGCACCCTTGCCCATCCAGACAGCCAATCGCTCAGCGTCGATCTTGACGGTGGCCGGCTTGGTCAGCGGGTCGTAGAACCCGAGGATCTCCAGCGCGCGGCCATCACGCGGTCGACGCCGGTCGATGACCACCACCCGATAGCTGGGCCGCTTGGTGGCTCCCACGCGTGAGAGCCGAATGCGTACTGCCAAAGGTTCTCTACCTCTCTGCTGCTGTGACGGCAGTCACCTGCCGTTGCGAAGTCTCTGATCTCATCTGACGGTCAGCACGCCACTGATTTCCAGCCGATCG
Source organism: Chloroflexota bacterium (assembly GCA_040902225.1). Lineage (NCBI taxonomy): Bacteria > Bacillati > Chloroflexota > Chloroflexota bacterium. Next base: position 753,989 of record JBBDXT010000004.1, read on the forward strand.
TCGGTGGCGGTTGCGCTGATTGCAAGCTCGCCGATCTGGTGGAGGATATCGCGAACTTCGTTTCCGGGGTCGAAGATGCCAGCCACCGCGTCGACCATGGTTGGTAGGTCGGCCCAGAATTCGTTGCCGGCGTGCGCACCGGCGAGCTCAAACGGCGCCCGGTACCGATCGTCGTTGGCAAGCGTCTCTCCGGCGGCATGCGCCTCCAACGCCGCCGTGACGTCGGCCGGATCGAGAGCCAGGATCACGACATCGTCCAGCATCGCGTAGGAGACTGTGCCGATCGGCACGACTGCGACCGTGGTGATCGTGGTGCCCGCCACCTCGCTCGTGGTCACCCTCGACCCGCGATCGGCCCGTGAAGACCGCATCCGATCGAGGGCAGCCTGCGCAGCAGCCGCATCGGACGGACGCAGCAGAACCTGTGCGTGGAAGCCATCGGCGTCAAAGCTCTGCAGCGCCACCGCGCCCTCGCCATCGAAGAGCGGCAGCAGGTCGCGGTTGAAGTTGATCCCCAGCCCGAGAGCTGCGATCCCGCGGAGCTGGTTCAGCGCATCGATCGCGGGGGTGAGGGCCGTCTCGCCAGCCAGGCTCGCCTCCAGGTCCTCGAAGCTCTGTGCGGCGCCGAAGAGGACGACCTCGGCGCTCGTGGTCCGCGGCATCCAGCCGGCGAGGGTGGACTGCTGCGTGCCGAGCGCGAACGCCGCGCGGGCACTTTCGCTGGCGGCGTCTGCGGTGAACGGGGCCACGCCGCCGATGCGCAGGCCGTCGGCATCCGCGGTGAGCGCCAGGGCCGCGGTGCCGAATCCTCCGAGCTCATCCCCCGCCGCCAGGCCAACCGCTCGTGGCAGGTCCACGTACACGGACGCCAGGTGATCGCTCGCGACCCGACGCATGGCGGCCGTGAAGGCCGGTGAGTCGGCCAGGGACGGAGCGACGTCCGCATCGGCCTCGAGGGAGGCGCGCAGCCGCTCCG